>JANMKN010000011.1:0-43172 GCA_031372065.1 Abditibacteriaceae bacterium | reverse complement strand
TGGCTTAACACCGCCAAAACGTCCGAGAGTTGCGATACTGAAAACAGAGAAAAAGCTCCTTTGTTGCTTTTGTTTGCAACCCAAAGTCTGACAAAGTGAGCTTTTTCTTTTCCTAAATCTCCTTAGCTTGATGGCTATGGGTTCATTTTTTAAAATAGGTAACCGCATTGACTCTTTGGGGCGGCAGACTGGACGTGTATGATGGCGCATCGCTACCTTCAAACACTCTCTGACTGTCCTGTTGTAGCCTTCCGATAGTTTGGGGAGGCATTCCGACAGTGTGCGAGAGCATTCCAACACCTTGCGAAGGCATTCCGATGGTTTAATAGAGGCATTCCGATAGTTTGTGGGAGCATTCCGATAGTTTGTGGGAGCATTCCGACGTCCTGTGGGTGCATTCCGACGAATCGGAGAGCCTCCACACGCCATCGGAATGCCTCCATAAGCCATCGGAGAGCCTCCCCAAACTGTCGGAATACATCCACATGCTATCGGAGAGCAGCTTGTAGCGCCTGCGCCTTGAGCATGACTTCGTCGTGTTCGCTTTGCGCTTCGCTATCGGCGACAATGCCGCCGCCAACGTGAAAATAAGCTGATTTATCCTTACAAGTAATGGTGCGAATGGCGACATTCCAGTCCATGTCGCCTTGAAAATCAATATAGCCAATAGCGCCCATCGCGGCGCCGCGTCGCACGGGTTCGAGTTCGTCAATAATTTGCATCGAACGAATTTTCGGCGCGCCGGTAATCGAGCCGCACGGAAAACAAGCGCGCAATAAGTCAAGACCATCGCAATCGTCACGCAAAATGCCAGTTACATCGGAAACTAAATGATGCAGCGTCGGAAAAGTTTGCACATCGCATAATTTTGGCACTTGCACGCTGCCAAATTTGCAAACGCGGCCCAAATCGTTGCGCACTAAATCCACGATCATCACGTTTTCGGCGCGGTTTTTGGCCGAGTTTTGCAGTTCGATTTGCAGATTTTGGTCTTCGTCGGGCGTTTTTCCGCGCCGGATGGTGCCTTTTATCGGTTGCGCTAACACTTCGCGCCCTTGCAAGCGCACAAAGCGCTCCGGCGAATTAGAAACAATCGCGAAATCGTCCCATTCGAGCAAGGCGGAAAACGGCGCCGCATTGAGCGCGTTTAATTTTTTGTAAAGCTGTGCAGGCGAGCAGGGCAGCGGCGCTTCAAAGCGTCGCGTTAAATTCGCTTGATAAATATCGCCCGCCGCGATGTAGTTTTGAATGCGAGCGACGGAATCGAGGTATTCGGCGGCTGGAGGCCGGAGGCTGGAAGTTGGAGGCTGGAAGTTGGAGGCTGGATGTTGGATTTTCACGCGCTTAAGATTTGAGAAAAACGTCAGACGAATATCGGGAATTTGCAAATCGTCGGTTGATGAATTGCCAAAGGCGCGCGGTTCAAGTTGGCGGGCGAAGTCGTAAGATAAAAAACCGATCGCGCCGCCGTTGGGGTATTGTTTTTGGGCTTTGTTTAAGGCGCTTCTCAGTTCGTCCAAAGCATCGCCACTGCTATTTTTTCGCTCGAAAACGGCAAACGGACTTTCGCCGCCGATGCGCTCTCCGTCGAAATCGAGAATGAACTGGCGCAGTGTCATAAATCAAAAACACAAAGGACACAAAGAAATCTCAAAGAAACATAGAGAAAAATCTTTGTGTTTCTTAGTGAGTTCTTTGTGTCCTTTGTGTTGGAACTGATACGGGTTCTATCCGGCGATAATATCGCCTTCGATGGGGTCAACGCGCACGTTATTTTCTTGCAAAAAGGCGATGACGCGTTCGATTTCGTCGTCGCTGCCTTCGAGTTGCAAGTCCATCCAACCAGCTTCAGGCGTCACGTTGGCGCGCCGGATGGAAAACGTTACGTCAAATTGCTTCGCCACCTGACACATCACCGGCGAGGCGACTTGATCGTGTGGAAACGTAAGATGCAAACGGTCTTTCATAATGCGGAGTGCGAAGTGCGGAATGCGGAGTGGGGTGTTATTCCGCACTCCGAATTCCGCACTTTTTAGCCACCGGCGATGGCCGGGACAATGGAAACT
The DNA here is from genome assembly GCA_031372065.1 of Abditibacteriaceae bacterium. Classification (GTDB taxonomy): domain Bacteria; phylum Armatimonadota; class Abditibacteriia; order Abditibacteriales; family Abditibacteriaceae; genus DASWNL01. Next base: position 41,106 of record JANMKN010000011.1, on the reverse strand, counting down.
TCGTCGCCGTCTTTAAGAGGCGTGTCCAGCTTTTGCAGGAAGCGCACATCTTCTTCGTTGACGTAAACATTGACGAAGCGGCGCAATTCGCCGGAATCGTCCAGCAAACGGGTCTTGATTTCGCCGTTTTGCGCCGCCAAACCTTCGATCACTTCGCGCACTGTGGCGCCCTGACCTTCAACTTCGGCTTTATCGCCGACCAATTTTTGCAACGGGGTGGGAATACGAACAACAACGCTCATTTTAGCTCCTTTGGATTTTTAGCGATTAGCTGTTAGCGATTAGCTGTTAGTTTTTTTCAATGCTAACAGCTAATCGCTAATGGCTAACAACTTTCTCAAACGAATTGAGATTGGGATCAATTTCATACGGCTCGGCGGTTTTACCGATCAATGCTTCCTGAGTTTTCAGGCCGATGCCGGTAATATACGCCACTGTGGTTTCGTCGGGCGATATTTTGCCCTGTTCGACCAACTTTTTCAAGACGGCAATTGTGACACCGCCTGCGGTTTCGGTGAAAATGCCTTCGCATTCCGCCAAAAGTTTGATACCTTCGACGATTTCATCATCGTTGACCATCGCGGCGTTGCCGCCGGTTTCGCGCATGATGTCGAGGGCGAAAATGCCGTCCGCCGGGTTGCCTATCGCCAGACTTTTGGCGATGGTGTTGGGCTTAACCGGCGTCACGAAGTCGTGCCCTGCTTCAAACGCTTTGGCGACCGGGCTACAACCTTCGGCCTGCGCGCCGCTGATGCGGACAGTTTTCTGGTCAATCAGGCCCAATTTCATAAATTCATTGAAGCCTTTATGAATCTTGGTCAACATCGAACCCGACGCGATGGGAATCACAACATGATCAGGCGCCTGCCAGCCGAGTTGCTCGGCGACTTCGTAGGCCAAAGTTTTCGAGCCTTCGGAATAAAACGGGCGCACGTTGATGTTGACAAAGGCCCACGACGAATTACGATCCGCAATTTCGCTGCAAAGTCGGTTCACTTCGTCGTAATTGCCGCGCACTTTGACGACCTTGGGGCCGTAAATCAGCGAATTCATCACTTTTCCGGCTTCCAAGTCGGCGGGAATGAAAACATAACATTTCAATCCCGCGTGAGCGGCGTGCGCGGCCACCGAGTTGGCTAAGTTGCCCGTGGAAGCGCAGGCGGCGGTATCGAAACCAAATTCGACAGCGCGCGAGAGCGCCACGGAAACCACGCGATCTTTAAAACTCCAAGTCGGGTTGGCCGTATCGTTTTTGACGTAGAGATTCTTGAGGCCAAGTTTCTTCGCCAAGCGGTCAGCGCGCACCAGAGGCGTGAAACCGGCTTCGAGATTGACGCGCGGCGTGCCTTCGACAGGCAACAATTCTTGATAGCGCCAAATGGAAGTCGGGCCGGCTTTGATGCTTTCGCGCGAAATGCTTCCTTTGATTACATCGTAGTCATATTCGACTTCGACGGGGCCAAAGCAAAACTCGCAGACGTGACGGGGGGCAAATTCGTATTGGGCGTCGCAACAGCGACACTTGAGTCCCTTCAAACGCGGCGCCGTGAGGTGTTTTTCAGCGTGTCCGTTGAGGGAAACTTCTTCGGTGGCCGCTTGTGCGGCCTTGTCCAGCAGATTCGACAAAGCGTGCTCCTTTCGTGTGCTTTGAGGCTTACACGCACCGGCGCAGTGATTCGCTCCCTGCGCTTTCCCTTTGTTGCAGCCAAGAGAATCTCCTGTCGCAACCCCTTTGAAAACACATCTCGCGGACGCCGGTAAGTAATTTCAATTTAGCAGCGATAGGGCTTAATCGCAACTTTAGTTGAAATTTACGCATTATGGAAACACAATTGGCTACTTATGTGGCGTTTTCCTGCATCGGCATTTCCTAACGCTACTGCTGACTGCGTTACAGATGCCCCAGAGTGGTTTACGGATACTCCCACAACCGATACGGATGTCCTCAACGGCTTTACGGATGGCTCCAACTGCTTTACGGGTGCCTCTGACTGTTATACGGATGGCTCCAACTGCTATACGGATGGCCCCACAAACCATACGGATGCCTCGGACTGGTTTACGGATGGCCCTGAGTTGTTTACGGGTAGCCACCCAAACGATACGGCTGACCCCAACTGCGATTCGTGTGGGCATCCAAGCGATACCGGCGACAGGGCAATTGTGGGTTTTAGGCCACAAAAAAGATTCCGACCTGAATCACAACTCTTCCACCAAAATGCGTAGCACTTCGCTGATGCTCCATGCTTGGGCGAAACAGCCGCGCGGCGTGAAAGGCGGGTCGCCGTCGAAGATTTCGCTGATGCTGCCAAGGCAGGCTTCGTCTAAATGGTCAATCAGCGGTTGCAGCCACGCGCTCGCTTGTTTTTTTGCCGTTGCGCTGTGGCGATTGACTTTCAAATAGGCTTCCAAAAAGCCGCCAATCGGCCAGCCCCAAACCGTGCCTTGATGATACGAGCCGTCGCGCTGCCATTGGTCGCCGATGTAAATCGGGCGATAGCGCGAATCGCGCGGCGACAGCGAACGCAGGCCGTGTGGCGTCAGTAATTCGCGCTGCACGCAAGCCACAACGCGTTTTTCCAATTCGGTCGTTAGCAAACGATGCGGCAGAGACACAACAAAAATTTGATTGGGACGAATGGCACCGTCTTGATAGTGGCCGTTGATGTAATCGAACAGGCAATTTTCGTCGGCATTCCAAAATTTCTCGGTGAAATTTTTCTTGACCTTGCGGCTCCAATCGCCGCACAGGTTTTTCATTTCTTTGTCACCGGCGCGGTCAGCCATCTCCATCATGTTGCGCAGAGCGTTGAACCACAGCGCTTGAATTTCCACAGCCTTGCCTTCGCGCGGCGTCACAACCCAATCGCCGACTTTGGCATCCATCCACGTCAATTGCGTGCCGCCGCCGCCGCTATGGAGCAAACCATCGCTTTCGTCGGCCTGAATGCCGTAACGCGTGCCTTTGATGTGCCATTCGATGCACTCGCGCAAAACCGGATAAATCTGCGTCCCAACGGTTTTCCAGTCGCCGCTGCGCTGAAGATATTGCGCCGTGGCGTGAAAAAACCACAGCGTCGCGTCTACGGTGTTGTAATCGGGCGTTTCGCCGTGGTCAGGGAAGCGATTAGGAATCATGCCTTCGCTGGCGGCTTTGGCAAACGACAGCAAAATCGAAGAGGCTTCGTAAAAACGCTTCGTCGTCAGGCACAAGCCGGGCAGCGCAATCATGGTGTCGCGGCCCCAATCGGAAAACCACGGATAACCGGCCAAAACGGTATGCAATCTGTCCTGACGCTGCACAATGACTTGATCGGCGGCAAGGGCAAGACGGCCCGCTGCTTCGCGACGCGGTTCGGGCAAATCGGCAAACGTCGCTTTGATAGCTTCGCGGCGTTTGATTTCGTTTTGCAGCGACGACAAACACGCGAAATCTTGTTTTGGTTCAACCGAAAGCGGCTCGGTAGCGACGCAAAACTCGGCGCTTTGCCCCGCTTTGAGCTTCCACACAAAAGCGCCGGGGCACCACGCGTCTTCGTGGCAATCGAGGCCGCGCTCCATTTCGACGGCGTATTCAAAAGCGTAATACCACGCGCCCGCGCCGAAAAACTCGCCGTTTGCCGTAAAAATGATCGGCGGGCTGCCTTCGTAAGGCTGCATTTTCAATTGCGTGCCATGTCCATCGCCGTTTTCGCGCAGTTTTTCGACGGACGTGTTGTAATGCGTGTTGAAACTCAGGGTGTGATGATAATCGCGACCCGTGACATAAGGGCGCAGCGACAGTGAGATTTCGGGGCCTTCACGCAAAACATAGCGAATGCAAGTGCGATTTTCGCCGTGCGGCATCCACAAGGTCTTTTCGAGGACGACATCCGGCGCGTTTTCAAAACCGGGCACACGATAAATCCAGCGCGGCAAGGGAAACGTTTCGAACGATTCCAAATAATGATAACCATTGGGATGAATTGTGCCGGGAAACTGATTGCAGCCGAGTTCGACGTGGCGCTCGCCGATATCCAACGTTTCATCGGCTTTGTTGACCAATACCATGCGGCCCAAAGGCGGCGCGGTGGCGGCGCACAAAAGCGCGTGATAACGTCGTGTGTTGCAGCCAATAACCGTCGAACAGGCATAACCGCCGATGCCATTGGCTTCCAGCCACTCGCGGGACAAATCAAATTCCATAATAATTCACGTTTCTCTTTTGCACGCTATGATACATTGTAACCTTTTCACAAGCGCGCCTTTTGCGGAAAATGTAGCAAGATTGCCTGCCACATTCAACCGGAAATTTTCCTTATGCCAACAATCAACATTGCCGTTCTGTCCTTTGCCCACGGCCACGCCAACGCTTATTGCGATGCCATCGCTGCCTTTGAAGATGCCAAAGTCATCGCCGCGTGGGATGATAATCTCGAACGAGGCCAAGCCGCCTGCGAAAAATACAATCTCGACTGGCACGCCGATTTGGATGCGCTTTTAGCGCGCGATGACATTCACGCCGTTATCGTGACCAGTCCGACGAATCAACACGCGAAAATCATCGAAGCGGCGTGCGCGGCGGGCAAAAACGTGCTGTGTCAAAAGCCTTTGGCGACCACGCTCGCCGATTGTGACCGCATTATCGCGGCTGTGGAAAAAAGCGGCGTGCATTTTCAAATGGCCTTTCAAATGCGCTGCGACCCGTTGAATCAAAAAATCAAAGAATGGGTCAGTTCCGGCGCGCTGGGCCGCGTGGGCGCCATGCGTCGCCGCCATTGCATTAATTTTCTGTTCAACTCTGGTTTGCCACAATCGCCGAGCGCATGGCACATTGATCCGCTGCAAAATGTCGGAATGTTTTTCGACGATGCCGTTCATGCCGCCGATTTTATGTATTGGATTTTGGGCCGCCCGCATAGCGTCATGGCCGAAATTGATAATGTGCTGACGAATGTGGCGCCGGATGACACTGGTCTGGCACTTTATCGCTGGCCGGAAGCAGAAAACGTCGCTGGGGGTGCGATGGGCGTGCTTTTCAACTCGTCGGTAACGCTGGCGGGCGAAAACACCTGCGAGATTTATGGCGACGAAGGCGTGATTATCCAAAACTGGGACGACGGCGTTTCGACGCCGCACGCACCGCCCGGCACGCCGCCGCTCCGCTTGTGGCGCAAAAGCACCGGCCATTGGGAAGCCTTTGATTTTCAAGTGCCCGGCACTCATTATGAGCGCCTTAAAGCCGTGCCGCGCCCGTGGATTGACAATTTGCAAAATGCCGCGCCGCCCAGCGTTTCGGCGCGCGATGGCAAAGTGAGTGTCGAAATGTGCCTTGCGGCCTATCAAAGCGCGCGCGAAGGCAAACGGATTAAGTTATAAGGAAATCTTGCATGAAACTGGGAATGAACACTGTCGTATTCGCCGGAACCGATTTGGAAACGGCGCTGCAACACGTCGCGTGGGCCGGTTATGAATACGTCGAATTGGCTGCGATTGCCGGAATGTCGCCGCACGTTGAAATCGGCGACGATGCCGGGAAAATCAACGATTTATTGGCGCAGCACAATCTCACACCAACTGCGATGGAAGCGGCCACCAATGATATCGAACGTTTGCATGGCTTGTTAGATTTAGCCGCGCAAATTGGCGTGCCTATTGTGAATATTGGTAGCGGCGGCAAATCCGACGACGAAGCATCAACGCAACAGTCCATTAAATTTGTGCGCACTGTGGCGCAAATGGCCGAAGACGCGGGCGTGATTTTGGCGGTCAAACCGCACGTCAATCAAGCGATTTACAACGCCGCGACGGGAATACGTTTGATGGATGAAGTAACGCAAGGCGCCGTGGGATTAAATTTCGATCCGAGCCATTTGGCGCGCGCTGATGAAGACCCGGCGCAAGTGGCGCCGTTGTGGGGCGAGCGCATTGTGACCTGTCATTTTCGCGATTGCCCCGTCCGCGTTCCCGGCCCGCCCGGAACGCCGGAACAGCAAATTCCCGGACGCGGCGCGCTGGATTTACCCGGCATTTTAAAGTCGCTCAAAAGCATTGGCTACAACGGTCCGGTCAATCTGGAAGTCATTGGCGCCAAAGATTATCCGGTTTCGCGCGCGATGGGCATCGCGGCAGAAGCGCGCGGCTATTTGCATCGCTGCTTGCAAGAAATTTAAAGCGGTGCTTTTTGCGCCTTGAATTGTAATTTGTAATATGGCATCTGTGCAATCTGCCGCTTCTAAAAGCGTGACGCGTAAAAAGCGCCCCAAAGAAGGGCCGCTGAAAATTGTTGACAGTTATTTGCTGGCGCATGTCATAGAAGGCACCTTGCGCGGCCTGCTGTCCTTTGGCGGTTTGCTCGTCATGGTGACGATTGTTTCGGCAGTGCGCTCGGCTATGTCCGATCACTTTCCGTTAAGCACGTTATTCAGCATGGTATTGTATCAAGTGCCGCGCATTTTTCTTTTCGCTTTGCCGATGGCGGTGCTTTACGGCACCACACAAGCGTTTACCGAACTTTCCACCGAAAGCGAAATTACCGCATTATGGGCCAGCGGCGTCAGTTTGCCTCGCATGATGATTCCAGCCTTAATCTGGAGCGTGATTTTAGGCATTTTCGCGTTTTTGTTGCAGGAATTTTTGGTTCCCGGCACGCAAATGCGCATGGATGCCGTCAAGCGCGGTGCGATTCAATCCAGCGCCAAAGGCGGCTTTCGTTATGACGATCCGCCACGCGGCAAAGGCCCTTTGAAGACCTTGATTCAGGCCAAAGATTTTGACACTAAAACCGGCACGCTCATTGAACCAACGATTACCATTTTTAATGTCGAACGTCAGTCGCCCGAAACGGTCATTCAAGCGAAAAAAGGGCAATGGGATTTGGTAAGCAATAAATGGCGCTTATATAACGGTTCCACAACGAAATTCGGTAAAAATCCTGTAACCGGCGCTTGGATCGCCAAAAACACCATCAAATTCAACGTTGCCAGCAATCGGGAAGCCCCGGCACTCTCCAAATTAGCTAACAGCAACATCAACGCGCGTCAGGCGATGGACGAATCCAATTTCGAGTATGTTTCCCTGCGCGATTTAGTGCCGTATCGCAAAGAAACCTACGAAAACGCAGTGCGCGAGGAAGATGGAGAAACACGCGACGATCTTGCGAAAAAAGTGCGCAGCCTGACTTTTGCCATGCACGACAGGTTTGCTACGCCGCTGCTATGTTTGGGCTTGGTTTTAGTGGGAGCGCCGCTGGGTTTGCGTCCGCCACGCGCTAAAGGCCAAAGTGGCCTCGCGCTTGGCATGAGCCTAATCGTGCTGACGATTTATTATCTCACATGGACATGGTGCAGCAAATTAGGCGAAAACGGCATCGGCAACCCGCTGCTTTTGGCTTATATTCCGCCCGTGCTAATCTTCGCCACCGGTCTTTCTTTGTTAGCGCAAAAAAGTCGTTGATTTGCAGGTCAATATTTCCAATTGTTATGCTCCGCGAAACTTAAAACGCCGAGCAAACATTCGGGTGAAGGTCGCCCTCGCGGGCCACTGAGTAGCCATTGACACGCAATTAAACCCTCGGCATCCACTAAAATCACAGCGGGCGCCGTGTAGATTTTGTAGTCGTCGCCTCGAAATGGTTGATTCACTTCATAAAGTCCGTAAGCCGCACCGACTGTGCCCTCTTCGTCAATAAGAAGCGGCGGGCGAATTTTGAAATTTTCGACGAATTGCGCGTGTTCTTTGCGGCCTCCGTTGACCAAAAAAACGATTTCGCAATTCATTTTTTTGAAGATGTGCCAAAATGTGTCCCACAGGGCGAACTCGCCCCGCGTGGTCGGTCAGAATTCGCCGCGACAAAAGTGCAAAACGACCATTTTGCCGCCGTGGTCGCTCAGTTTCCATTCTTGGCCTTGCGCGTCCGTTAGATGAATCTCTGGCGCCGCTTCGCCGTTTTGCAAAATAAACATGAAAATCCTTTCTTCATTGCCTTTTATATTTTACTGGCCTGAAAACGCAGCGGAACAATACTGCGAGTTCTGGCAGTTGTGGCAAGACGAAAATTTCTTTGGCGCGCACGAAGCGCTCGAAGATTTATGGCGCGTTACAGATGATGAGCACAAATTATTCTTCAATGGTCTGATTCATGCGGCAGTCGCGATTCATCAACACCGTCGCGGAAATTTCATCGGCGCCGCGCGGCAAAATGTGCGAATGCAGGAAAAATTGAAATGTTATTTGCCGCAGTTTTATGGCGTGCAGGTGGATGAATTGATGCGCACTGTCGCCAATGAAATCGCGCCCTCGGTGAGCCAATTGACTGAGAAACAACACGCACAACTGGCAAAATTGCGCGAGTTTCTTGAAAAAAGTCGAATCAGCGCGACTTGAAAGAAAGCCGTTGTTGCGTTTTTAGCAAGGCAAAAATTAGTTTGCGTTTAACCTGTTGCTCATCTTGCTAAAATTGCTTGCGTGACCTTGATTAAAGTGCCTTTGGGCGAGCGCAGTTACAAAATTAAAATCGAATCCGGCGCTCTACAAACTTGTGGCGAAAATTGGCCGGATGAACTCGCCGTTTTATCGAACGAAGCTGTGGCGCCGCTCTATGCCGATGCTTTAGCCGCGCGCCTGAAAACGGGAGAAGTTGCACATCGCGTTTTGCAATTCAACGCGCCCGCCGGAGAAACCTCCAAAAGCCTCGAATGGACAAGCCGCGCTTACGATGCCTTAGCCGAAAATCGCTTCACGCGGCGCGGCGGCGTTGTCGCTGTAGGCGGCGGTGTCGTTGGCGATTGGGCCGGTTTTGTGGCCGCCACTTGGATGCGCGGCGTTTCTTTTATTCAAGTGCCGACCACCTTGTTGGCGATGGTGGATTCCAGCGTCGGCGGCAAAACCGGCGTCAATCATCCGCGCGCGAAAAACCTGATCGGCGCCTTTCACCAGCCGAGTGAAGTGATAATTGACCCGCTGTGCCTGCAAACTTTGCCACCGCGCGAACTATGCGCGGGCCTCGCCGAAGTGATTAAATATGGCGTGATTGCCGATGCCGAATTTTTCGTGTGGCTCGAAGAAAACCTCGACGCGGCTTTGGCTTTGGATGCGGATGTTCTCGAAAAAATCATCGCGCGTTCTTGCGAAATCAAAGCGGAAGTCGTCGGCGAAGATGAACGCGAAAGCGACAGCATCGGGCGACGCGCCATTCTCAATTACGGCCACACGGCGGGTCACGCTTTTGAAGCTATTGGTGCTTACGGCGAACTTTTGCACGGTGAAGCCATCGCCATCGGCATGACCGTCTCAGCGCGTTTGGCGAAACTTCTCGGCACAATTCCCGAAAGCGAAGCTGACGACTTGATCGCGCGCCAAACGCGCCTTTTCGAGCGCGCCGATTTGCCGACACAAGTGCCAAACGGCATGAAAGAAGAAGAGATTTTCGCGGCGATGGCGCTCGACAAGAAATCGCGCGGCGCCAGTTTGAATTTCATCTTGCCAACTAAAATCGGTCACGTCGAAAAATTCGCTGACGCGCCGCATGAAGCGGTTAGAGAGGCGCTTGGATTTTGAATTACGGATGAACACAAAGGAACACGGATGGATTTTAATACAGGAAAATCATTTCTCATTTCGGGTTTCAATTCCTATTTATCCTTGTTCATCTGTGTTCATCCGGGGTTAATTTCTTGTAATGCGAGACATTATGCGCGCCGTGCGCACGCGGCAATGGGCTAAAAACGGGCTGCTCTTCGCCGGGTTTTTATTCGCGGGACGATTGCGTCAGCCTGCGCCGGAGATGCTCGCGGAATTAGGGCGCGTGTTGTTGGCTTTCGCCTGCTTTTGTGCGCTGTCGGGCGCGGCTTATATCATCAACGATTGGCGCGATGTGGAGCGGGATCGCTTGCATCCGGTGAAGAAAAATCGCCCTTTGGCGGCAGGCAAAATTTCGCTGCGCACAGCGGCAGCTTTGATTGGTTTCTGCTTGTTTTTTGCTATTGCAACGGCTTTTCTCGTCGTGAAACTGGAAAAGCAGGCGATTTATTTTCCTTTCACGGCATTGGGCTATTTTTGCCTGACATTATCTTATTCGTTTGTTTTGAAAAATGCTGTTGTAGTAGATGTTCTTGCCGTTGCCTCCGGTTTTGTGCTGCGCATCGTGGCCGGTTGCGTGGCGATTCCGGTTGAAATTTCGCCGTGGATTTTGTTCTGCACTTTCACGTTGGCTTTATTTGTGGCGCTTTGCAAGAGGCGCGCGGAGCTTTTGGAATTGGGCGAGGCCCGCGAAACCACGCGCAAAGTGCTAACGTTTTACACCGTGCCGCTGCTTGATACCTTTATCGGCATCGCGGCGGGACTGACCATCACCGCGTATTCGCTTTACACGTTTTTAGCGGCGGATAGCGCTGCTGTAAAGGGCAACCGCCACGCGCTGATGATGATGACAATTCCATTTGTGGTCTACGGCGTTTTTCGTTTTTTGCTGTTGGCGCACTCCTCTCCGGTGGGCGGCGAACCAGAGCAAATGCTGCGCGATAAGCCGATGCTGATAAATATTTTTTTCTGGGCACTTTGCATAGCTGTCCTAACCTTACTTTAGGCGGCTATCTTGCTCATTGTAGCGTTGTTACATTCCGGCAATGAGCGAATCGCCAAAGGAATATAACAAGTTGTATCCGCAGCTAATTGATGAGATGTGGACTCCCTTGAACTCCAGATCATCATTGCAGCCTTTATACTGCCATACTTGAGTTATTTCCCATGTCTACCACACCACCCACCCTGTTGACGATGCCTCAAAAGCCCGGTCCGGGCGAAAAGTTTCGCGTTTTGGTTATCGAAGACGATGCCGAAGTCGCTCGTTTGATTTTGCTGAATCTGGCACGCGCCGGTCTTGATTGCCGCTACGCTGCCGATGGCCCGATGGGTTTGCAGGCTTGCAAGGAAGCCGATCCTCATTTGATTTTGTTGGATTTAATGTTGCCCGGTTTCGATGGCCGCGCCGTTTGTATGCAAGTGCGCGAAAAAAGCACCGTGCCCATCATTATTATGACCGCGCTTTCGGGCGAAGAGCCACAATTACAATGCTTTCGCATCGGCGCCGATGATTTCGTAACAAAGCCGTTCAATCCGAAATTATTAGTGGCGCGTGTGGTGGCCCATCTGCGGCGCGTTTACTCTTACGATATCGAGATTGAACCGGATACCACAGCTACGATTTCCCTAACCAAGAAAACGGTGCCTCCCGGCTTTGCCCGCTGCGAAAACTGCGGTTACTCTGGGCCACAGCAAGCCTTTCAAATGCACGATGGCAAAGGCGGCTTCACCCAATTTTGTCCCCGTTGCCGCGAGAAAGACCGCATTATTTTAGCGCTTGGTTAGCAGAGTTCTTTGTAATTTTTCTATTCAATTTCAAGTTTCGCCGGATCAAGTTCGACTTGGGGAAACTGCGGTTTCATTTTTGAAATCGCTTCTACTACGGCTTCGGCAACGGCAATGTTGCGCGCCCATTTTTTATCGGCGGGAACAATGTGCCACGGCGCGTGCGATGTTGAGCAGTGCATAAGCACATCTTCGTAGGCACTTTGGTAATCGTCCCACCGCGCGCGTTCTTTTAAGTCGCCCACGTTGAATTTCCAGTGTTTCGTGGGGTCATCAAGACGCGCCTGCAAGCGGGATTTTTGTTCTTCTTTTGAGATATGCAGAAAGAATTTCAGAATCGTCACGCCGTTTTTCGTGAGCATTTTTTCAAACTCATTAATCTGCTCAAAGCGCGCCTGACAGGTTTTTTTATCCACTAAATCATGAACGCGCACCACTAAAACGTCTTCGTAATGCGAACGATTCCACACGCCAATCATGCCGCGTGGCGGGACTTTTTGATGCACACGCCACAGATAATCATGATCCAGTTCTTCCCATGTCGGCGCTTTGAAACTGGTGACTTGCACGCCTGCCGGATTAATGCCGGTTAAAAGACTTTTCACCGCGCCATCTTTGCCGCCCGTATCCATCGCCTGAAAAATCAATAGCACGCTGCGTTTGTCTTCGGCATAAAGGCGCTCTTGCAATTCGGCCAGTTGGCCTTGCAACTCTGCCAAGCGTTCAAATGTTTCTTCCTTGCCTTTATAATCGCCCGTGTCGGTGGTGGAAACAGTCTTTAAACGGAGTTTTTTGCCCGCTGGCACTTTTACTAAGCCGGTTTTGATTTGTTTCATGGGTTTCCTTTTACAATTTGGCCCGCGCCTTCTTGGCTTCGGGATGATTCGGCTGCATTTTTAGAGCCTCATCGAAAGTCGCTTGGGCCTTGTCTTTTTGGCCCAACGCTGCGTAAATCGCGCCGAGGTGATAAAGCAAATCCGGCAACGAATCGCCGCCGCTACTGAACAACCCCGCAGGCCGGTTTGCTTTGGCATCGGCGACGGCACTCTGCTGTTCTTTCAACGCGTTGTCGTATTTTTTCTGCTTGAAAAGCGCCCATGCCAGCGAATCATGCGGGCCGACAGCGGCGCTATAACGCAAGGCGCGCAGATTGGCTTGTCCCAACGATGGCGCGGATTCGATTTTGGTAATCAACTTTTCCAAAATATCCAGCGAACTACGGGTCAGTTTTTCGGCGTTTTGAAAGTCCTCGGTAGTTTCGCCACGATCAGCCAACGAATAGCCGAGGGCATTCAACAAATTGGGGTCGTCCGATGAAAAATCCGGCGCGAAAACCAGAGCGCGACGATAACTTTCCATAGCGCGCTTTTCCCATTTGTCGCGTGCGTTATCCGCTTGACTCAGCGCCAGCGCATCAAAAGCCATGCCCCGCGCTACTTCGCCTTCGGCGCGGCTTAAGGTCAGAGATTTTGCCCACTTTGTGGCGCCCGGCACGCCCGATTTCCCCAGCCGCGTGGTTGCTTGAACATAGGCGGCATCATCGCCACGTTGACCTGCCAAAATTGCCCGATCATAAGCGCGTCCGGCAGCGATACCTCGCACCATATCTTTGAAAGTATTGCCGGCAATATCCGCGTCGGGCCGGTTCGTCGGGCCGTTGCAACCTGCAAGAGTCAGCAGCATGAACGCGGCCACGCCACTTTGTAAAACTTTTTTCATTTAAACGCGCCCTTCTCGCAAAGCCGCCGCCAGACCAATGACGGCGCGCTTGATGTGTTCGCCACAATCCTCATAGCCTTCGAGCGAGCCGCCAATCGGGTCGAAAATATCGTGGGAAAATTCGCCCAACAAAAGTTGCAATTCGCTCGACAAAGCATCTGTTTTTTGCTTGTCTATTGCTGAAAATTTGCCTAATTCCAGCACTTTGCGTTTGGGGAAGCGCGTTCGCAAAGTTCGCGCGTGGTCGCCGGTCATCGCCACTAAATAATCGGCCTCGCGCGCTATATTATCACTCAGGCGACGCGCTTTATGTTTTGCTAAATCTTCGCCCCAACTTTGCGCCACTTGCGCGCTATGCGGCGCAACGGCAAGACCTGCTGTCGCCGCCAAGCCTGCGGAAGACGCTGTAATCTCCGGCGTGCCAAAAGCCCGCCATGCGGCTTCGGCCAAAGGCGAGCGACAAGTGTTTCCAGTGCAAACGAAAAGCAAATGCATAATGAAATGAAGGAAAACAACTATCGCAGTGTCACGTGAAAAAGAAGCGGCGGCAAGAATTCACTCTTCATTATCGGACATAATAAGTATTGTTCCTTTGTCATGCCGAGAAATGTATTTCCCCCAAATTGGCTGCGCGGCGCCGAAAGTCTCGTTTTAGATGCGATTTTCCCGCCGCGTTGTGCCGGATGCCGCGCCTTTCATCCCACCTTATTTTGCGAACCTTGCCAAAAGACGCTGCAACCTGTGAAATCTCCATTTTGCCTACGCTGTGGCGCGCCTTTTGACCCGTTGGCGCACGCTGCGGCGGAATGCGCCGATTGCCGTGCGAATCGTTATCATGGCGCGCCGCCCTTCGACGCCTTGCGGGCGACGTTCACCTTTGAAGGCGCCTTGCGTCCCGCCGTGCATACTTTGAAATATCGCGGCAAAATTGCGTTGGCCGAGCCGCTTTCGGCGTTGCTCTGGCACACTTTGCAAAACGATGCTCTGCTCCGCCAAACCACCTTTGCCGCGCTCTGCGCCGTGCCATTACATCCGTGGCGGCGCTGGCGGCGCGGCTACAATCAAAGCGCGCTACTCGCCGAAAAATTGAGTTCTCGTTGCGATATTCCAGTTGCCCAACTTTTAAAACGCATTCGCCGCACGCCGCCCCAAGTCGGACTCAACGAAAAACAGCGTCTCGAAAATGTGCGCGGTGCGTTTGCCTTGCCGGAAGACATTTGGCGAGATTGGAATGCCAAAAGCGGCCCCGTTTTGCTGATTGATGATGTTTGCACCACCGGCGCCACTTTAGCCGAATGTGCCCGCACCCTAAAAGCCGCTGGCGTGCCCGAAGTTTACGGCCTCACGTTGGCGCGGCAATTGTAGGCACATGATTCGTTTGTCTTGCGCCGGAAGTTTGATGAATAACTTGTGAGACAGCGAAACCTCGGCAACACTGTTTAAGCAAATAGCGATTGTATGATGCCGAAATATCCTGCTTCAAAGGCGGCGCGCAACCAATGGATTTTAGAGCAGCGCCACAATGTGCCGCGCGCTGATTTAAATCCGTTTGAGCCGCACGCCTTTTGGTGCGAAGACGAGCGCAGTGCAAGTGGCGAAACGGTTTCGGTTGCCACGTTGCTGCTCACCAACCGCGAATGTCCGTGGAAATGCTTGATGTGCGATTTATGGCGCCACACCTTGACCACAACGGCGCCCCTTGGCGCGATTCCGGCGCAGATACATGTCGCGCTGGATCAGTTGCGCGCCGCGCGGCAAATCAAGCTTTATAACAGCGGCAGTTTTTTCGATAAAAAAGCGATTCCGCCTGATGATTACGCACAAATCGCCGAGCGCGCCCGACATTTCGAGCGCGTTATCGTGGAATGTCATCCGAAATTAATCAACGAATCGTGCTTGCGATTTCGTGATTTGCTCGGCGAGGCCAAATTAGAAATCGCGATGGGTTTGGAAACTGTGCATCCCGAAGTCGGCCCGCTACTAAATAAAGGCGCGACGTTGCAGGATTTTCAAAATGCTGCGGATTTTCTTGCCAAAAACGACATCGCTTTGCGCGTTTTTATTTTGGTCAAGCCGCCATTTTTGAATGAAGACGAAGCATTGTTGTGGGCCAATCGCTCAACAGATTTCGCTTTCGGTTGTGGCGCGGACGTGGTGGTGCTCATTCCCACACGGCGCGGCAACGGCGCGATGGAAGCATTGGAAAAATCCGGCGATTGGTCGCCGCCACGCTTGAAAACGTTGGAAAACTCAGCAAATTATGGCCTCGCATTGCAAAAAGGCCGCGTTTTCGCCGATTTGTGGGATTTGCAGCAGTTTTCCACTTGCGAAATGTGTTTTGCCGCGCGCCGCGAACGTTTGGAAACAATGAATTTCACGCAGCAAATTTTGCCGCCGATTGAATGCGTCTTTTGCCATGACTGATTTCGATTTAGCTATCGTTGGTTCGGGTTTTGGCGGCTCGCTTTTGGCGATGATCGCGCGGCGCCTCGGTTTGCGCGTGCTTTTGTTGGAAAAAGGCCGCCATCCGCGCTTTGCGATTGGCGAATCGTCCACGCCGCTCGCGAATTTGCTGCTCGAAGAGTTGGCGATTCGCTACGATTTGCCGCGCCTTAAGCCACTTTGCAAATGGGGCGCGTGGCAAAAAGAATATCCCGAAATTGCGTGTGGCCTCAAACGCGGTTTTACCTTTTTGCATCACGAAAAAGGCCGCGCCTTTTCCGGCGCGCGGCGCGATCAACTTCTCGTGGCCGCCAGTCCGCACGACGGAATCGCCGACACGCATTGGTATCGGCCCGATTTCGATCAGTTTTTCATGAAGGAAGCCGTGTGTTGCGGCGCCGAATATATAGATGGAATCGCGCTTGATGCGCCGCAGTTTGATGAGCCAATTATTTTGCGCGGCACGCGACAAAACAAAGAGTTCGCGTTTCGCGCGCGGTTTTTAATAGATGCCACAGGCCCGCGCGGTTATTTGCAGCGCGCCTTGAATTTGGGCGAAGAAATTCTGCCCGGTTTGCCGCCCACGCAGGCACTTTATACGCATTTTGAGAATGTGTATCGCTTGGACGAATTGGGAATTTTCGATAACGCTGTTACGCCGTATCCCGCCGATGATGCGGCGCTGCATCACGTTTTTGAAGGCGGCTGGATGTGGGTTTTGCGCTTTAGCAATGGAATCACAAGCGGCGGAATCGCGGCGCGCGAGGATTTGGCAAGCGAATTGAATTTTGCAGTGGGCGAAGTCGCGTGGCCAAAAATTCTCCAGCGATTTCCCACAGTCAAAACGCAATTTGCCGAGGCGCGGCCCGTTTTGCCTTTCATGCACGCGCCGCGTTTGGCGTTTTGCAGCGCGCAAATCGTCGGCGACCGTTGGGCGATGCTGCCTTCGGCGGCAGGCTTTATTGATCCGCTGCTTTCGACGGGCTTTCCTTTAACATTGCTCGGCATCATGCGCCTTGCGACAATGCTGGAAAACGGTTTGCCACAAGTTGAAGATTTGCAGAATTACGCCGGGCAAACGCGCGATGAATTGCACGTTACGGCGCGTTTAGTCGGCAAACTTTATGAAAACATGAACGATTTCGATTCGTTTAGCGCGTTGACTTTGCTTTATTTCGCCGCCGCCAGTTACAGCGAAACGGCGCGGCGTTTGGGCAAAACGCATTTACCGGGCGGCTTTTTGATGCACAATCACGCGCATTTTGGCCCGGCGCTGCAAAAATGCCTGCAAAACGGCGTCAATCACGCGCAAATTAGGCAAGCTATTGAGCCGATTGACGTGGCCGGCTTGACGCGCACTGACCTTAATAATTGGTATCCGGTGGACGCTGACGATTTGCGCCGCGCGGCGCATAAGCTGGAGGCCACACCGCAGGAAATTGATACTTTATTGCAGGCTTGCGGATTTGCGATTTGAATTTGCAAAATTGGTTGCACTTCTAAAGGCACGTTGCTATAATGTGTGCGGTTATCCCTTGCGGTCTGATGAAAGCAGATGCCTCTCGCGGGAGTGAGACGGGGGTTTTCTGAGGCAAGCAAGGGTATTTTTTGCGCCGGAAACGGTGGCGCAAATGGGAAAAAGAACAGGAAATATGCCGACAATTTCGCAATTAGTTCGCAAGGGCCGCAAGCCGGCGCCCAAGAAAAGCACAACGGCTGCTTTCAAAGAAGGCTTTAACACCGTCAAAGGTTCGACAACCACCGGTTCCAATGCGCCGCTCATGCGTGGCGTGTGCTTGCAAGTGAAAACTGACAAGCCGAAAAAGCCGAATTCGGCGCTGCGTGCCAAGGCGCGCGTGCGCCTTTCCAACAAGAAAGAAATCACTGCCTACATTCCGGGCGAAAAGCATAATTTGCAGGAACACAGCGTGGTTTTGGTGCGCGGTGGTCGTGTGAAAGATATGCCCGGCATCAAATACAAAATCGTGCGCGGCGCTCTTGATTGCGCCGGTGTCAGTGATCGTCGCCGCAGTCGCTCGAAATACGGCGCCAAAAGGCCAAAAGCCGCAGCGAAATAGTTTGCAGTGGGCAGTGGGCGGTGGGCAGTTTTCTGACCCCTGATCCCTGACCCCTGACCACAGGAGAAATATGAGCCGCAAAGGACCACAACGCAAACCCGTGCTGACTGGCGATCCGATTTTTAACTCGGTGCTGGTGCAGCGTTTCGTCAACAAAATGATGTATGACGGCAAAAAATCCGTCAGCGAAAGCATTTTTTACAGCGCTATGACGCGCATCGAAGAAAAAAGCGGTCAAAACCCACTGGATGTCTTCGCCAAAGCCTTCAAAAACGTTATGCCCGCCGTCGAAGTGCGTTCGCGCCGCGTCGGTGGCGCGACCTATCAGGTGCCGCAGCCAGTGCGCCCCGAACGTCAAGTCGCCTTAGCCATTCGCTGGCTTTTGGATGCTTCGCGCAATCGCAACGATAAAACCATGGCCGACAAATTGGCTTCGGAATTGATGGATGCCGCGCGTGGTTCAGGCACGTCAGTGAAGAAAAAAGAAGACACGCATCGCATGGCGGATGCCAACCGCGCCTTCTCGCATTATCGCTGGTAAATTAAAAATAACCACAGAGACGCAACAAGGAAGACGCGAAGAAGGGGAGAGTGGGAGAAGGGGAGAATTCTATCTCCTTGTCTCCTCCTCTCCCCTTCTCCGTGTCTTCTCACTGCGGTGAATTTTAATTTAAAGCGCTTGCAACCTGCGCGGGTTTTTGGCGTATTAAGAACGGCTTTTTGCCGTTTGACAATTCTCTGCGATGTAAAAAACTATTGGCCCGCCGTGAATATCAGGCGTTTCTTTATGATATTCGCGGCGGGCCGAACTTTGACTTACACCTGCCCACTCGTCGGGCATTTTTAGGCGTGGCTTTCGGCGAGAATTACAATATCCGCCACGCAGAGAGAGTTCTACAGGCAGCACTCTTTCGACCTTGAGGGAAGGGATTTTTGTGTCCGACAAAAATAATTTAGCGAACTTGCGCAACATCGGTATCGCGGCTCACATTGACGCCGGAAAGACGACCACGACGGAGCGCATTCTGTTTTATGCGGGCCGCGTGCATCGCATCGGCGAAGTGCATGACGGCGCCGCGACCACCGACTACATGGAGCAAGAGCAAGAACGCGGCATCACCATCACGTCGGCGGCCACATTTTGTGAATGGGGCCTGAACCTTGACGCTGACGGACGGCCCATCCCGACCCATCGCATCAATATCATTGACACGCCGGGCCACGTTGACTTTACGGTAGAAGTCGAGCGCAGCTTGCGTGTGCTGGACGGCGTGATCGCCGTTTTTTGCGCGGTGGGCGGTGTGCAGCCACAATCCGAAACGGTGTGGCGTCAGGCCAACCGTTACGCTGTGCCGCGCGTGGCTTACATCAACAAAATGGATCGTGATGGCGCCAACTTCTATGAGGTTTTGGGGCAGATCAAGGAGCGTTTGGGGGCCAATGCTGTGGCATTGCAGCTTCCCATCGGCGCCGAAGCCGGCTTTGAAGGCATCGTTGATTTGGTGAAGATGAAGGCCTTCTATTACACCGAAGACGACAAGCTGGGCAGCAAATACAAGATGGAGGGCATTCCTGAGAATTTGCAGGAAACCGCAGCCAAATATCGCGCTTTGTTGGTGGAAGCTGTCGCCGAAACCGACGACGATTTGATGGAAAAATTCTTCGGTGGCGAAGAATTGACCGTCGCCGAAATCGAAGGCGGCATTCGCAAGGCGACCATTCGCAACGATATGGTGCCGGTGATTTGTGGCTCGTCCTACAAAAACAAAGGCGTGCAGCCGATGTTGGACGCTGTGATTAAGTATTTGCCGTCGCCGATGGAAGTTCCGGCTGTGGTCGGCACCGATCCTGATTCGGGCGAGAGCCTCACGCGGCAGCCCAGCGACAGCGAGCCGTTTTCGGCTCTTGCTTTTAAAATCATCAGCGATAAGTTCGGCACTTTGACGTTCTTCCGCGTTTATTCGGGCCGCTTGAACAAGGGATCGTATGTCTTGAATGCGGGTCGCAACAAGAAAGAGCGCGTTTCGCGCATTCTGCGAATGCACGCCAACAAGCGTGAAGACGTGGATTCGGTGGGCGCGGGCGACATCGCCGCTGCGGTTGGCTTGGAAGCGACTGTCACCGGCGACACTTTGTGCGACGACAAGAACGCGATTTTGCTGGAAAACATCGTCTTCGCCGAGCCGGTGATCTTTCAGGCCATCGAAGCCAAGTCGAAGAACGACGAAGACAAATTAACCAACGCTTTGGTGAAACTGTCAACCGAAGACCCGACTTTCAAAGTGCGCAGCGATGCTGAAACCGGCCAGACCATCATTGGTGGCATGGGCGAATTGCACCTTGAAATCATGGTTGACCGCATGAAGCGCGAATACGGCGTGGAAGCCAACATCGGCAAGCCGCAGGTCGCGTATCGTGAAACCATCACGCGCAACGTGGACAACCTCGAATACAAGCACGTCAAGCAGACGGGCGGTTCGGGCCAATACGCGCACATTGTCATCAACCTGATGCCGACGCCGGAAAAGGAAGATGGCACGCGCAACAACTACGAATTCGAGTCGAAAGTCGTTGGCGGCGTGGTGCCGCGCGAATTCTGGTCAAGCGTCGAAAAAGGCGCCAAATCAGCGATGGAACGGGGCGTTTTGGCCGGTTATCCGTTGGTCAACTGCCGCGTCGAACTGGTTCACGGTTCGTATCATGATGTTGACTCGAATGCCATGACGTTTGAAATTGCGGGCAACTACGGTATGCAGGAAGCCGTGCGCAAAGCCAAGCCCGTGATTCTCGAACCGATTATGAGCATTGAAGTTGTGACGCCCGATAACTGCATGGGCGACATCATCGGTGACTTGTCGAGCCGTCGCGGTAAAATTGCGGAAATGCGTCCTGATAAGGGTGGCTCCACTATCGTGCGTGCCACGGTGCCGTTGGCCGAAATGTTCGGCTACGCCACCACGATGCGTTCGATGTCGCAAGGCCGCGCTACTTACACGATGGAGCCGAGCCATTACGAGCCGGTGCCGAACAACATTCAGGAAGAAATCTTGAGTAAAGGCAAAGAAGCCGTCGGCACCAAGCGGTAAAAGCAGTCGTAAAACTAAAGAGCCGCTTGCCATTTGGCAAGCGGCTCTTTGGGTTTTGAAAGAAGTCCAGCACTTTACACCTTGGAGTCGGTTACTGCAAGGTCATGTTGTCGGTTACAACATGACCCTGTTGTGCGTTAGTTCACGCCTTGCACTCGTGTTTAGGGCATGAAATAAGGCAGTTTCAGAAAGTTAGCGGGCTGTGCCGGGTAGTTCAATGCCCGGCGTGCGGCACTTTTCGCTATGTAGGGACGTGATTTATCACGTCCGCTACAGATATGAACGCTCACAACCTGCTTCAAAGGCGCCGATGTGGTTTAGCGGACGTGATAAATCACGTCCCTACAGTTTGCCGTCGCCATTAGTGATACAATATCTTCAACGAATTTTGTGAGGGATGTGGTTGTTTATGGTTCATGTTACGCATCCGGTTTCGGCTTTAGCAGAAGAATGGCGAGCGCGTTTGCGGATTTGTCAAGACGCCATAGCGCGTGAGCCGTTGGCCGCGCAAGGATGGCACTGGCGCGTGCAAATCAAAGTGCTGCGCTTTTTATTGGCGCGTTATGGCAACCAACCGGAGTCGGGTAGTGTGCCCGCCAAAAGCGAACTTCCCTTGCCAAAACGCCCATTATTTGTGCTTTTCGGCGCACGGGACACAGGAAAAGCCCCGCGCACACGCCAAACCATACGTCACACGCTCGAACGCATTGCCAAGGTGAATCAAGAGGTAGATCGTCATGCCCATCGTTATGTGAAATGGTGAACCAGAAACAGAAAAGCCCGCGCCATGTGGCGCGGGCTTTTTGTTTGGGAACGGAATGCTAACCGACAAAGCTCAAGTCGGGTGAAGGCGGCAGCATCAGTTTCGTGTTTGCCAACGTGTCCGGCTTGTAGGTTATGCTTTGCCAGTCACGTCCGCGTCCCTGAGTGCCTGTGGCGTTTTCAATATTGACTGGGTAAGACGAAGCATTAATCCACTGCGCCATCGCGCCCTTGTAGGGATCGGGGATGGTGAATTCCGTCTCGTCGGGCGAATCTTCATCATCGTAATCATACAACGCCGATGGTGCGAAATTCTGCACGATGTTTCCTGTTACTGTAACCGCGTAATTCAGGCGACGCATTCTGGTAGCCGTGGCAGTCTCAGCCGTTGACAGCCCCGCCGTGTTATCTATTTCATCGCGATGCATGACCGGCATCGGAATCACGAACCAAGAGCCTTCCTGCGCGAAAATCGTGGCATCAATGCTGATAGGTATGGGCGTGTAGACACGATTGGCCGCTGCCTGAAAGTCATCCGCTTCCAACTTGATGGTCGAAACACGCAAGGGCGGCAATACTCCTAAGCCCGTATTTTGGCGCAGAACTACCGGAGTGTCTGTGGTAAGGGTTGGGCCAACTGCCCGATCAATCCACTGCATGAACTGCTGCTTTTCACTTCCCGTCGCTCCGTAGAAGTAAAAATCTTCACGATTGGTTTTGCTATCAGCATTATCGGTGGCGAGGAGAGGGCTGCCAATCGCCGGAGTAATCGCCGTGCCTCCCCAATAAAGACTGGCTGATGTCGGCAGATAAAGCTGACGTGTGTCATTGAAACTCCGCGCATTCCACACACTCGTTGAGGATGCCGTATCGAAAAAGGCAAGCAGACAACGCGCAGGAATAGTTTGTGACTCTGCTGGTATTGATGGCGGTTCGGTCATTATGGGAATTGTTCCACCTGTGGGCAGAGATAATTTCCACTTTTGAACAAGTGTTGGCGGCGGCGTGGCCGTGGTGTATTGCTCTGTGGTGTTGAAGGTGGTCATCAACGCGTCTAAGTTGGCTGGTGTTCGCAGGTCGTAATTAGCGGCGCCGTTGAAAGAGTAAGTTGGGGTAGTGCCATTGGTGTCAAGCGCTTCCAGTAGCAACTCCGCAGGGGACAAAACTCCATCGGCGTTCGTATCCCGGTTAAGATGAACGGATATAGGAACCGTGAAAGGCGTGTTGACAGCGGCCGCGTTATCTGGTGTGGGTTCCAATGCCAGTTGATAGGCTTTTTTCATGGTGCCTGCGGCCCGCATGGAGATGAGGAAATTACCGCCATTGCCGACAACTGGCGCAGTGCCATCCAAGCGAACATTACGAACTAAGGCGCCCCGGTTTAAGCGATATAACCATTCTGGCGTGCCATTGGGATCATTAGCGCCATTAGGCAATTTATCTCCACGGGCGATTTCCCCATCACTGTTTAATACCACTTTGTCATCCACGGCTGCGGTTGGTGCGCTATCGAGAGTGATAGTGTTCGCGGCGGTGTTTACCTGCACAATTGTATGTCCTGTGCTGCCGACTCGCACGGGGTCGCCCACGCGGAAGGGCTTTGCACCGTTATAGGTGCTGTTCAACGTAACGGTGCTGCCTGCAATGCCTGCAACCAGTCCGGCTACATCCTCCATATAGATTTCAGTTCCGCCCGCAGGCACAGGAGTGAGCGCCGCGCCGAATTCAAGCCCTAACGGCGCCACAATAGCGGTAATGCGATGCGGCTGGTTATCGCCCTGAAAGAAAATGTTATCGCCTACACTGAATGCTTGCGCCGTGCCGCTGGCTGTAGTCACTTGAATTGGATTGCCGGGCGAGCCGTCACCCGCATTCGTGATATTCACGGAAAGTGGCAGGCGCTGCGTGGTAATATCGCTGTCCTGTATACCTTGCGGGCGTGCTACAAACTGTGTGGGGTTGAGGATCACGTTCTTCTTTGCCAGCAAAGCAATGTGGCCCGCGCCGATGGAACTGCCACGCAAATTGCCTTCGACATAGATATTTCCCATCGAAGCAATGGTCAAATCCTTGGCGCCATTAGTTCCGCGCACCCGCACATTGCCCTCCGCATAGATGACACCATTAAAAGGTTCGGTGGACGCTACAGCGGGCAGTGCACCAAAAGTGCGCGTATTGTTTGAGGTATCAATGGTCATGCGATAGCAATTGTCGGTGCGTTGGGCGAGAGGGACAGCCACACTTGTCGCATAAGGCCACGCCTTGCTTGAATCAGGCAGTTTCCCGGCAGATTCCGACCGGTCATCTAAGGTGATGGTGATGATATTGCCGTTCAGTTCGATAAAGGCGCCGCGCGGCACATATTCGTGGTCATTGATCCAACCGCGATACGCCCTTTGTTCCAGTGACATTGTTACAGGTGAGACAGGATCAAGAGCGCGATTGAGCGGGTAGCTGTAAGCATCTTTCAAGGCAGCGTTACCGCGCACGATCAAACGCGGATACGATAGCCGATAAAACAAGCTACTCCCTAAGGTGCCACCAATGGAGCCATCGGCGGCAGGTGAGTCAGCATTTCCATTTGTGTTTTTAGATGGAAACGACTTGCGCTGCAAGAGGCGCTGTAACTCGGAAACTTCAATGGAACGCAGATTTGTGCCATCCTTGACTTTTTCAAGGTCATCCGCGTTGTTGATGTAAACGCCGCTGCCTAAGCCCTGATAACCCTGACCATCGTATTTGGTCATCTCAAGCAATCTGGTGAACTTCGACAAATTGGGTGGTGTATCGGCTTTCACGTTGTGCGACGTGGTCGTCGCGTCATCAGGGCGGTTCGGGAACGGATTATCATTGACCTTAGTTTGATCGCCAGTTAGAGACGGGCCACCAACAGGATAAGTGGCATCGAACGAAGTCGGAATATTCAAATTCGAGGGAGAACCCGCAAAATAAGCATGAGTCAGCGAATTCCCTGTCGAAGGCGTCGGAAGAATGGTGCCTGCCACATCAAATCGAGACTGAGCTTGTAATGAAAACAGCGCTTTTTGCACCAGTTGAATGTCGCTATTGGACTTAAATCCATAGTTGACCGGACGGAATTGGTCACCTGTATTTTCAAATGCCAAAGCACCCGGTTTTCCAAGATCCGGTCCAGAAGTAGGTGTATATCCATCTGCATTAAACACGGTTTTTTCGGTGGTGATTCCCTCGTTGCCAACCACGCCATTCATAACCGGCGAGGCGCCGCGCACCGAATCGTTGGCGCCGTAAGTATTTGTCAGACTGGCGGTGAATTTGAGCGTATTGCCGGCAACTTCACTGATGATGGCGTTTTCGACAGCGGTTGTATTGCCCTTTTGAATCGCCACTAAACGCCCAGCAGCAAACCCCGATGAATCGTCCACTGTCAGCGTATTGGCTGTGGATGTGGTGATATTTGCGGCGATATTCTTGTTCTTTGTATAGTTCCAGTTCGTTAAAAACTGATTCCACGCGAAGGCCCCACCATTTTCGGAAGTGCCTTGGTAACCTATGCGTTTCACAAAAACATTCGGATCATCCGAAGATTGGCCGATAACCGTGATGCGCAGCATACCGGCCTTATCTCCTGTGTCAGCGAGGGCGACTGACGCCATGTAAGTGTGAGAGCCGGTGTTTTGTTCCAAGCGGGGGTCGGGGAATTTGACAAAGCCCGGTTCTATTTGCGCACCAGCTCTTTGGATTTTGAAATAATCTAATTTGGCCCAGTCGTCTGCGGCAGGTTCGAATACGCCATTGTGGTTCCAATCGCCATTGGTTACTCCATCAGGCGCGTAATTTTCGCCTAATATGGCGTGCGCTGTTACACGATGATATCCATGAGCCAAGTCCTGTGCTGTCCAGTAATAGGAAAATTCGGGATCGCCAGAGACGGGTGGGGTTGAGGCTTGTTCAGGTCGCCAGTCGGTGCCGTTGGCATTGATTTGATAATTCACCACGTTGGCGCCCGCATTGGCAGCGCTGGCAGCGCGTTGGCGTTCTTCCTGCGTGGCCGTGGCGTCCATGTTCAACGCGACAACGGTAATGAATGTCGAAGCGATTAACGCCGCGAAAATCATCAGCAACACGGCCAGCAAGAGTGCCTGACCGGAGCGGCGTCCCCGGCTGTTAGGCCGAAGGCTATTACGCCCAGAGACAGGATGCAAGCGAGCAAGACGCAAAACGAAAGAACGCATGATAAACCTCATTCAAACCGCACTCGGACAACTTCCAAAAACGTCAAATAACTTGAAACTCTGGCAGTGAAGCGCGTTGCTCACTGCCAGAGTTATAATGTTTGTTCCATTGTTACGGCAAACTTTTACGAAGAACGCAACGATCCCAATACGGAACCCGGCGGCAATTGGTCGGGCGGCAATTTCTGCGTGTCGTATTTCGGAATCGCTTTCACCATAGGTTGCGCCGCAGGTTGCGAGGCCGATGAGTTGCTTGGCTGACTTTTCGCCGCATCGCCCGGCGCAGGAATCATCTCGCCTAAACGGTTGACAGAGGGCGATTTGGTGTGCGTGAGTTTGTGTTTCACATCGTCGCCGAATGCTTGCCACAGGCGTTCCAAAATCCAAGTGGCTACCATGATTTGCCATGCCGAAGGCACCGGTAGGCGCGTCGTTGACTTTCCCGGCGCTTTGAAGGCAGGCAGCGGCCCCGCCTTGCCGGAACGTTGCCATGCTGCGTGCGCAAAAAGTGAAACAAGATAGCGGAAAAACTTGGTCATGATGAATGATGTGAACTGCTCTTGAAACTCAGACAGGATAAAAGTGGGAGCTTTTATCCTGTCTGTGCGCTTCTAAACGTTGTTTCGCGTGTGCCGTTTCATATCATTCTGAAGCAAAGAGTCGAAAATCGCAGATGTTCAACGCACATTAGCAAGCGTTATGACGCGCGATTGGCGAATGCGCTGGGAATTGATGCCAGAGTTAGAGGTAGCCGAATCTCCTGCGCGGTCACTGGATTGGGAGTTCGAGCGGTCAGCACTGTTGTCATCGAAGGAACCCAACACCAAACTAATGGTGACTTGATCAATTTTGCCGTCACCGGTGGTGTCCGCACAGTAAAACGTGGTGTCTGGTGTGTAATCGGGGGCTGCTGTAAATGCGTTACGCGTCACCAGGGCGATACCTTTGGGCAGCATGGCAGTGTGAGAACCATTGACAGGGGGCGCTACGGTGCTGTCCGCCGCTAATGGCTCCAAATTTGGCTCATTAAGTGGGCCGATTGTCGTATCGGTGGGCACATACAACTGTTTCAGCCAAAATGAACCACGATTTGTCTTGACCGCAGCCGAGCCACAAGCAGTTGTATCTGTGGGATCGGGATAGCGAGGCGAATCAGTGTTAGTCGCATCGACACGTTGAGCGATGGGTAACAAATTTACATTCCGACCAGTGGTAGGATCGTTAGGAGTTGTGCGAACAATAGTGCCATTGTTTTCTCTGTATGGCATTTGCGCCCGATACAACATGATGGGATTGTCAAAAGGGTCGGCATTCACTCCTGCATTTTGACGGCGGTAGTAGTAGCTAACCAAATAAGGCGCGGCCCGCAGAGGCATAACAGCTTGCACCTGTTCGTCGCCATTATTAAAGGTATCAGGCAGCAAAAAATCGAGACGATGCGGATTGTCCACATATTCGGCTTTCGTGGGATCGTTTGCATCACAAACGCCATAGCCGGAAGCATAAACTCGAAGGTAAGGATGCCCTTCTGGATTAATAGCTGATGTCGGGCCATAAGGCGCTTTCAGAGTTTTGACACCCGCTGAATCTACTGTGTAAGTTACATTTGGCAACGCGGCGTTGGGAAACACCACGATAGCTTTGCGCAACTCGCCTTCCATGTCGTCTAATGTGGTCTGTGCGGCCTGCAAAACATTCGCGCGTGTCCTGCCGATGCTAAACAAGTTCAATCCGAGGTTCAGCGGCACGAAAATAATCGCCAGCATGACGAGGAAAATCGAAAGCGCCACCATGATTTCGATCAGTGTGAACGCCGAACGCCGCGTGGCGCGGCGCATTTGACGATTTTTAGCAGGATGAAAAGTGAACTTTGGCTGCATCATAGGTGTTCTTGTTGACCGAAATCAGAACGCTGGTTTGCGATTCCAACCTTCAAGTTCGGCTGGTTCTGCTGGTTGAGGTGTGGGAACTGGATAATTTGGATTGGCCTGCGTTTTGGGCACAGGGCGCACCGTGCCACTGGCAAACAGCACATTATCCATGTCGCGCCGCCCACGATGCCACGGGCACCATGTTATGACAGCATCCTCAACGGGATGAATGCGACGCAGTTTTAGGCTGGGCGATGTTTGAAACAACAACAACTGGCGTTTGGTATTCCATTGCCCGTCCGCAACGCCGCGCCACGGCTGATATGTCCATTCCGTGCCGTCTTGCACTTGATAGGACAGATAACTGTTGCTTATCGCACCTGCCGCATCCAAAAAATCACTGTTGTCTGCATCTGCCGGGCAATGGAGGATTTTGCGATTCCTCGCGTAAAGTCCAAATGGTTTGTCGTGATCGCTGCCGCCGAATTGTTCACCTAAAGGCGCCGGTTGATCGGCGGATGCTTCGCTGCGCAAGGCGTATAAAGCCCACAAACCCAGACCTGTGGTGCCATCTAACGTCGCTCCGGGGTCATGATATGGATAATACCCGTCGTAATCTTTGGAATAAAGTTGAATCGCCGAGTAAATCTGCGTCAAATTGGTTTGGCACGAAACGCGTTCATTGCCGTCGGCCACCGAACGGTAGCCTCCCAGCGTGAGGCCCGACACAATGGCCGCAATAGCGACGACGACCATCAATTCCACCAAAGTGAAAGCGCCATGCCGTTGCGGGCACGCGACTTTGCGTGATGAGACGCTGCGTGGCAATGTGAAATTTTGCTTCATGTTCATCGTTTCTCAGGGAGCCATTACAACACCGGAATCAGTGGACGATAACCTTTAGTCACAACCTGTTGATAACGTCCGTTTTCAATCCAAGCCGTGCGAGCCGCAATACTAACGCCGCGCACGGCAGTGATGGCACTCACCGGAGCAGGCGCTTGCCCGTTTAAGGTGGTCAGGGTCACTGTCGCAGCTTGTCCACTGATTGGTGCGAATCCAGCAGGAGCCGCAATTGGCGAATCTTGAACGCTAATCGGCAAAATGGCGCCGCGAACGGTTTGGAAGCCGCCACCGGGGAGAGAATATTCGTAATCCACCATCACCAATTTACCCGCTTCGGAGGCTTGGAAAAACAAATTGCTACCTGACAAAACATATTCGCGCCACCCTTGGCGGGGATGTTGGAGGTAACCATTAAGTGGAGTGCCGGTTTGCCCTGCCTCATACGGAACATAACTGGCAGCAGCAACTGTAAACTGGTGACCCCATCCATCTAATGTGCCTGTAATGTCGTTAGTCCCGTCTCCATCATTGGTGTTAAGTGTGTTCAAAACGGTGCGAGTAGGCGTGGTAGGAATAGGGTCACCCGCATCCACAGGTGGAATATCATAAGTTATTCTGCCTGCTGAGAGGTTGGCATCCAGAATACGTGGCCCGACAGGTGGAAGAGGAGAGTTTTCTGTGTAGCTTAAGCCTCCCAATACGGGTTGTGACGGAGTCGGCGCAGGATTAGGCCGCTCAAAAAAAGCCACGATGGTAGCTTCAGGGTTGAGGTTCTGCATGGGTGTCAGCACATTCCACTGGCCGGGACTTGCTCCATCTAAGGGGCGGCTGGGTATTTCATCCAACACAATGTTGCGCCAATCTGATGCATCGTAGTCTAAACTTACCGAATCTCCGTTATTGAGGCTCAGACCATCAAGTCGCACCAAACCGACCAACGGTTCAGCGACAGGACTCGCAGGAGTCGCAGAACCGGGAGCTATGGCACTTAACAATTTTCGAATCCGAACTGTAACAGAACCCGGAATGACTCCAGCCGTTTTTAAAACACGATTGTTGGGTGCGGGATTGTTTGTCCAACTGGCATGACTGTCATCGGGAATTAAAAGCGGCTCGTCCACTACGCCCATAACCCGTCCACCTGAATCATAGCGATATGTGACATAGAATTCGCATTCGACGCCAGCGATTGCGGTGTCATCGCGTAAATTGTCGTTTGGGGGAGCTAAAGTTGGGGTTGAAGCAGGTGGCGAGCTATCGGAAACAGTAGCACCCTTTGAATCCTTAGCTTGACTGAAATCCAAATAACCTGTTGAATTTACGGTGACACCGCTGAGTGTGTCCTCGGTGTAAGCCAAAACATTACCGCTGTAAGGGAACTGGGTTAGAACATAAGGCACAGTGGTGCTGCTTATATCTCCAAATTTCACTTTTTGTTTTTCGCCGCGAATATGTTTGAAGTTGCCCAGTGTTGTGTCATTGATATTGTCTGTCGGGCCGCGTGGAATCGTATTTTGTGTAATGCCACCATTATTCATTAAAGCATCATTGGTGACGCTGTTTTTAGGGTCAAGCCAGTTGCCACCACCATCCACCGTATAAATCGCGTCTGGCGCGATGTGTTGGCTGTTTTCGTAGTTGCTTACGCGGGTTCGGGCCATTTGCGTAGCCGTGGTGCGTCGTTCAGAGCCACGCACTACATTCAAAGCAGGCGGGAAAATTTGGATAATCGCCAAAGCGCCAATCACAAAAATCGCCAAGGCGACGACGATTTCTATCAAGGTGAAGCCACTACGCGCTACGCGCCGTGTAAAGTGCTGATTTTTGAAGTGTGAACTGTGCATGACAGATAAGCCTCGAACGGCTTTACAATGCGATATCAAAACGTTGCCTTATAGAGCAAAGCTGCCGAGCAACGTTCCCTCCGTTCCGTGGCTGTGAGAACAGTCACCACTTGAGGGGTTAAAACTTTTGCGTTTGCCACTGGCCGTTGGCATTGCCCCACGGAGAGACATCTAAGGGTTTAGCCTCGCCACTTAACAGCAAAACAATGTCTCTGGCATTCTGACCTACTGTCGGGTCAGTGCTGTAATACAGTTCCGAGGGATTGTTCAGATTGCTCGCTGTCGGCAAACGATGATAAACGCAATGGGTGATAATGGTGTCTTTGGGCGCATAGCGATTGGAAAGCGAATGCTCCACCACATTGCGCGGTGCGCCAAAGTTAAAGGCTGGCGTGGTCGCCTGAGGGTGATTGTAACCTGTAGTTTTGTTCACCAAATAAAGCGAAGGGGCGGGGTTTGCATCTGCCGCTTCTTGTGCGCCTTGATAAGCATAGCCATCGGCGCGATAGCCCCAATAATTCCACGCATATTGGCCCGGATCAGAAGGCGGTGTGCTGGTGTAAGATGGGAAAGTTCCCGCTAAGGCTGGCAAAGCAGGCGCCGACGAAACTCCATATTGTCCATAAGAATGACGCGGGGTTGTGGATTCGGTGTCATCGTCGGGACAAATAGCCACATCTAAACCCGGCAAATATCCAGTGCCGCCCGGATTTTCCGATGTCGCTGCGTTACTGTCGGTATCAGGATTCAAATCTGTATCCATGCTAATGGCTTGTGGCATCAAAACCGAAAGCGAGGCAGGATAATATTTCTCGTCCTGATAATATTGTTGGACTGCCACGCCGATTTGCTTGAGATTGGCAGCACAACTGCTTTGCCGCGAACGCTCTTGCCCGCTTTTGAAGGCAGGAAACAGCAAGGCGGCGAGCAAGGCTATAATGCCCAGCACGACCAAAATTTCCACCAGCGTAAATCCGGCTTTGGGTGAACCAATGTTGCACTGAACGAGTTTTTTTGAGTTTTGCTTTTGCATAATCGAACCCTCACAGCAATTTTTGACGGCAAATTGGGTTGGAAACAGTGAAAGGCACTTTGTCGTGCCTGTCGCTGATGTGCTTCAAATTATAGGGCAATTATGCCCACTTCGGCCAATTTTCAACCATCTTTTAAAGATGATTTAACGTGTCCTATTGATTTAGCGCTTATCTTTATTGCCACAAATTCAGATAAGCCTGATTAATTCGCGTGCCATAAAGCAAAGCTAACACAGCCGCGATGGCTAACATGGGGCCAAAAGGAATGGCGCGGCGGAAGCTACGCCGGGCTAAGGCAAAGGGCAATTTTTTCTTGGAATTACCTGTGGTGCCATGGCGTTGTTGCCGTTTTCTGCCCCAACGGTAAGCACGAAGGGCAGCGGGAATTTGCAAACTTATCGCCAGTGGCGCACCAGCAACGAATGACAAAAAGAAGAACGTCACTAAGGTAGCGTTCCAACCTAAATTCGCAGCGATTGCAGCGACCAGCAGAACGTCTCCAAACCCCATCGCTTCGCGGCCATAAATCCACGAGAAAATCTCTCGCAGCAGCCATAACAATCCCGCAGCGGCCATCATAGCCGCTAACGATTGTGGCAAAGGCGCGGGCAACAATGTCCAATGCTCTAACAGCGTGCCTTGCGTCATCGCCTCATAGCCCGCTGAGTAAACGCCATGCGCCGCCTGATAAATTTGCCACGCTTCTAAGCCGATGCCTGCCAAGCCAAGCATTAAAACGGCTTCGAGTTGAATCAGGCGCACATCGTAATCCACCCAAAAGATTACGACCAACGTCGCCATGAAAATCAGGCCGCGCAACAAGGCTGCCGGGTCGCCAATTTCCTGTCCGTTGATGCCGATGCCCGGCTGCATCCCCACCAGCGCGAACAAAGCGCCAGTCAGAAATTCAATGCCAAAATAGCGCCATGAAATCTTGTTGCCGCAATAGCGGCAACGCGAACGCAACGCAACTTGCGAAAGCAATGGCACCAAATCCAGCGGTTGTAACTGTGTATCGCATTTTGGGCAATGCGAAGGCGGCTGCACCACACTTTCATGGCGCGGCAGGCGCCAGATGCACACATTCAAAAACGAACCAACACACGCGCCTAAAGCGAACAAGAACAGCGCAAACCCTATCTCCATTAAATTCTCGCCCAGCGCAGTGTGGCAAGCCCATTTGCAAACGGGGCAGGCCGCGTCTCGCGCGTGCCTGCCCCGTTGATGGCGAGCCGACTATTAATCGTCGCCGCCGCCACCTTTTTTAGCTGCACTGCTGTCGTCGTCGCCACTTGACAATTGGTTGATGATAGCAATCAGAGGCATGAACATAGCGATAACAATAAAGCCGACGATGCCACCCAATGCCACAATCATTAGCGGTTCCAAGGCGGCAGCCAGAGATTCAAGCTGCGATTCTACTTCCTGCTCGTAGAAGTCGGCCACCTTGCCAAGCATCTGGTCAAGGGCACCGGTTTCTTCGCCAATGTTAATCATCTGAATCACCATTGGTGGGAACATTTTGCTTTTTTCGAGAGGTTCGCCAATCGGGTCGCCTTCACGAATGCGGGTGCGCGCGTTCATGATAACATCGGTAAAAACTTCGTCGTCAATGGCGTTTGCCACGGTTTCCATCGCTTGCAAAATCGGCACACCTGAAGTGAGCAACGTTGCTAAGGTGCGGCAAAAACGTGCCACCGCGATATTTTTGCCGAGTTTGCCAAAGACGGGCAGTTTTTTCTTCCACTTGTCCCACAAGCGCTTGCCGAATTTGGTTTTGATGAACTTTCCCCAAGCGAACTTTATGGTCATCGGGCCAAAAATAATAGAAATCATTCCAATTGTCGTGCGTGAAATATTGGAAATCGTGATTAATAACTGCGTTGGCGCGGGCATTTTGACATTGAAATCTTTAAAGATTTCGATGAACTTGGGAATGATAAATACCACAAGGCCAGTTACGATGAGGAACGCCATACACATAACCAAAACCGGGTAAGTCATGGCGGCTTTGATTTTTGAGCGCAGGCGAAGGTCGGATTCCAAAAATTGCGCCAAACGATCTAAGGTTTCATCAAGCACGCCACCGACTTCGCCGGCGCGCACTAAACCAATAAACAGATTGCTGAAGATGTTATTGTGATACATCATCGAGCGCGACAGCGTTTCGCCCGCTTCCACGCGATTTTGCACGTCGCGCACCACCATTTTCAATCGTGCATTAGTGGTTTGGGCCTCTAAAACCGATAAACAACGCACCAAACTGACGCCAGCGTTGATCATGGTGGCAAACTGGCGACAAAAAATAGAAAGGTCGTTAAGCTTGACCTTCTTGAAGCGCATCAAAGGGCTGACTTTTTTGGTTTTGGCACCTTCTTTGGTGACCGACTGCACCCAATAGCCCGTTTCTTGCAGTTTTTTTGTCAGTTCCTTCTCGTTGTTGGCTTCCTGCCGCCCACGATGGATTTTGCCCTTGTTATCCTTAGCGACATAGGCAAATGTTGGCATATGCGTCTCCTGAAAACAGTCCTGAAATGGTGGTGCTTTTGGAAAAATTCCCTTCTTCTGGCTTAGAAGAAGGGAATTTTTCCATTAACACGCTCTTTAAGATGCAGCCTGACGCTGGAACGTTCGATGCGCGCCGAAATTTTTTCAGCTTAGGC
Organism: Abditibacteriaceae bacterium; assembly: GCA_031372065.1. Taxonomy (GTDB): domain Bacteria; phylum Armatimonadota; class Abditibacteriia; order Abditibacteriales; family Abditibacteriaceae; genus DASWNL01. The sequence goes on along the minus strand of JANMKN010000011.1, from coordinate 7,201 downwards.
TATCGGTTCTAACGACGGCCTTTTTTCTCGGCGGCTTGTGCTTGTGCCTGCAATTCCATGCCGCCGCTAATCATCACTTCTAATTCTGCCGGGTTATGTGCCCGTGCGAGGGCATCGTCGTAGGTGATGAAGTTTTTCATGAACAAATCTCGCAGCGCCTGATCCATAGTTTGCATACCCAATTGGGTTTGGGTTTGCATGACCGAAAGCATCTGATGCGCTTTGGCCTCGCGAATCAAGTTTCGAATCGCCGAGTTGGCGATCATGATTTCAATGGCCGCCACGCGCCCGCCGCCAACTTTTTTCAAAAGCTGCTGCGTGATAATCGCTACCAGTGAGTTGGATAACTGCGTGCGAATTTGTTCCTGCTGGTCAGCGGGAAACACGCCGACCATGCGGTCAACCGATTCCGCCGCCGAGTTGGTGTGCAAGGTGCCAAAAACCAAGTGGCCGGTTTCCGCCGCTGTAATCGCCAAGTGAATCGTTTCGTTGTCACGCATTTCGCCGACCAGAATGACATCCGGGTCTTCGCGCAATGCGGCGCGCAAGGCGTTTTTGAAAGCGCGCGTATCGGCTCCCACTTCGCGTTGGTTGACCACACATTTTTTATGCTGATGGACAAATTCAATCGGGTCTTCGATGGTCAAGATATGACCTTCGTGATTGGTATTAATGGCATCAATCACGGCGGCCAATGTGGTGGATTTACCGGAACCTGTGGGGCCAGTGACCAGCATCAAACCGCGCGGGCGGTTCGCCAGATCAATGATAATGGCGGGTAAGTTGAGGTCTTCGGGCGTAGGAATCTTGCTGGGAATAACGCGCAAGGCTGCCGCCACGAAGGTTTTGTCGCGATAAGCATTCACGCGAAAGCGAGCGACATGTTGGGCTGTGTAGGCCATGTCGAGTTCTAGGTCGTTTTCAAAACGCTGGATTTGCTCGTCGGTGAGAATGTCATAAATAATGCGCTGTGTGTGGCGTGCCTCAAAAGTTTCATATTCGTGCAATGGTTTGATGCTACCATGCAAGCGAACGCAAGGAGGCAGACCAACGGCCAAGTGCAAGTCACTGGCGCCCATTTCCACTACTTTGGCACATAATTCATCAATGTGGACTTCTTCGAGGGAGATTTTTTCTTCTTCCTGCACCTCGATGACTGCTTCTTCACTTTCTTCTTGAAAAGCAGTAGCTGGAAATTGCTGGCCGACTTGTGGCGGATAAGCCGCAGGCGCACCGGGCACTGCGGGACGACCCATTTGACCGACTTGTGAAGTATGTTGAGCCATAATAATGAATAATGCGGAGTGCGGAATGCGGAGTTATACGCCCCACCGCATTCCGCACTCCACACTTAAATCAGTGTCCACCTGTAAAGACGACGCGCATAACTTCTTCGACGTTGGTGAAACCGTCTTTGCATTTGCGGAAACCATCTTCCTGCAAAGTTTGCATTCCATTGGAACGGGCGGCTTCTTTCAATTCTGATAGAGGCGAGCGGCGCACGATAAGTTCGGCCAATTCTTCGTTGATGCGCATCAGTTCGTAGCAGCCAAGACGGCCCTTATAGCCGGTTTGGCGGCAGCGCTCGCAACCCATGCCCTTGTAAAACTGCACTTCGGGATGTGTAAGTGGATCGAATCCAAAGCGCAACACCAGTTCGCGTTGCGGTTGATAAGGCGCCTTGCAGTTGGAACAAATGCGGCGCGAAAGGCGCTGGGCCAACGCGCCCACCAGCGAAGCTGAAATCAAGAATGGTTCCACACCCATATCGCCCAAACGAGTGGCGGTTGAAGGCGCATCGTTGGTGTGGATAGTAGACAAAACTAAGTGACCTGTCAAAGCCGCTTGCACGGCGATTTCAGCGGTTTCCAAGTCGCGAATTTCTCCAACCATGATAACGTCCGGGTCTTGGCGCAAAAAAGCGCGCAGGGCGTTGGCGAAAGTCAGCCCTGCTTTGCGATTGACGTGAACTTGCGAAAGCCCGGCTAACTGATATTCCACCGGGTCTTCGACGGTCATCACGTTTTTCTCGACACTGTTTACAACGTTGAGAACAGAATACAGTGTGGTAGTCTTGCCTGAACCTGTCGGACCGCAAATCATGAAGCAGCCGTTGGGTTGGTGGCAAATATCAAGAAGCTGAGTCTGCGTTTCGGGATAAAGGCCTAATTTGTCAAGGCCAATCATCACCGAACTTTTGTCCAAAATACGCATGACGACTTTTTCGCCAAACGCCGTCGGGCAGGTATTGACGCGCATATCATATTCTTTTTCTTGCATTTTGATATGAATACGTCCGTCCTGCGGCACGCGGCGTTCGGCAATGTTCATGTCCGCCATGATTTTGATGCGTGAAATCAGCGGATTCAAAACGTATTGCGGCACTTTCATTTGCTCGTGCAATACGCCGTCAATGCGATAGCGAATGCGCACGCCTTTGCGTTGCGGCTCGACATGAATGTCGCTGGCGCCGTCGCGAATGGCATACATCAAAATCGTGTTGACAATGCGGATGATCGGCGCTTCATCGGCATCTTGGTATTCCTTGTCAATTTCGGCTTCGGCTTCTTCGGCTTCGCCCGGAATTACAGCGGCTTCAATCGTAGTTTCTTTGGAGGCGAAGGGGTTGAAATTGCGCTTTTTCTCTTCTTTCGGTGCGCGATTTGGATCAAGGTCGGCCAGCATCTGCGCGATGGGATCGTTTTCGTCGTCTTCCTCTTCGCTATCGGGGCTGGTGCCATTGGAGTGGACGCCCCAAGTGCCTTCGAGTAGGGCTTGATGTTGAGAAGGCGGAATCAGAACCGGCACAATGTCGAGGCCGGTTTTCATGCGCAATTCATCCACGGCGAAAACATCTTTCGGGTTCGCCATCGAAACGGTTAATTTATCGCCGTCCTGAAAAATCGGCACGGCAGCGTAGCGTTCTTGCAAATCTTCGGGTAAAAGGCTGCTGGCTTCTGCATCAACCTGCACGTCATCGTTCAAATCAAGGAACGAGACGCCTTCGAGTTCGGCCTTGGCACCATAAACCTCGACTTCATCCACATCCATATCAATGAGGATGTCCTCGAAGGACTCGCCGCTGCTCTGGCGGCGCGACACGGCCTCTTTGGCCTGATCCATGGTGATCTTGCGCCGCTCACCTAAAATTTGAAGTAATGATTTCTTCGCGTTTGAAGCCATTTTCTCACCGAAACAGCCGGAACTAAAAGGATACAATGCTCCGGCCCAATCTAAAAGGGATTACCACCAAAGTCTTTTGCACTAAGGGGTTTGCGCAAGCGATGAACGCCGGAGCCAAAATGTTTGATCACAAGAATCCAAGTGCAATTCTGTCTTTTTCCAACGAATGAAAGGCGTTGTTGGAGCAGACAATTGCGTAATCGCATCAAGGAAAAGGGAACAACAAAAAGACTGCGTTATCTTTTCAACGTTCCGTGCCAATTTGCAAAATCGCGACATCGTGTTGGCGGCATACAATGCAAGTTCACCACCTTGGGGTTTTGATAAACCCCAAGTTAAGGTAAAAGTGCAACGAAAGGTAAATTTGGGAAGTCGCGATAACTTGAACCACGGACTTTAGCCGTGCTTTCTTTATTTTACCTTAAAGCAAGATTTACCAACAGATTTATTAAAGCAAAGAAATGTGAGGCACAGATTATAAAGGTTTTTTTAGATAACTTGACGGCTGCTTTGTGAGATTAACGTGGTAACCTATGGCAGAAAATGACGTAAAACAGTAGAATGGGAAGCGGTTCCAACGGTCTCCCCCTGCGTTTCGCAAGAAACGCCCGAAGAACTAAACGCAGCAATCAACACAGCATTCGACTCAGCCCGAACGAATTTCAGTGGGAGCAACTTGATGCCGAAATACTCGACGCCCTCCTTTCGGGATTCTTCGGATTCTCCGGACGAAGAGGACGTGCTTGACCTCAGCGATGAAATGTCTGGCGCCCTCCACCCGGATTTGGATCCGGAGGCCGCTGCCTTTGTCGCGTCTGAGGCGCGCCGCTCTTCTTCCAAATCTGGCAAAAGCCCGCAAGCCACAGCGCAAATTTCTAAGAATAAATCACGTCGTCCCTCTGACCGTCCCGCCGATGATTCCGTCAAATCGCGCTCTGGCGATGCGTTTTCGCGTCGCGCGGCGCGAGAAAAAACATCTACGAACCACCAAACCCGTGCCGGGGGCGAGGTAGAAGCGGCGTTGGATGTTTTCCCTACGGCGCCGTGGCGCAAGCCGCGCCCTACGTCACAAAATGCGGCACAAAACCAGAAAAGTGAATCACTGCCTCCACGCGATGGTGAGCGCGCTTATCGCGTGCAGCATTCTCAAAACCAGCGCGAGGCGCGCGTTGGGGCTTCCCGAAAATCAAGCACAGTTTCCACTCTAATTTTTGAAATTATGGGTGTGCTTTTGCTGGCCGCCGGTGCGGTTTTGCTTTTTAATGCCTTGCAAACGCAGACCGAAGGCCTGCTGCCGCGTTTGGGCATCAATACCTTGCGCTTGTTTTTTGGTTTGGGTGCGGTTGTGTTTCCTTTGTTGATGGCGGCGCTGGGTATTTTGCTCATCGCACAGCGGCAGCGGGTCAATTTAAAGGCATTTTTCGTGGGCGTGGGTGTGGCCTTTCCGGTGTTCCTCACTGCCATACATTTGCAGGTGCCATCGGGACAGGAATTCGCGCCTGTGCAAATTCTCTGGCACCGCATTGTGGCCGATGGCATGGCGCCCGGCATTGCGACAGATGATTATCACGGCGGCGCAGTGGGCGCGGTTTTCGCCGTGGCCTTGCGGAAAATGTTGGGTGATACCGGCGCGATTATCGCGCTGGGCGCTTTGGCGATTGTCGCGCTTTTGGTGTTGACCAATTTGTCGCTCGCCGACACCATGAGTCGCGCTGGGCGCGGCGTGAAGCGCGGCGCCAAAAAAGCGGGTTCCAAAACGCGGCGCGTTTGGCGGCGCGGCGTGGAATTGGCCTATGAAAAGCCGCAAGACCCTTTTGCACGCCAGTTAGAAGAGCATCCCCAAGCGCATCAACCACATCAACCATATCACGCCGCGCCACCAAACGTGCCATCGCCCGCGCCGCTGCGCCGCCCTTCCAATTCGGTTTCCGCGCCGCGTCCGGTTTCCAGTGCGCGCCCACCTCAGCCTTTTGGCGCCATCGCCGAGGCCAATTTCGCTGTTCCCGATTTCGTGCCCGACGCGCGCCGCCCGCTGCCGCCGCGAACACCACAAGCACCGCCAAGCGAATCGCAAGGCATGAAGCGTGCTGCGCCATTTTTCGATTTGAACGATGTGTTGCGTGGTGACTTGCCGCCCCTTCAAAACGTGCCAAGCCTGCCGCCGCTTGTCGAAGAACCTGTCGAAGCACCGCTTGAAAAGCCCGCTCCCAAAGCCAAAGAATCCAAAGAACTGCGCGCAGTGCCCGGTCAGGATGCCGCGCCGCGCATTGAAATCGTCGATGCGCCGCCACCGCCTTCGGTCATTGAAGAGGCGAGCAGGGCTATTCCCATTAACCGGCCTGACGATGAATTGACGCCCTTGGAAGCCTTGGAAGCCCAGGCGCTGGCGAGTGCGCAGGCCGAAGAACCAATTCTCGAAATCGTGCGCCGCCCCAAGCGCGCGGGCCGTGCGCGCCGTCGTTTTGGCGATGGCCCGCCTATGCCCGATTACTTCGATGAAGCGGTGCGCGCTCTTGACCCGCCTGTCCGTATGGATCATTCGGGCGCCGAAGAAGACATACAAGAAGGCGTGCTAAATGTGCAGGAAACTTTAGCCAGTTTCAAGATTGATGCGCGCGTCACGGACGTGAAACGCGGCCCGGTCATTACGCGCTATGAAGTGCAGCCGGCGCCTGGTGTGCGCGTGGCGGCGATTGCGAACTTGGATCGCGACTTAGCGCGCTCGCTTTCGGCTATTGCCGTTCGCATCGAAGCGCCTGTGCCGGGCAAGAACGTCGTCGGCATTGAAGTGCCCAACAAGAAAGTCAACCTTGTGCGCTTGCGCGATGTGTTGGAATTGCCGGAATTTCTCTCGTCGCAGTCGAAATTGAATTTCGTGCTCGGCAAAGACATCGCAGGGCAAGCGAAATGGGCCGATTTGACGAAAATGCCGCATTTGCTGATCGCCGGTGCCACCAATTCGGGCAAATCGGTCTGCTTGAACGCCATTATTACGTCCATCATTTCGCGCGCCACGCCCGAAGAAGTCAAATTCTCGCTGATTGACCCCAAACGCGTCGAATTGACGCTTTACCGCGACATTCCGCATCTGTATCATCCGGTTGTTGTCGAGCCGAAAGAAGCCGTGCGCGCCTTGCGGGGCATGATTAACGAAATGGACAGGCGTTACAAGCGCTTCGCCGAGCGCGGCGTGCGCAATATCGCCTCGTATAATTCCAAACTCGAAGACGGCGAAGACCCGCTGCCTTATATCGTCATCGTGATTGACGAACTCGCCGACTTGATGATGACTGCCGCTGCGGAATTTGAAAAGTTAATCTGCCGCCTCGCGCAGTTGGCGCGCGCCACCGGCATTCATTTGATTGTCGCCACGCAGCGCCCCAGCGTGAACGTGATTACCGGCGTGATTAAAGCCAACATTCCGGCGCGCATCGCCTTTGCGGTGGCGAGTCAGGTGGATTCGCGCACGATTTTGGATTCGGTGGGCGCCGAACGTTTAATCGGTTCAGGCGATATGCTATTCGATGCCAACAATGGCGGCAAAGCGGTGCGCATTCAAGGCGCGTTTCTCAGCGAAGAAGAATGCAATCGCATCGTGCAAGTGGTGAAAGCCGCTTACGCCGGGGAAGACCTTGATTATGGTCTTGATTTGGCGGCTGTCGAAGACGAAGAATCCAGCAGCGGCGGCACCGAGAAAGTGCTGTCCGAAGACAAGCGCGATGAACTTTACGACCAAATCAAAGAATTCGTCATTCGCCACGACGAAATGAGCGCCAGTTTAATCCAGCGCAAGTTTGAAATCGGCTATCCCCGCGCCGGACGCATCGTAGACCAACTCGAACGCGACGGTGTTCTCGGCCCCCCCGATGGCCCCAAAGCCCGCAAAGTGCTGGGCGGCGGTTAAACCATCTGCTTGCCGCCTCATACCGTCACCAAAAAGCGCGCACCTCAAGTGAGGAGCGCGCTTTTGTGCTGCCCGTGGTCGGAGAACCCCATGCCAACATAGTCTCTTGTTATC
>JANMKN010000277.1:0-5281 GCA_031372065.1 Abditibacteriaceae bacterium | reverse complement strand
CCCGGCGCGCAGGCGCCGGGTTCTTTTTTTGTTGGATGATTTTGTAAAAAAACTGCCTGCGCATTTGCTACACTGCTACAGCAACACACCCAAAATTGCCATGCACTTTCGCTTTCTGACCGCCGGAGAATCGCATGGGCCGGCGTTGACCACTATTGTTGAAGGATTACCCGCCAGTGTGCCTTTGCTGGCCGAGCAAATTGATTTGCAATTAGCTCGTCGCCAGAAAGGTTATGGTCGTGGCGGGCGTATGAAAATTGAAACAGACCGCGCGCAGATTTCTGCTGGTGTGCGGCATGGTCTCACCATCGGCTCCCCCATTGTGCTGACTGTTGTCAATCGCGATTACGATTCGTGGACGGATGTCATGAATCCCGCGCCGGTGCCTCCTTATCCCCATGATACTGTGAAGCGCCGCCCCATTGAAGTGCCGCGCCCAGGTCATGTAGATTACGCGGGTGGCATCAAATATCGCATGAACGATATGCGCAACATCCTGGAGCGCGCCAGTGCCCGCGAAACGACGATGCGCGTCGCAGCGGGTGCGTTAGCGCGGCGCCTTCTTGAAGAATGCGGCGTATTTATCGGCAGTCATGTGTTGGAAATTGGTGGCGTGCAGCCTAAAGAATTGAAGTCTGGCATTTTGCCCGGCAGCATTCCCGCCGCACGCGAAATCAACGATCTCGCTGATACCTCTTCTGTGCGCTGTTTAGATGAAAACGCTACTTTGCAAATGCAAATGCGCATTGACGAGGCGCAAAGTGCGGGCGACACCGTGGGCGGCGTTTTTGAAATTGTCGTTGATGGCTTGCCGGTTGGTTTGGGCAGTCATATTCAATGGGATCGGAAGTTAGATGGCCGTTTGGCGGGCGCTTTGATGAGCATTCATGCTATGAAAGGCGTGGAAATTGGCCTCGGTTTTGAAACCGCGCGCCGCAGCGGCTCGCAAGTGCATGACCCATTTATGGTGGGTAATCCGCTGGATCGTTCTTCCAACAACGCGGGTGGCTTGGAAGGCGGCGTGACCAATGGCGAACCTTTGGTTTGTCGCGTGGCCATGAAGCCTATTTCAACCTTGATGAAAGCCTTGCCTTCGGTCAACATGACAACGGGCGAGGCGACTGCTGCTCACGTCGAACGCAGTGATTATTGTGCTGTTCCGGCAGCGGGCGTTGTTGGTGAAGCAATGGTGGCGATTGTTTTGGCCGATGCGCTGTTGGAAAAATTCGGCGGTGATTCGTTGGAAGAAATGCAAGAGTCATTGGAGCGCCATCGCGCCTATTGTCAGCAGCGTGGCGCCGAGTGGAAGATTTCGACGGAATAAGAAGGGAAGTTGCCGTTGATGTTGCGCTTGATTGTAGAAGCCGTGGCGTTTGATAACAAGCAAAACAAGGTTGTCTTGCTCAAAGATTTGGTGGGACAAAAAGTGCTGCCCATCTGGATTGGGCCGGGCGAGGCGCGCGCCATCGCGCTGGAACTCGAAGGCGCCCTGCCGCCACGTCCGCTGTCGCATGATTTGCTGCTCACCTCGGTGCATCTGGCCCAAGGCAGCGTCATGCGCGTGGTTATCAACGATCTGTTGGACGATACGTTTTACGCGACCATCGAATTGGACACGCCAAACGGCATTTTAATGATTGATTCGCGGCCTTCGGATGCCATCGCGTTAGCAGTGCGCGCCCAGTGCCCGATTTTTGCAGCGGGCAATGCGCTGAATGCTTTGGTTGACCGCGAAGAAATCATCGCATCCGATATGGAGTCCGAATTGATGATGGAAGCGGACATCACTGACGAAGTGCCGCCTGAACCACCGTTCGATATTCCCCCTCTTCCAGATGGCGACGATGAAATTAGCCGTTTTCGTCGTTTGGTTGGCGACTTAGACCTTTAGAGCTGTTAGCTAAAAGCTAAAAGCTAAAAGCTCACAGCTAACAGCTAAAATAAAACAGGAGAGATTTACATGGCGAAAAAAGAAGTGGGCATTGGGTTGATTGGCTATGCGTTCATGGGCAAGACACACTCGAATGCTTATCGGCAAGTCGAAAAATTCTTCCCCGATGTGGCTGTTACACCGGTGATGCGCGCGATCTGCGGGCGCAATGAAGCCAACGTCAAGCGCGCTGCTGCTGAATTCGGCTGGCAAGGCTACGAAACCGATTATCGCAAGCTGATTGAGCGGCCCGACATTGACATCATTGACGTTTCCAGCCCCGGCAACGAGCATATGCCGATGGCAATTGCCGCCGCCCAAGCTGGCAAAACTGTGTTCTGCGAAAAGCCTCTCGGCAACACTGGCGACGAAGCCAAACAAATGCTGGCCGCCGTTAATGCAGCGGGCGTGCCAAACATGGTTTGCTTTAATTATCGTCGTGTTCCGGCCATTGCCCTTGCCAAAAAGATGATCGAAAACGGCGATTTGGGCAAGATTTTCCATTTTCGCGCGCGTTATCTGCAAGATTGGATTGCCGACCCCAATTTTCCTCTTGTCTGGCGTTTGCAAAAAGAAATCGCCGGAAGCGGCACGCTGGGCGATATTGGCGCGCACATTTTGGATTTAGGCCAGTATTTGTTGGGCAGCAATATCACCACACTGACGGGAACCACACACACTTTCGTCAAGCAACGCCCGCTGCAAGCCGCCACAACAGGCACCGAAGGCTTAAATGCCGCCGCGTCGCAGGAAATGGGCGAAGTGACGGTGGACGACGCCACGGCTTTTCTGGGTTATTTCGGCAATGGCGCGATGGGTGTTTTTGAAGCCTCGCGTTTCGCGGTGGGCCGTAAGAATTTCAACACTTTTGAAATTAACGGCGAAAAGGGCAGCGTGGCGTTCAACTTCGAGCGCATGAACGAGTTGGAGTATTTCAACAACGAAGACCCCGAAGATCGTCGCGGTTTTCGCACCATTTACGCAACCGAAGGCAGCCAGCCTTATGCGGGCGCTTATTGGCCGCCGGGACACATTATTGGCTACGAACATTCGTTCATCAACACGGTTTACGACCTGTTGAACGCGCACGCCGCCGGTCAAAGCGCTCATCCCGATTTCCGCGCCGCCGCGCAAGTCAACGTCGCGTTGGATGCTGTTGAAAAAAGTCAGGAAACCAAATCGTGGGTGGATGTCGAACAGCTCTAATCTGCCTTGCAACACAAAAGAGCGGCCCAATTTGGGCCGCTCTTTTTGATTGGCTTCCTTAACTTTGCTAAAATTATCGGCACGCCCCGAAAACTCTCTTCGAGGCGTAATTCAACGGAGCCTGAACCACATGATGTTTTCGTCGCAGCTCACTATGCGCCCGTTGCCTTGCCGATTGTCTACTTCTTTTCGTTTTTCTTTGGTTGCAATCCTTGGGTTGGCCTCTTTGTTAGCCGTTGCCAGTCGTGGCGGCACGCCCCACGCTTCGCTTTTGCCTCCGCCGGAATCTTCGCCGCCCACGCCACAAGCTACGCCTGCATCAACGCCGACCAAAACGCCGCAACCAGCGGCCACGCAAGCACCTCAACTCGCCGCTTTACCGAAGCCAACACCGCAAGCGACAGCGATTCCTGCCCTTCCTCAACCTTTGGCGGCGCAGGACAAGTTAATTCGTGTCGGTCTTTGCACCAAAGGCGGCGCGGTTCAATTGTGGTCACGGCAACCGCTGGTCATCAGCGATCCCGCGCAGCCCGGTTTGGTTCTTTGCGTGAAAGCCGAAGACAAAATCACCTTCAGCAAAAGTGCCGTCACCAAGAAGCCGAACATAGGCAAGGCGAACACATTTTACAGCGGCCCGTTGGAAATTCGCACCTCAGCGGGCACTTCGGGCGCGTGGCAAAGTGCCTTGATTTATGCAGCGGCTAAAAACGATTTCATTCGCTTAACCAGCGACAATTCCAGCGCGCAATGGGGACGGCCTTATCGAGGCATGATGGAAATTGCGCCGCTGACCAAAGCCTTCGATGCCTCGCATTACCAAGGTGCTTTGCGTGTGGTGAACGTCGTCGAAATGGAAGAGTATCTCAAAGGCGTGGTGCCGTGGGAGATGACGCCGAGCGCGCCTTTGGAAGCCTTGAAAGCGCAGGCGATTTGTGCCCGCTCCGAGCTGTTAGCCAAAGCGCAAAGCAAGCGTTTTCATCCTCATGGCTTCGATGTGACGGATTACGACAATTGTCAGGGTTATCCCGGCGCGGAAAACGAAACGCCAGCCTCCACCTTGGCCGTGGAGCAAACCAAAGGGCAAGTTTTGTATTACAAAGGCCGCATCGCCGATGCGGTTTACGGCACCAACAGCGGCGGCGTGACAGCCAGCGACGAAGATGTCTGGAAAGGCAGCGCGACGCCGTATTTGCGCAGCGTGCGCGATTTTTCGCCGTCGCTGCATTCGACGATGGCGCAGGTTATCAAAGCGAACATGAGCGAAGATGATTGGGCAGCCTATTGCTCGCAAAACCTGCCGGCTTACGGACAACCTAATACCAGTGACCGCCGCCAATTGGCTTCGCGCCGCGCGACCTCGCGCCGTGTCGCGCAGCTTTTTCAAGACAACGATTTGCCGGAATTTTACCGTTGGAGCCGCTTCATTAGCGCCGAAGCGATGGCGAAAGCGATGACCGCCCAATTTAACGTCAAAATGGCCGTCGCCACTGAAATCCGCGTCCTCGAACGCGCCCCATCGGGCCACATTAAGAAATTAGCGGTCAGCGGTCAGCAGTTCAGTGGTCAATTGGCATCCAGCACTCCTCAACCGACCGCTGACCCCCGACCACTGACCACTGTCACCATTCAAGGCGATTCGCAAATTCGCTCAATGCTGACCGGGCGCATGGGTTCGACGACGGCTTTGCCTTCGTCCACTTTCGTAGCACTGCCACAAAAAGACGCCACCGGAGCCGTTATCGGCTGGATTCTCAAAGGCGCTGGTTGGGGCCACGGCGTGGGAATGTGTCAACGCGGCGCGCAAAACCACGCTCTTGCCGGATGGAATTGCCAGCAAATCTTGCAACATTACTTTACCGGCGTAGAAATCAAGCGTTTGCCGTAGCCTACAAAGGAGCGCGAGCGTCTGGCCCGCTTTTGTGAATTTGCGGGCGGGACGCCCGCGCTCCTCAGAATCCCCGTGTCGTCCCATAAAAGTGCCTCGCGCTTCCCTTCGCGTCCGAATTGCTCCCACAAATGTGGCCCGCTTTGGGGGATTAGGGGAAGCGCGCCCCCCATTTGTGGGATTGATTTCCCCTCGAAGGGAAGCGCATCCCACAAAAGTTTTCCGCCTCTCCCCTACAGGGGAAACACATCCCACAAAAG
>JANMKN010000327.1:0-31025 GCA_031372065.1 Abditibacteriaceae bacterium | reverse complement strand
ATCACGTAGCGCGAGTGCCGCTTTTGTGGGGCTTAACGCGAATAATATTCGACAATCAACAGATCGTTAATGCCCGGTTCAGCATCTTCGCGGCGCGGCATGGTCGTGACCTGTGCCGATAATGAGGCGGGATCGTATTCGATCCAAGCCGGAACACGCGAACCAGAACGTCCATTCTCCAAAATATTCTTGAAATATGGACGGTTCTTGCTTTGCGGACGAATGCCCACACTGTCGCCCTGCTTCACCAGATAAGATGGAATGTTAGTCTTGCGTCCGTTAATAACAACGTGCCCGTGCGCCACAATCTGACGCGCCTGTGCCCGTGTCTGCGCCAATCCCATGCGATAAACAGTGTTGTCAAGGCGGCGCTCCAACAGGATAAACAGGTTAGCGCCTGTTTCGCCCGGAATACGCTTGGCTTCATCAAAAGCGCGACGAAATTGCTTTTCCAGCACGCCGTAAATGTAGCGCGCTTTCTGTTTTTCTTTTAAACGCACACCATAGTCCGAAACCTTCGGCTGACGGGCGCCTGCTCCATGCATCCCCGGCGGCGTGGGGCGCTTTTTCAGAATGCGCTCGCCTTTTTCCGTGATGCCAAAACCCAGACGGCGGGACACTTTGCCCACCGGCCCACGATATCTTGCCACTAAATTCTCCTCGAAATTGCTCTGTAACCGAACAACAGCTCAAAAGAAAACTACAATTTTGATACTGGTTCGACTGGAAAACAATTTGTTTTCCTGCCGGACATCTCGTGCCCGACAATGCATTTTAGCGATTAGCTCTTAGCAGTTAGCTTTTAGCGTCTCTTTCTTCGCTAAAAGCTAATCGCTATCGGCTAAATGCTACACCCGTCGCCGTTTGCGGGGGCGGCAACCGTTGTGCGGAATCGCGGTAACGTCGCGGATGGCGCCGATTTCCAATCCCGCCGAAGACAAAGCGCGAATCGCCGTCTCGCGGCCACTACCGGGGCCACGCACGAACACATCAACTTTGCGCATTCCAGCATCCATAGCGCGTCGCGCCACATTTTGCGCGGCAACAGAAGCCGCGTAAGGCGTGCCTTTTTTGGTGCCTTTGAAGCCTACTGTGCCCGCCGAAGCCCAACCGTAGCAGTTGCCTTCGCCATCGGTCAACGTCACAATGGTGTTGTTAAACGTGCTTTGAATGTATGCCTGCCCTTTGGCAGACGCTTTTTTGGCTCGCCGTGAGCCGCGTTGTTCAGCCATTTTGCCTTTCTAAATTACTTCTTGCGCTTGCTGCCGACAGTTTTGCGCGGGCCTTTGCGGGTGCGCGCATTAGTCTTGGTGCGCTGACCACGCACAGGCAAACCGCGACGATGACGTTGCCCGCGATAGCATTGGATTTCTACCAAGCGCTTGATGCTGGCGTTCACTTCGCGGCGCAAGTCGCCTTCGACGCGAAAGTCGCGCTCGACGATTTCACGCAAGCGCGCAGCATCCGCATCACTGAGATCGCGCACACGCACATCCGGCGCAATCTCAGCCGCAGCTAAAACTTCCAATGCCAATGCTTCGCCAATCCCATAAATATAGGTCAGCGCCGTGCCTACTTGCTTGTCGCGCGGCAAATCAATTCCTGCAATTCGTGCCATTTAATCCTTCGGAGTTTTGAGTGATGAATTTTGAGTTTTGAGTCGAATATTTCGTCAACTCAAAACTCACAACCCAAAACTCATAACTGTTTACCCCTGCCGTTGCTTATGCTTCTTTGTTGAACAGATCACCAATACCTTACCGTGGCGGCGAATGATCCGGCAGTTTTCACAACGCTTTTTGATGGAAGCGCGCACTTTCATGATGAACCTCTGGTGGGATAAAACCCTGAAAACCCTTTAGCAGCAGAAAATCCGCCACTATTTGTAACGATAAATAATCCGGCCCCGCGTCAAATCGTTGACGTTCAACTCCAACAACACGCGGTCGCCGGGCAGAATCTTGATGTAATTACGACGGATGTTGCCCGATACATGAGCCAACACTTCGTGCCCGTTTTCCAGTTCCACACGGAACATGGCGTTGGGCAACGTTTCGCGCACCACACCTTCAACCTCTACACCTTTATCTTTTGCCATCGTTAATTTTTAATGCGTCCCCAAACTCGCTCCGAAATGTCTCCAAAAATCCACTTCGAAACCATTTTTTCTTTTGCAGCAAAACTGGGACAGCCGAATGTGAGATTCTATCACAACTCCCCAATCGTTGCACGCAATCTTTTTCCAACATCGTCCGGCTTGCCTACGCCATTAATGGTGTGCAGCAGATGCCGCACGCGATAGAACTCCAAAACCGGCTCCGTGATGCGATGATAAATCTGCAAACGTCGCCGCACTGTGGATGGCTGGTCATCATCGCGCACAATTAAAACCGACCCACAATCGTCACAAATTCCCAAACGGCGGGGCGGTTTCGCGGTCAGGTGATAAATCGCGTCACACACAGGGCAAATTTGACGGCCCACAGCGCGTTCAACAATCGCATCATCAGGCACATCAATTTCAATCGCACCTTGCAAAGGCCGGCCATACTGATTCAGCGCGCCTTCAAGCGATTCGGCCTGTGGCACCGTGCGCGGATAACCATCCAGCACAAAACCCGAACAATCGGGTTTTCCAAGGCGCTCACGCACCATGAGGTTGACTACATCGTCCGGCACGAGATTGCCGTGCGAGATATAAGCGTCAGCTAATTTTCCAAGTTCGCTTTCCGCTGCGATTTCCGCACGGAATAAATCGCCCGTCGCAATGTGAGGCACGCCTATTTCCCCCGCCAAAACGCGGGATTGCGTGCCCTTGCCGCCCCCCGGCGGCCCCAGCAGAACGAGTCTCATGCGAATGCGGAGTGCAGAGTGCGGAATGCGGAGTGTCTATTCCGCATTCCGCATTCACCATTCCGCACTTGTCAAAGTCGGCCTTTTTTCATTTGCTTAACGAAACCTTCGTATTGGCGCATTTTCAATTGCTGGTCAAGATTATTCATAATCTCTAACGCCACGCCGACTACGATTAGCAAACTGGTGCCGCCCACTAAAGTGCGCGGTGCTTCCTGACGATGCAAGCCTAACAAGGCGGGTGCCCACCATTGCGACAAAGCAATTGAGGCCAGAAAGATACCGCCAGCAAAAGTAATGCGCGTCAGCACGCGGTCAATGAATTGCCGCGTCGGGTTGCCCGGCGCATAACCTTGAATCTGTCCGCCAAACTTTTTCAAGTTGTCGGCCAAATCACGCACATCAAAGATGACCGCCGTGTAAAAGTAAGTGAAACCCAGCACCAAAAAGAAATAGCAAATCGAGGCAAAGGCGCTTTGTGGCGAAAACAGATTCTGAATCGTCGTCGCTACGTTGAAGCCCATCCCCGCTTGAAGTATGGAGCCGTTCTCATCTTTGGGTAGCGATTGCATATAAAACGTCGCAATCTGGCCGGGAAACAACACAATGGAAACAGCAAAGATGATGGGAATTACACCCGCTGCCGCCATTTTCAGTGGCAGATACGAACGCTGTGCCTGCACTTGCTTACCGCCAACATGACGTGGCGCATAGCGAATTGGAATGCGGCGTTCACCTTGCGTCACCAAAATGATGAGATACGTTGTTGCTACAAACAGCACCAGTAATCCGATAACGCTAAATGGATTTACCGTTGGCGGAGAAGCCGTCATTTCTTCTGCCAACTGGCTCATCTGGCGCGGCATCGACGCTACGATACCGGCAAAGATAATGAACGACACGCCATTGCCCACACCTTTTTCGGTAATCTGCTCGCCCAGCCACAGGAGAAACATCGTGCCTGCTGTCAGTGCGATTACGGTGGTCACCATAAACTGCACGCCACTGACATTGGGCGTATTCACGCCATAAGCGACCAGCGCTTTGGATGCCATCAACGACTGGACTATGGTGAGAGCAATAGTTGCCCAACGCGTCCATTGCGCCATTTTGCGGCGCCCATATTCGCCTTCTTTTTGCAATTCCTTGAAATATGGAAAGGCAATCGTCAGAATCTGGAAGACGATACTCGATGTAATGTAGGGCATAATGCCCAAAGCCAAAATCGAAAGCCGTTGCAAAGCGCCGCCGCCAAAAATGTCAATAAAATTCAACAACCCGGCGCTTTCTTTGATCAGTTTTTCCAACTGGGGGCGATTGACATTGGGAACAGGAATGTGAATGGCGAAGACGAACACGACCATTGCGCCTAACACAAACAACAGGCGCTGACGCAGTTCGGGCACTCGCCAAGCGAGAATCAACGGTTCTAAGGCTTTTTTCATGACAATCAGCGTTTAGCTATTAGCTGTCAGCTTTCAGCAAAGGGCTAAAGCCTCATTGCTAATTACTAACAGCTAAACGCTCTTAAACTATCTCACAAGTCCCACCGGCAGCTTCAATTTTCTCTTTGGCCGTTGCGGTGAAATGCAGAGCTTGCACGGTCAGAGCTTTGGTGATGTCTCCATTGCCCAACACACGCAAACCGTCGTGGCGACCTTTCACAATGCCACGCTCGCGCAAAAGCGCCGCGTTTACCACCGTTGCGGCGTCCAGCAAATTCAACTCGCGCAAATTTACTTCGCCGTAAACCTTGCGCGTCAAGCCGATGGGCATAGCGCCCTTGCCTTTGCCACGCAATTTGGGCAAGCGACGAAACAACGGCGTTT
The DNA here is from genome assembly GCA_031372065.1 of Abditibacteriaceae bacterium. GTDB lineage: Bacteria > Armatimonadota > Abditibacteriia > Abditibacteriales > Abditibacteriaceae > DASWNL01. The sequence goes on along the minus strand of JANMKN010000327.1, from coordinate 26,343 downwards.
GGCCACCTTCAAAACCCGGCTTTACTCTGTTACGCGAATTCTGACCTTTCTGGCCACGCGTCGAAGTTTTGCCATGTCCGCTACCAATACCGCGCCCGACGCGCTTTTTGCGCTTGCGGGCACCTGGCGCCGACTTAATGTTGGTTAATGTCAACAGTTCCATTTTCTTATCCAGTATTCAGTGGACAGTATTCAGTGGACAGCAGGCCAATTTCTGACCACTGAACACCGAACCCTGTTTACTGTTCCGTTACTTCCACGAGGTGTTTCACTTTGAACACCATGCCTCTGACACTATCGTTGGCGGGCAGGACGACGGTTGCCCCCACCTTGCGGAGACCGAGAGCGGCCACGGTCGCCTTTTGATCGGTCGGATTGCCGATCGGGCTTTTCTTCAACTTGATAGTCAGGCGCGTATTCGGGCTGTCTTGACTCATAAAGACTCGCATCCTTCAGCCTGGCAGGCAGGCTCAAATTATTTAATTCCTTGCCGCGACGTTTGGCGACATCCGGTGCTTTTTGCATCGAAGCCAATCCGTCCATAGCAGCATACACGTTGTTAATGATGTTGTCCGACCCCAAAGACTTGGTGAGAATGTCTTTGATGCCAGCGGCTTCGGCAACAGCACGTGTGGCGGGGCCGGCAATAACGCCAGTTCCGGGCGTAGCCGGCTTGAGCATGACGCGCGCCGCTCCCATGCGTCCGATGATCATATGCGGAATTGTCGCATCAATCAAAGGCACTTCGATAAGAGTTTTCTCGGCGCGCTGACGGCCTTTGCGGATGGCATCCGGCACACTTGCGCTTTTGCCCATGCCGACACCCACATGACCGTTGCCATCGCCGACAACAACCAGCGCCGAAAAGCGACGCTTGCGACCGCCTTTCACGGTCTTGGAAACCGGCTTCAACTGCACCAGTTTTTCGATTTTTAACAGTTCCGGATCAACTTGAATTCGGGCCACTTTTTACTCCGTTTAAAATTGCAATCCGGCTTCGCGGGCAGCTTCTGCCAATTCCCGAACTGCGCCGTGATATTTGTTGCCATTGCGATCGAAGACGACTGCTTCGATGCCTTTTTCTTTAGCGCGCTCGGCGATAACCGCGCCAACAACGCGCGCTGCGGCTTTGCTGCCTTTGCCGCCTTCAACTTGTGCGCCTACTGCGCCCTGCACTGTCGAAGCCGCCACTAATGTCGCGCCAGCCACGTCGTCAATGATCTGCGCGTGAATATGCTTCAGCGTGCGATTGATGCAGAGGCGCGGACGGGCGCTTGTGCCCGTCACTTTTTGCCGCAGGCGCAGATGGCGGCGATGTTTCAACTGACTTGGGGTATTCTTTGCCATCGTATCCTCTTAAAAAGTAGTCAGGGTTCAGTAGTCGGTAATCAGAAGAAAACTGCTGTTTCTGACCACTGCCTTCTGACTACTGCCTACTTCTTCTTATCTTTGCCTTGCTTGCCTGCTTTGCGCTTGACAGGCTCACCTTTATAGCGCAAACCCTTGCCTTTGTAAGGCTCAACCGGGCGCCAATCTTTGACATCGGCGGCGAAATCGCCCAAGACCTGCTTATCATGGCAACGCAGTGTAATCGTCGCCGCCAACAGACCATTTTCCATGGTCGGCGTGGACGGCGTGACTTCGGCAGTGACACTTTCGGGCATACGCATCTTTACGGGATGCGAATAGCCCAAAGCAAGATTTAAATCCTTGCCAGCCACTTCAGCGCGATAGCCAACGCCGCGCAATTCCATGACGCGGGTAAAACCTTCGCTGACACCGACCACAGCGTTGTTGAGCAAAGCGCGGGTCAGGCCATGCAAAGCGCGATGGCGATTCTGATCAGATGGACGGGTGACAAGCAATTGCCCATCTTCCTGCACTACGCTGATTTCGGAATGCACTTCGCGTTCGATGGTGCCTTTTGGCCCCTTCGCGGTGACCTTGCTGCCATCAATGGTAATGGTGACGCCTTGAGGAACAGCAATGGGGGCGCGTCCAATTCGTGACATTTTCTTACTCCGTTAAGTGTTGGAGCGCGCGTCAACGCGTGTTTTCAACGCACTGAGGGGCACACTCCAAACAAATTCTTTAATAAACGCGCAGCAGCAATTCGCCACCAACGCCTTGACGACGCGCATCACGGTCAGTCAAAACGCCGCGTGGCGTAGACAGAATCGCGACGCCCAAGCCGCCCAGAACGCGTTCAACATCGGTTTTGCCGACATAAACGCGGCGTCCTGGCTTGGAAACGCGCTCCAACACTTGAAAAACGCCTTGGCGGTCATGATAACGCAGGGAAATTTTCAAGCGATTCTGCTTGTTGTCTTCCTGCACCTCAAAGTCGCCGATGTAGCCTTCGCGCTTGAGAATTTCGGCGATAGACACTTTTAATTTTGAAGACGGCATCGTCACGTCAGTTTTGCGTGCGTTCGCAGCGTTGCGAATGGCCGTCAGAAAATCCGCAATCGGATCAGTCTGCATAACTCAATTTCCTCTTTAGCTTCTCGCTTTACCACGAACTCTTAGTGACGCCGGGAATAAGACCCCGGTGGCTCATGCCGCGAAAGCAGATGCGGCACATACCAAAGCGGCGCATATAGCCACGCGGGCGACCACACAGATTGCAGCGATTGTAAACGCGCGCCTTGAACTTTGATTTTTCGTTCAGCCGCTTGCACTTGGCAACTTGACTTGCTTTAGCCATTGTTTCTTCCTATTGCTGTTGTTCCTGCGGCTTGCGGAATGGCAAGCCGATTTCGGTCAAAAGCGCACGCGCTTCTTCGTCGGTGCGCGCAGTGGTCACGAACGTGACGTCCATGCCACGTGTGCGAACCACTTTGTCAACATTGATTTCGGGGAAAATGGACTGCTCGCGCAAGCCCACAGTGTAATTGCCGCGTCCGTCGAAGCTCTTGTCGGGAATACCTTGAAAGTCACGAATGCGCGGTAACGCAGCGTGAATTAAGCGATGCAGGAATTCCCACATACGGTCACCCCGCAGGGTCACCATACAACCAATCGGCATACCTTCACGAATCTTGAAGTTCGCAATAGATTTCTTGGCCCGGCGAATCGCTGGACGCTGGCCTGTGATAGCAGCTAAGTCGGCGGCGGCGGCATCAACCAGCTTGGCGTCGTCTTTACCGTCGCCCACGCCCATGTTGATTACGATCTTCTCCAGCCGGGGCACCCGCATAATGTTATCGTAGCCAAATTGCTTGCGCAAGGCTTCGATGCCCTGATTTTGATAGCGTTCTTTGAGTGTCGGTGTCATCTCAATATCGTCTCGTTTTCGTTCGATTTAGTCCCTTTGGTTTTGATTCTCTGGGCCTTTTCTCATCTCCGGCAGGCCGTTTCAGTCTCCGCTGAACGGACCGGTTTCTAATGCGGAGGGCAGAAGGGCGTATACGGAATTTTATTCCGCATTCCGCACTTTACATTCCGCACTTAAATTGTTTCGCCGCTTTTAACAGCAATACGCTCGCGCTTGCCACCAACAACGGAAGTTTTTACACGTGTGCGTTTTTTCGACTTCGGGTCAATCAACATCACCTTGGAAGCATGAATCGGAAACGACTTTTCAATGATACCTTCCTCATTGATGCCCGATTGACGACCTTGCTGTTGCTGCTTGACGCGATCTTTCATCACGTTGACACCTTCCACGATGACTTTGCGTTGGCGGGGAAGAACGGCCAGCACTTTGCGCGGCGTTTTTCCTTTGTCATCACCAGAAATGACGATCACATCATCTCCAGTTTTAATATGCAATGGTTTGCGATTGATTTCTTTGGCCTTACGCGGCATTTAAACCACCTCCGGCGCCAAGCTGACGATTTTCATGTAACGGCGATCACGCAGTTCGCGGGCCACAGGGCCAAAAATACGCGTGCCGCGCGGATTGCCATCCGCATTGATAACAACAGCGGCGTTGTCATCAAATTTAATATGGCTTCCATCGGGGCGCGAAACGCCCTTTACAGTACGCACGATCACAGCGCGCACCACATCGTGCTGTTTGACGGTTGAGCCGGGCAAGGCCTCTTTAACAGTGCCGATAATCACGTCACCGACGTTGCCGTATTTAGCGTTGCTGCCTTTGAGCACACGGATGCACAAAATCTCACGCGCTCCCGAATTGTCTGCTACACGCAACCGCGTTTCTGTTTGAATCATGGTTTCTCCAGTGGGCAGTGAACAGTGGGCTGTGAGCAGTGAAGTCTTTACCGACTACTGACCACCAACCACTGACCACTGACTCATTTCGCTCTTTCCACAACTTCCAGCACGCGCCAGCACTTGGTTTTCGAGATGGGACGCGTTTCCATAATCCGCACGCGGTCGCCCGGCTTGCAGTCGTTGGTTTCGTCGTGAGCGTGATACTTTTTCGTCACGCGTTGCACGCGGCCATAAAGCGGGTGACGCTTCAAACGCACCACAGCGACTACAGCCGTCTTGTCCATTTTGTCGCTGACCACTAAACCTTCGCGCACTTTGCGCGCAGAGCGGCCACCTTCGATTGTTGCTTCTGACATTTTTTCCTCTTTTAAGCCGCTTACGCTTTCTGCGCCCGCATATTCAACTCGCCGTTAATGCGCGCCACCATTTTGCGCACATGACGAATCCGCATCGGGTTTGGCGCTTGATGCAAAATCGCTTGCGTGCGCAGATTTAACAATTCAAACTGCGCGGTGTCGAGCGCCTCGCGCAGCTCGTCTTCACTGGCACTGCGCACATGATCGCGCTGATCTTTCAGCTTCAGCGGCGTGCCGCCGCCCAAAAATTTATTCAGATCCGCCACTGGCTTCCTCCTCGCGCATGATGAACTTGGAGCGCATCGGCAACTTCATCGAACCGCGCCGCATCGCTTCTTTGGCGAGTTCAGGGCTAACGCCGCTCATTTCAAATAAAACCCGACCCGGCTTGACAACCGCCACCCAGTATTCGGGCAAACCTTTGCCCGAACCCATACGCGTTTCGGCGGGTTTCTGCGTCACTGGTTTGTCTGGGAACACGCGAATCCACACTTTACCGCCGCGCTTGATGTAGCTGGTCATGGCGATACGAGCGCTTTCGATTTGACGGCTGGTAAGCCATGCCACTTCGGTGGCCTGCAAAGCATAAGTGCCAAAGGCGATGGTGTTGCCGCGATGCGCCATACCGCGCCGCTTGCCGCGTTGTTGTTTCCTGTATTTCGTCCGCTTGGGCATCAACATAGTCGTATTTCTCCTCAGTGAGCAGTGTTTTGTGTGCCGTGATCAGTCTTCTGAACATTGCTCACTGGCCACTGCCCCCTGCTTAATCGTCTTCATCCCGACGGCGATTGCGCTGGCGACCCCGGCTGATGCCTGTAACGGGCGCTTCCATATCACCGATAATGTCACCCTTGTAAATCCACACTTTGATGCCAATGTTGCCATAAGTGGTGGCGGCTTCTGCGGTGCCGTAATCAATGTCGGCGCGCAGCGTGTGACGCGGCACCTTGCCTTCGTTGACCATTTCTTTGCGTGCAATGTCGGCGCCAGCCAAGCGGCCAGCAGCCTCAATACGGCAACCTTCGGCGCCTTCTTTAATGACACGCTGTAAGGTCTGGCGCATAGCGCGGCGAAAAGCAATGCGGCGCTCAATTTGTTGCGCGATGCTTTCGGCAACGAGCTTGGCATCCAAGTTCGGCTGGCGCACTTCTTCAACCGTCACACGCACATCACGCTTGATCAGCTTGCTCAACAATTTCTGCAAGCGTTCAATGTCAGCGCCTTTTTGACCAATAACCACACCGGGACGTGCAGTATGCAATTTCACCGTAACGCGATTAGCGTTGCGCTCAATTTCAATACGCGAGAGTGCCGGGTCGTTGTTGCGTTCGCGGCCCGCCGCGCGTGTCGGCTTGCGCTTCAAATGCTTGACAATGAAACGGCGAATCTTTTCGTCTTCCAGCAAGAATTCTTTGTAATTGTCCTTGCTATACCACCGGCTCTGCCAGGTCTTGATGATGCCCAGTCGCAAACCGTAGGGATGAACTTTCTGACCCACAAATTCTCCTCAAATCATTGACGATTGTAGATTGACGATTGACAATTTGAATCATCAATCGTAAACCGTCAATTGATCTTAGCCTTGTTCCTCGACAACCACAGTGATGTGGCTCATACGCTTGCGAATAATGTCAGCACGGCCCCGACTGCGCGGCAAATAACGGCGCAGAACAGCACCTTTGTCCACCATCACGGTTTTCACGATGAGGCGATCTTCGTTAGCGCCTTCATTATTCACAGCGTTGGCCGCCGCGCTCTTAATCACTTTGGAAAGCACAGGCGCGGCGCGATGCGTATCCAGCGCCAGCATTGCCTGCGCTTCGTCCACCGGCTTGCCGGTCACTAATTTAGCCACACGGCGCACTTTGAGCGGCGTCATCCGCAGACCTCGTAAAATCGCTTTTGCCATAATTCTCCAAATGCGGAATGCGGAGTGCGGAGTGACATTCCGCATTCCACATCCTGCATTCCAAATTTACTTTGTCTCACGCTTAGTCATGCCACCGTGACGGCGAAAAAGGCGCGTCGGGGAAAACTCACCCAATTTGTGGCCGACCATGTTTTCTTGAACATAAACCGGAACGTGCTTGCGGCCATCATAAACGGCGATGGTATGACCGATCATTTCCGGAAAAATCGTTGAGCGACGGCTCCACGACTTGATGATTTGCTTGCGGCCCCCGCTATTCATCGCGGCGATTTTTTGCATTAACTTCGCGTCGCAAAAGGGGCCTTTTTTCAGTGAACGTGCCATAATTTTTCAGTGCGGCGTGGCGAATGCGGAGTGCGGAATTCTCACTCCACAATTCACACTTCGCATTCCGCATTATTTCGTTCCTCGCTTACCGACAATGAATTTATCGCTTGGTTTTTTCTTTTTGCGGGTCTTGAAGCCAATGGCTTTCACGCCCGTGGCCGAAACCGGACCGCTCTTGCGGCGGCCAACCGGGGCGCGGCCTTCGCCGCCACCATGCGGGTGATCATTCGGGTTCATCGCTTTACCGCGAACATGCGGCTTGACACCTTTATGGCGCATACGGCCTGCGTTGCCCCACACAATGGTTTCCCATTCGGCGTTACCCACGCTACCAATAGTCGCGCGGCACTCTTTGAATACCAAACGGCGTTCGCCCGATGGCAAGCGCAGCAGGGCAAATTTGCCTTCTTTAGCCTGCAAAACCGCGCTCGAACCAGCAGAGCGAGCGAGTTGCGCGCCTTTACCGGGAATCATTTCGATGCAATGCACGGTTGTGCCGACGGGAATGCGCTCCAAAGGCAACGCATGGCCGGTGCGAATATCAGCATCCGGGCCATTGGCGATGGAATCGCCGACTTTCAAACCCGCCGGAGCGACAATGTAACGCTTTTCGCCATCAGCGTAAATCACAAGGGCGATGTTCGCCGAGCGATTTGGATCATATTCTAAAGCGGTTACTTCACCGCGCACATCGTCTTTGCGACGCTTGAAATCAATAACGCGATACAAGCGCTTATGACCACCACCGCGATTTTTCATCGTCAGGCGGCCCTGATTGTTACGGCCTGCCTTCTTTTTCAGCGGCTCGGTGAGCGACTTTTCCGGACGCTTCTTCGTCAGGTCTTCGTTGACGATAACCGTCATCGAACGACGCGCCGGACTGGTTGGATTAAATGATTTAACAGCCATATCTGTAAGTTTTTAGTTTTGAGTTGATAATTTTTCACTCCAAACTAAAAACTGAACTCACGCTCCTTCAAAAATCTCTTTGAGCCGCGTATCTTTGGAATCGGGCGCGAGAGTGACGATGGCTTTTTTCCAATCGGCGGTCTTGCCGGGCCGACCTTTCACGCTGCGCTTGGTCTTACCCTTGACAATCAAGGTGTTGACTTTTGCCACTTTGACTTCATACGCTTTTTCAACGGCGTCACGAATTTCGATTTTATTCGCGGCTTTTCGGCAACGGAAGGTGTAGCGTCCAGTCATGCTGGCGCGCACGCTTTTCTCCGTGATGATGGGCCGTTCTAATATTTGTGAAATGGGTCGCATAATTAGGCAGCCTCCTTGTCACCACTGCTGTCACTTTTGCCTTTGACTTTGCTTTCAACGCGCTCAGACATTTCCTGCCAAGCGGCTTTGGTGCAAAGAATCGCATCTGCGCGCAGCACATCGGTCACGTTGGTCTGATGAACGCCTTGCACTGTGACCTTGGGCAAGTTGCGCGCACCAAATTGAAGATTGGTTTCGCTCACGTTGGCAATAAGCAGCAATTTGTAATTGCTCAGGCCCATTGTCGCCAAAAGCGCCACGAAATCTTTGGTCTTGCCCGAAGCAATGTCGCCATCCATCACGAAAATGCGGTCATTTTGCAAGCGCGAATTGAGAACAGTGCGAAATGCGGCCTGTTTCATTTTGCGCGGCGTGTTTTCGCTGTAATCGCGTGGACGCGGGCCGTGAACAACGCCACCGCCGCGCATATGCGGAGTGCGCTTGTCGCCCTGACGGGAGCGGCCCGTTCCTTTTTGGCGGCGAATTTTTACATTCGAGCCTTGCACTTCATCGCGGCGCTTGGTTTTAGCAGTGCCCTGACGGCGTCCTGCTAATTCCGCAATCGCCACTTGGTGAACCAAAGTCACCGGTGAATTGGCGCTCGACAGCTTTTCGGGCACATCGGCTGTGCCAGATGCCGCGCCTTTTGCGTCGAAAATTTTAATCTCTGCCATGATTGGCATTTCTCCTCAAGCGCCTCTTTGCCAACGGACGCCGATAATAATTTAATTTTTTGAGTTTTGAATGAGTAATCCTTCACTCAAAATTTTAAATTTAGATAAGGTCTCGTTGTCAGACCTGTAAATTGGTGGTCATTTTTCAAATGACCACCAACAAATGACTAAATTTGCTTCTCAATGCGCACAACGCCGCCATTGGGGCCGGGAATGGCGCCCTTGACAATCAAAAGATTGCGTCCGGCATCAATTTCCACCACTTCGAGGCCACGCTGCGTGATATTTTTCGCACCCATGCGGCCCGGACGACGGGCGCCGGGGAAAACGCGCGCCGGATCAGTCGCGCCGTTCGAGGCCGGCTTGCGGTGAATCTTCTGGCCGTGGCTGGCCTTTTGGCCTTTGAAACCATGACGCTTGATGACACCGGCGAAACCCCGACCTTTGCTTTTGCCCTGCACTTTAATGGCGTCGCCCGCTTTAAATAGGCCGTCCACCGTCAGAGTGGCGCCGGAATTCGGCTCATCGCCTTCGGCGTCAAGGGCAAATTCAGCTAAATGCCGCGTTGGATTGCCGCCGCCATTAGCCGCGAAATGACCGCGCGAGGGCGCATTTGCTTCGCTGCGTCCCCGGTGACCAGCTTCGCCGCGCTTTACTTTGTTGTCTTTGCGAGTTTCTTTGCGCTCAATATAACCCAGTTGCACGGCATCATAGCCGTCTTTTTCCTGAGTCTTGCGCTGCACCACGGTGCAGGGGCCACATTCGATTACCGTGACCGGAATCGCGTTGCCGCTGTCTGTAAAAATAGAAGTCATGCCAACCTTGCGGCCCAGCAGACCATTAACCGTCGCCATCAGATCATCTCCTTGCTGTCAAGTCAGAGGTCGTCGCGCCTACGAACCATAACGCGGTGGACTTAACTTGTTAAATTTGAATTTAAAATTCTTAATTTTGAATTGGCTGAAACAAACAATTCAAAATTCATCCTTAAAAAATCAAATTTGCCGTTTTAGGCTTTCACATCAATTTCCACACCCGCAGGCAGGGTCAGATTGGACAATTCCTGCATGGTGCGTGGATCAGGATCGAGAATATCAATCAAACGCTTATGCGTGCGCATCTCGAAATGCTCCATAGACTCTTTGTCCACGAACGGCGAACGGATCACGCAATAAATGCTTTTTTCCGTCGGCAGAGGAACCGGGCCGCTCACCTTGGAGCCGGTGCGTTTCGCCGTGCTCACAATCTGCTGTGCCGATTGATCTAACAATTTGTGGTCGAACGCACGTAACCGAATGCGAAGTTTTTCGCCAGCCATATCTTTTTCTTTCAAGGTTCAGCAGCAGATTTCTCTACTGCGAAAATTCTAATTCTTTGGCTTGTAACAGCCGACAAAAAAGCCGGCCCGGCCTGTAATTTCTTGCAGGCCAGACCGGCCTTATTGTCTTGCGACTTATTTCACCACTTTGGAAATCACGCCGGCACCAACGGTGCGTCCACCTTCACGAATCGCAAAGCGTAGACCTTCTTCCATAGCGACCGGATCGCCGAGGGTAACGTGCATTTGCACATTGTCGCCCGGCATGACCATTTCAGCGCCACCGCCAAAATCATCAATGGCTCCCGTTACATCGGTGGTGCGGAAGTAGAATTGCGGACGGTAGTTCTTAAAGAACGGAGTGTGACGTCCACCTTCTTCTTTCGACAAGATGTAAACCTCGGCCTCGAAAACGGTGTGCGGGGTAATGGAACCCGGCTTCGCCAAAACCTGACCGCGCTGAATGTCTTCACGCTTCAAGCCACGGAGCAGAGCACCGCAGTTGTAGCCGGCAGTCGCAATATCCAACTGCTTGTGGAACATTTCCAAACCGGTGACAGCCGTGCGCTTGGTGTCTGTAATGCCGATGATTTCGACTTCTTCGCCGACTTTGACTTGACCGCGCTCAATACGACCAGTGGCAACCGTGCCGCGACCAGAAATGGAGAACACGTCCTCGATAGCCATCAAGAATGGCTTGTCAATATCGCGTTCTGGCTCTGGGAAATATGAATCAAGAGCCGCCATCAATTCGGTAATGGGCTTTTCGGATTCTTCGTCATCGTTGTTGAGTGCTTTGAGACCCGAACCGCGAATAATGGGAATATCATCGCCGGGGAAATCATACTTCGAGAGCAACTCACGGAGTTCGAGTTCAACTAATTCGAGCAATTCCTCGTCGTCCACCATGTCCACCTTATTAAGGAAGACCACGATGTAAGGCACGCCAACCTGACGGGCGAGCAGAATGTGCTCGCGGGTTTGGGGCATGGGACCATCGGCGGCGGAAACTACGAGAATCGCGCCGTCCATCTGCGCCGCGCCGGTGATCATGTTTTTCACATAGTCGGCGTGGCCGGGACAGTCAACGTGCGCATAGTGACGGTTGTCGGTTTCGTATTCGACGTGCGCGGTGGCAATGGTGATACCACGCTCGCGCTCTTCGGGCGCCTTGTCAATCTGATCGAACGCGGTGCTCTTTGCGAGACCTTTACGCGACTGCACTTTGGTGATCGCGGCGGTCAGGGTCGTCTTGCCGTGGTCAACGTGACCAATGGTGCCAACGTTGACGTGCGGCTTTGTGCTTTCATACTTCTGCTTGGCCATCTTTTGCTATTCCTCCGAATGCGTTTCTTGTGTTTCTTCTTTTAAATAGCGGCATTCTTTTTGAATTGAATGTCGCTGAGCGCCCGCGTGAGGATTTTTGGCCCTGTCACAAGCGTTCTGATTGCGGATTCAAGATTTCCAAAAAATTTCAGAAACCTGCCACCCGCAAGTGGGTAATTATAATGCTGCCCTGCCCTCGTGTCAACCAATTTCAAAGAAAAACAACGCTTTTTCACCAGTTTTTTTGCGTTAATTTTTTGCAGCCGCTTTTTTGGCATTTCGCCAATGCGAGCGAGCCACAAAAAACCCTTCACGTTTCGGGAAGCCCTGTAGAATTTCCCTACGCGAAGGGCAATACGGACGCTAAAACTGTAGTGAAGACAGCGATTGTTCTGCGATTCAGTTGTTGAAAAGGCCGGGAGCCGGACAAACATTATACTGGCAACAGCAAAGTGGTGCAAGCGAAAAATTAATGTCGATTCAAACACATTTTGCCAAAAAATAAAATTTCTCCGAATATGATCTGCCAAGAGCGGTTTTTACAAGCTGAATCCTACTTTTAAGCGATAAAAATCTTCTTTCCGGCTTGTTTTCAACCGTTTTACAGAAACTTTCAAATCATCGTTTCAACATTTTTCAATTGCTCCAGCAACGATAAACAACCACGCGCTTTGGTATATTCGGCGTTGTGCTGATAAGCGTTAATGAGATTAAATATAGCCCGCGCGACAATCGGCGCGGCGTTGGATGGCAAAAGCGCGTCTGGCATGACTTTCAAAATGGCATTGCTTTCGCGCGCTTCTAAAACGCGCCCGCCATTGTAGCAATCAAAAAAATTATCGCCCGCGCGCGCTAAAAAATGACTGGGAAACGCGCAGCCATGCACTTCTATATCTAACCGCTGTCCGGTCAGCATGAAAATCACGGCCAAACTAATTGGCAAGCCTTCGCCGTTTTGCAAAACGTGAATGAGGTTGCAATTGAGCGGGTTATAATATTCTTGCGGTGCCATGCCACCAAAGCCACGCACATCAAATAGCCAGTTTGCCAAGGAAAATGCGTCGTGATTTTCTCCAGTGGTGCGATAATCGTCCGCTAAATCGTCCAGCAAATGACATAAAACTAAGTGTTCGGCGGCACGAGCATCGTTTTCCAACTTGAACTGCCAGTTCGCCAAAAACTCGAAAGCGCTTTCGAGTTTGAACCATTCATCATCGCTGTTTTGCAACGCACGCCATAAATCCGCGAAATCTTGTTGTTGAATCATCCAATCGGCGCAAATTTCTTCCAGAGCGGCCACCTGCTGCTCATTCAAGACGAGGCCCGATTCGCGTGCATAGGCGCTAATTTGGTGCTGTAAATCTGGCCCAAAGCCTTGCAAAGCACGGCGCACCTTGCTTTGCACATAGGGCGAAGGGTCATCTAAAAGTTTCAGCAAAAAAGGTAATTGCGATTTGTCAGGCATTTTTCGGCTCTGGTCGTGGGTTTTGATTTTCGGCTTGGCTTTCCAAGGTAGAAAGGCAAAACCTCAAATTAAAAACTTAATTCAAAAAATAGTGCGGAAGCAAGGCAAAAACGGGGATTTGCACTTCAAATGTTTCTCCATTACGACGAATCATGCCGTAAGTGCCTCGCATCGTGCCCCATTCGGTAGGCAGCGGGCAACCACTGGAATATTCAAATGCTTCGCCCGGTGCTAACATCGGCTGCTGCTGAATCACGCCTTCGCCGCGCACTTCTTCGATGTTGTTATACGCGTCTTTGATAATCCAATGGCGCGTTAAAAGTTGTGCCGGTTCGTCACCTTCGTTCGCGATGGTGATGTGATAAGCAAACAAAAAATGCTGCTCGGAAGGTTTGGAGGCTTCAGGCAGATATTCGGAGGCGACGCTGATGCGAATTCCGTTGGTAACGATAGTCGGCATTGGGTTAAGTATCCTTAAATTGTTGTCATTGGTCGGGCGACATTTCTTATTTTAGCATTGCCCGCCCCTACAAGTTTGCCTCCCATATAGTGACAAGCACCAACGACTAAAATCGGTAATCTGTATAATGAATGCGCTCTTGGACGCGTTTTTCCGTGTCGCGATTTCGAAACAGCGACACGAGTATCAAGCCCGCGACGAAGCCACCGATGTGCGCCCAGTAAGCCACGCCACCTTTGCCTTGCTCTGTCGCCTGCGCAATCGAGCCGACGCCGCTCATAAACTGCAAAGCGCCCCACAAACCAATAACTATAAGGGCGGGCATATGAATGATGCCGAGATAGCCCACTAAAACGCGCACTTTACGTGTGGGATACATCACCAAATAACCGCCTAAAACGCCCGCGATGGCCCCCGAAGCACCTAAATTCGGAATCAGGCTTTGCGGGTCGGCAAAAATCTGCGCGAACGTGGCAACTAAGCCGCAGAGCAAGTAGAAAATAACGAATTTTACCCGCCCCAACGCATCTTCGACATTATCGCCGAAAATCCATAAATACAGCATATTGCCCAATAAATGCATAAATCCGCCGTGCATAAACATGGCCGTCAAAATTGTCAGTTGAATCGGCACCGGGCCGGGCGCCTGCGGAATAATGCCATAGCGGGTCGCAATGCCTTGCGTCAAATCGCCGCCGTGCGTGATTTCGTAAGGCACAACCGAAAAACCGTAAGTGAAGTTGTTGCTGGGCAGTTGCAACAAGAAAAACACCGCGAGGTTTATGCCGATCAAAATATAAGTCACGATGGGCGCGTTGATGCGGTCTTCGTTATCATCGCCAATCGGCATTAATTGAAACATAGCACGCTTTTCAAAATTTGAATTTTGAATGCGATTAGGCACTCACCTTATGCAGTGGGGTAATAGGAACACAAATTCAAGCAGCGTTCTGTCATTCTTCGCAAACTCAGAATGACAGAACGCTGCTTGGTCAGCCCGTCTAACACATTCCTATCGCGCAAGGTTAGTCAATTTGAAATTCAAAATTCAAATTTTCTAATTCAACTTGCCCCAATTCTTGAGATTATTAATGCTGGTTTGCGCGCTCTCAAATGGATCACCCTCGCACCGATCTTGCTCAACGATATAGGCCACAGCACTGTTGTCGCAAATTTCGAAAACCGGGTCCCAATTCATAATGCCTTCGCCAACGGGCGCGAAATCGCCGCCTTCAGTCATGTCTTTGAGGTGAATAAGTGGCGCGCGGCCCAAGTATTTTTCGATGAACGCGCCCGGTTCTTCACCGCCTTTTTGCACCCAAAAAGTGTCAATTTCAGCGTGCAAAAGTTCGGGATCGGCGTTGCCCAGCAAAATATCAAGGCCGTATTCGCCCTCGTATTTTTCAAACTCAAAAGCGTGATTGTGATAGCACAGTTGCAAGCCTTCGCGCTTAAGCTTGGCGCCGGCATCGGACAAAATACCAGCCAGCTTTTTGTAACCTTCCGCAGAGCGCCACTCTTCGCTGATATAAGGGCAAACCACATGGCGATTGCCCAGCCACTGCGCGCTGTGCAGCGTGCTGCTCAGGTCGTCTTGCAACGCTTCGAGCGGCGTGTGGCCGCCCACGCATTGCAAATTCAATTCGCGCAATGCCGTGGCGATTTCTTCGACTGTTGCGTTGCCATTTCCAGCCAGTTCAACGCCTTCGTAGCCCATTTGGGCTACGCGACGCAACGTGCCAATCATGTCCTGCGCAACGGCGTCGCGCACAGTATAAAGTTGCAAAGCCACAATAGGGCGTCCAACCGGGCGATTGCTTGCCATAAATCAAAACCTTTCGATGCTTCTTACAAAACTCGTTGCCGTTAATCTAACAAAAAACGTGAGATTTGGCGCGGCAAATTTACGGTTTATTGAACAGTTTTTCCGCGAGCAGGCCACCACAAGTGCGCGGCGGCGCAGGATGATGGCCGATAACTTCCAAATCCGCCGGGTCAAGCACAATTTCGTTGAACGCCGCGATGACCGCTGAGGCAATAAGGCCATCGAAAGGCAAAGATTGGCAAAGGCAAAAAACCAAACGTCCACACAGCCCAGTAAAAGCGCGCTACCCAACGCGCTAATGGTGAGATAATGCCCGACGACCCAGATCAACAGTGCCGGTCAAGATTTTAACTGTCGTAGATTTTCCGGCACTGTTGGGGCCAAGCAAACCGTAAATCTATTTCGCTGGCACCGAAAAACTGATGCCGCTCAAGGCTTTTCTCTCGCTATAATGTCCGGTCAGTTGCTCTACGCGGATCATACAAACTTAATCACAATGCAAGACGAATTTATCCAAAAGTTGTAGCGATTATAGCAATTGACGTGACAAAGTGGCACTTCTCTACAAAATAGACAGGAAAATCTCCGGCGATTTCATCTTGTTTCATGCTAACATTTGCTAACCGCACCAGAAATGCTCGAAGCCGTCAACCCTGATGTGATAGAGGCTGCCGCGCGACCTTGTAACCGCGCAGGCCGAAGCGTAAAACACATTGAGAAAATTTGCAACGCGCTAAGACCTTCGCTATAATCTCCGAGGCAAAAGACAATCTGGCCCGTTCGTCTAGAGGCCTAGGACATCAGATTCTCATTCTGAAGACCAGGGGTTCGAATCCCCTACGGGCTATAAAACCAAACACAAACAGAATACTCGCCTCATGAAATCAGGTTTTTAATTTGGTTCCAATCCGCTTCGACAGTCCAACAGAACCAAAATCAAGCAAGAATTTAATTACAACACCCACAATAAGATGGCGTTATCCCTAATTGTTAGCGCCACACCTGAAGTATTGGTTCGACTCGGCTCATTGTCACCAGATTATCGCTCCAGTGATACAGGCGTTTACAAACAAAGCCAGCGCATACAGAGAAGGCATTTTAGGCAATAGGAATTGCGAAAGAGAACGTGCTGCCGTGTCCCAGAGTGCTTTGCACCCAGATGCGGCCACCATGCGCTTCGACGGCCATTTTGCAAAACGTCAGGCCAAGTCCGGTTGACATCACGCGCCCGGCAGCGCGCGATTCCACCTGGCCGAACTTCTCGAAGATGCGCGAAAAGGCTTCTTCGGGAATGCCTTCGCCCGTATCCTGACACGCGAAAACCACCGAATCGCGCCGCCCTGGACGCGTTACGAAGCGCGTGCCCAATGTAATCGAGCCGTCCTTCGGCGTGAACTTGATGGCGTTAGAAAGCAGGTTGACAAGGGTGCGAAGCAACTTGTCGGCGTCGGCCTGCAAGGCGAGAATGCCCGTCCCGCCATCGCTGATTAAATGCAGCCCTTTGGCCTGAGCCAACGCGGTCACTTGACGCAGGGCGCGCTGCATCAGGTCTTCGATTTCCACGTTTTTGCGCTCAATTTGCATCGAGCCATCTTCCATTTTCGAGATGTCAAGCAGATCGTTGATCATCCCCAGCAAAATTTGCCCGCCCCCGATGGAAATGTTCATCAACTCGCTTTGATCTGCGGTCAGGTCGCCTAACATCTCCATCGTTTCGATGCCGGAAAGCAGCGAGGTGAGCGGCGTGCGTAAATCGTGCACGATCATATCCGTCAGGTCGTTTTTCAAGCGATTAAGCGTTTCCACCTCACGGCGGCGCGTGATGTCTTGAAACACACAAATCGCGCCCACGACTTCGCCTAAATAATCGTTGACGGGAACCGCGCTGATTTCGACGGGAGTGACTTTTCCATCGCGCGAGGTAACTTCAGCTTCACGTAACACGACGTGTTCGCTGTTCAAGGCTTGCTCGATGAGTTGGCGCGTGGTGTCGCCTAAAACTTCGCCCAAAGCCTCGCCGCACTCGCGGGTTTTTAGCTCCTCTTCCGGGGCGCCGAGCAAATTGCACAAAAAATGATTCGCGGTGTTGATGCGGCCCGTGTTGTCAACGGTCAGAATGCCTTCGGTCAGATTCGCCAGCATGGTTTCTAATTCCATGCCTTTAACCGTCGTCGCATACAATTCCTGATCCACGAGCGCGCAGACTTTGGAAAGAATTTCTTCAGGGCCGGGCGCTTGCCGCGCAGCGCCGGGCGTCGCAGCGGTTTTCCCGGTTGTCACACGGGCGATGGCGCCCAACAATTCGTCCGGCGAAATGCCTTTCAGCATGAAGCCGTCGGCTCCGGTATGCAGACTCCAGAACTCGGCGCTGCGGCCTTCCGACGCTGTGTTAATCAGCACGGGAATATGCGAAACAGCCTCGTCTTGTTTAATCAGGCGGCAGACTTGATAACCGTTCATGCGCGGCATGAAAATGTCGAGCAGAACCACGTCCGGCAACTCGCGATAAACCGCTTGGGCCGCTTCGATGCCGTCGGCGGCAGTCACCACTTCGTAGCCGGCGCGGCGCAAAACCGACGACAGCACTTTGGCCACCACCGGGCTGTCGTCGGCGATTAAAACCTTCAAGCCCAGCGGCGTTGGGCCGGTCATCGCTTCAGCAACCGCTTCATCGCGCTCGCGACTGGGCGGGTGAAAAGGCGTGGCAAGTGGAGCGTCGTGGGGAATGGAATCAGGCATAGTGCAGGTGGGAACTTTACGGCTCACTGCCGGGCAGAGGGAAGATTTTGTGTATCAAAGGAACCCGCGTTCAACTGGTCATCTCTTCCGGTAGCACCCGACTGAGCGCGTTTGCCCTATTTATGACACAAAATAAATATCTAATGCAATAAGAGTGCCAGTGGTGGCGCGAAAATAAGATCAACCGCTTTCCGCCGCGTCGTCAGTGTGCGTCACGCGGTTGCGTCCGCTTCTTTTAGAATGATAAAGCGCTTTGTCGGCGGCTTTGATGAGCGCGGCGCCGGCTTCACTTTGATGGTTCGATTCGTGAAAGGTCGCGGCCCCAAAGCTGGCTGTAACGGCGCGGTGCGGCCAGGTTTCGCCTTCAATGGCGGTTCGCAGCCGCTCGGCCATGAAAATCGCCCATTTTTTATCGGTATTGGGCAACAAAACCGCAAATTCTTCACCGCCGTAACGTGCCGCGAAGTCGGCGCCGCGCGTGTTGTTGCAAAGGAGCTGCGCCAGACGGATAAGAACATCGTCGCCGGCAGGATGGCCAAAGCTGTCGTTATATTGCTTGAAAGAATCCACGTCTAACAGCAACAGCGAAAGCGGCTGGCCGTAGCGCGCGGTGCGCTCTAATTCCTCGTCTAACTTTTCCTTGAAAGCGCGATGGTTTTTCAGCTTGGTCAGGCCATCGTGAGTCGCCAGCGAATGCAGTTGCAGGTTGGCTTCTTCCAAGCTTTTTTGCTGCTCGATAATCCGCTGTGACTGCTCGCGAAGCTGATCGTTGAGCGACCTGAGTTCGCGCTGCACTTGCAGCAGCACGCGGTTTTGCTCGACGGAGTTGCCGTAAGTGGAAAGCAGCAAGCTGAGCATTTGCCGCCGATTGGCTGTGATCTCGTGCCGGGTCTCGCCAATTGTGATTTCCAACGGTTGCAGTGCGTCGTCGTCCGGTGCCGGCGGCTGCTGCAAAAGGCCGGTGATGGTCGAAAGCAGGTAATCGGGGCTGTAAGGCTTGGTCAGATAGTAATCGGCTCGCGCCATCAGGCCCAGCACGATGTCTGCGGTGTCGGACAGCGAAGTCAGCAAAATAATAGGCACATCACGCAATGCTTCATCCTGCTTGAGAGCGAAGCACATATCGTAGCCGTTCATTACCGGCATCACGATGTCGCTGATGATCAAAGTCGGCTTTTTTTGGCGCACCATTTCCAGCGCTTCGCGGCCATCGGCAGCCGAGCGCACGATGTAGCCCCGGCTCTGCAATAAGTCTTTGAGCAGCTTGGACTGCACGCGGCTATCGTCTACGACTAAGATTTCAATTTCAGAGCGCAGCGGCAGAGGAAGAGGAAGAGAAATCATGGCGGGTTTTTTAAACGTTTAATTTTATAGTGCGGCGGTGAGGCGAATCAGAGAGCGAGTGATTTCGTCGGGCGATTGAATAAAGTGCGCGGCGCCGCGCAAAATGGCTTGCTGAGGCATCCCGAAGACCACGCACGACGCTTTGTCCTGTGCCAGCGTGGTGCCCCCGGCGCGCATGATGGATTCCAACCCCGAAGCGCCGTCGCTGCCCATTCCGGTCAGCAAAACGCCCAAGGCCGAATGCCGATAATGCCGCGCAACCGACTCGAAAGTGGCCGTGACCGAGGGTTTATGGCCGTCAACGGGCGGCGAAAGCGCATAAATCAGGCGTCCCTGCCCGTCAAATTCGAGATGCGTATTTTCCTGCGCGAAGTAAATCGTGCCCGGCACAGCGACTTCGCCGTTAGCCGCGATTTTAACGCGCAGGCGGCATTGCGCGTCCAACCATTCGACAAGGCCGCTGAGAAAACCCAGACTGATGTGCTGCACGCACACGATGGGACAAGAAAAGCGCGCCGGCAGGCCGCTAAAAATGGTTTGCAGGGCTTGCGGCCCGCCCGTCGAAGCGCCAACCGCGACCATGCGAATCAAGTTCGCTTTGCGCGCTTGCAAAACCGGCGGCGCAGCGGGCGCTGGCGCTGGAAACGGCGCACGCGAAACAATTGTGCCGCTTGATACAGCGCCCGCAGCGGCGTTCGGCGAGCGGCGCGTAAACACCATCACGCCGCTGAGCAATTTGATTTTTTGCACCAGTTCGGCGGCGGCTTGCTCGAAGGGTGTGTTGGCGTCCGGCTTGGCGGACACGTCCACGGCGCCCGCCGCCAACAAGGGAAACGCTTTATGGCGCTCGGCGGGATCAATGGTCGAGCTGATGACTAAAATCGGGCGCGGAAACACGGCCATCGTTTCCTGAATGAGAGCCAGCCCGTCCATGTCGGGCATATGATAATCGGTGCAGATGACTTGAGGTTTAGTCCGCTCAAATGCGGCCAGCGCCTCACGACCGTTGCGCGCCGTTCCCACCACTTCGATATCGGGCGAAGTCGCCAGCATCCTCTTGAGCAACACGAGGGCGAGCGGCGAATCGTCCACCAAAAAAACCCGAATCGGGCCTTTGGCGGCGCCACCTGGGTGAGTTGACAGCGCCATTAAACCAGCCTCCGCAATGTGTCCACCAAAACTTTCTGCTCGAAGGTGCCTTTGGTGATGTAGGCATTGGCGCCAACTTCGATGCCGCGCCGCTTATCGTCGTCGCTGGCCAGCGACGTGACAAGAATAATCGGCAATTCGTTGTAACGCGGGTTTTCGCGGATGCGCGCGGCTAAAGTCAGCCCGTCCATGTTGGGCATCTCGACATCCGAAACCACGGCATCGAATTCACGCGTGGCTAACTTTTGAAAGGCATCGGCACCGTCAACGGCAGTCACGACTTCATAGCCGGCGCTTTCCAAAATGCGCTTTTCCTGTGTGCGTGTCGTGATCGAGTCTTCGGCTAATAAAATCACTTTGCGCGCGACATCTTCAACAGCCTCGTCCAAGGCAAAAACCGGCGCGTGACGCGGCGCGAGGTGCAAGGCCGCTTTCGCCAGATCGTGGGCGTTGAGAACCGGGCAAATTTCGCCGGCGCCCAAAATCGTCACGCCCGACACGTTGCGAACGCGCTTCAACAACGCGCCCAGCGGTTTGAGCATGACTTCCTGCTCATCCACCAGACCGTCCACCTGCACACCAAAGCGTTCCTCGCCCACTTCGAGCACGACGTAAATCGCGGCGTCGCCGGAAGCATCGGACGGCAATTCCAGCAGCGACGACAAGCGCACAATCGGCAGCGCGCGATCATCCAATACAATCGTCTGACGGCCTTCGATGCTGAAAATCTGGCTGCGCGTGACGCGCACGATGGTCTGCACCCATTCGACGGGAATCGCATACGGACGACCGGCGAGCGTCACCAAAAGCACGCGCGTGGTGGCCAAAGTGGACGGCAGGCGAATCGTAAATGTGGTGCCTTTGCCCGGCTCGGAATGAACGCGAATGCTGCCTTTGAGCCGCTCGATGTTGATGCGAACTACATCCATGCCCACGCCGCGCCCGGATACGTCCGTGACCATTGCGCTGGTCGAAAATCCGGGCGCAAAAATCAGCAAATGCAACTGCTCGCGCGACATCGCGGACAACTCGTCTTCGCTGTGCAAACGGCGCTTGAGCGCGATGGCTTTGATGGCGGGAATGTCCAAACCGCGCCCGTCGTCCTGCAACTCAACCATCACGTTGTTGGCGGTTTGATAAGCGCGCAGGCGAATCGAGGCCACACGCGCTTTCCCGGCTCTTTCGCGCTCGTGCGGCAGTTCGACGCCATGATCAATCGCGTTACGCAGCATATGCATCAACGGGTCTTTAAGTTCTTCTAAAATGCGCTTGTCAGCAGCGGTTTCGCCGCCTTCGATGGAAAAATAAATCTCTTTGTTCAGCTCGCGCGCCAGATCGCGCACCAAGCGCGGGAACAAGTTAAAAATCTGTGAAAGCGGCAGCAAACGCACGTTGCGAATGCCTTCTTCAAGCTCGTCGGCCACGAAGTTGAGGCGCGTCACGTCCTGATAAGTCGTTTGCTTGAGTTGCTCCCAGAGCACTTTTAAACGGTTTAATCGCGCCTGCTCGCGGGTCTGAAAACCGGCCAGATGTTTGGCCGTATCGCCGCGCGCGTGATCCGCCGACTGCCATATAGGGCGTTGACCGGCCACGTCTTTGTTCCACTCTTCCCACAGCGCGCCAATTTCTTCAAAGGCCGCCAGACCGCGAATAACGCGCGTGGTCGTGACGGTTAGCTCGCTGGCTAACGTCATCAGCGCGTCTAACTTGGCCGGCGGCACGCGCATGGTTTGAATCTTGAAATCATCGCGCGGCGCATCGTCGGCCACTTCGATGGCGTTCTCCAGCGCGTCTTCGATTTCCAACGCGGCAGAGGGCGCGACAACCATCGCCTCGCTTTCGATTTGCGCCAACTCAGCGCCCGCTTCAGCCTCAACCGGCACCATCGAAGTGACTTCGAACATCGCGGGCGCTTCGGGCGCGATAATCGGCGGCTCAGAAATTTTCGGCGAGGTTAACACAGCTTCGACAGGCGCTTTTGGCGCGCTTTCCAGCGGCATTTCGCCGCTGAGTTGGGCTAAAACGCGCGTGAGATCAACATCGGCGGGCGTGCCTTTGACTGCTTCGTCCACGAACTTCCGCATTGCGCCCAAGCCGACCGAATAGCGATCTATATGAGCCGAAGTCAGCACGGCGCGCCCGCGTTTGACGCCGCCCAACTCGTCTTCCATGTGGTGCGCGATGGTTTCCACGCCCGACACACCAAGCATCCGCGCCGTGCCTTTGAGGCTATGCGCGGCGCGGAAAACTTCTTCAAGCGTGGCCTTATCGTGGGGGTTGGTTTCGAGGCGCAGCAAACCGTCGTCGAGCATTTGCAAATGCTCTTCGCTTTCGGTTTGAAATAGCTCGCGCAGCTCGTCGTCTTCAATCATGGGAGAAGACGACAATTTTGAATTTTGAATTTTGAATTTTGAATTGAAAAACAGCTTCTCTCTCATCTGGGAGAGGTTGAGTGGGGCATTTTCAATTCAAAATTCAAAATTCAAAATTCAAAATTGTCGTTAAATCATTTCTTTCAGCTTCAGGGCTGTGACGCGCAGGTTTTCGACGCCGATTTTGGTTTGGCCGATGCCATCGGCGGTTTCCCTCGCGCCGGTGTTGAGCGAATCCATCGAAATCAGCACTTGTTTCACGGCTGTCACTTGCTGCGGCACGCTGAGCAGCGTTTGTTGCGCGGCGTCGCTGGCATGGTTGCACGAAGTCCGCACGTTGTCGAAAGCGTGCACGGTTTCCTCGGCGTAGCGAATGCTTTGGTCAACGGTTTTGGTGCCTTCTTCGGTCGCCATCACAGTAGAATTGGTCGCTTTTTGAATGTCCTCGACTAAAGCGTTGATGCGCTCGGCGGACTTTTTCGATTCGTCGGCCAATTTGCGAATTTCGCTCGCCACGACCGTGAAACCTTTGCCGTGTTCGCCGGCCCGCGCGGCCTCGACGGCAGCGTTCAGGGCCAGCATATTGGTCTGATTCGCCAAGTCGCTGACAAGGCTCGTAATGCTGCCGATCTGGCTGGTTTGCTCGCTTAAGCTCAAAATCTGCTCGGCAATGATGGCGACTTTTTCCTTCAAACTCACCATGCCGTCGCGCGTTTGCTGCACAGTCAGAATGCCGCTTTGCGCCATTTGGGCGGCTTGGCGGGCGGTATCGGCGGCGGTTGTCACCATCTCGGCGGTCTGGTTGAACGAAGCGTCCAATTCGTCCATAGTCGCGGTGGTTTCATGCACGGCGGCGCTCTGGTGCATGGCGGTGCGCTCATGCTCTTCGATAGTCGAAGCGATCTCCGAGGACGTGCTGGACAGCGCACTGGCGGTTTCCTGCAAAGCTGAAGCAATCGAGCGATTAAGGAAAACTCCAATGCCGATAAGCGCCATCGCAATGATGGAGAATCCGATAACGATCAGTGCGAGCCTGCGATTGTGAATGGTCTCGGTGACTTGCTGTTCGATACGCGTATTGCGCTCGTTGGACATTTTCACCACCTCGTTGATGGCTATGCGATGCTGGTTGTAGTCGCTTTGCAGCGAACCGTAAATCAGCGCTTTGGCTGTTGCATAATCGCCTTTTTCCGCCGCTGGCTCTAATCGCTCGGTCACCGTTTTGAAAAAGCGAATGGCCGGGTCGTAGGAGGTTACGAGCATCGCAGTTCTCAGAGATTTATCGGATTCGTTCTCTTCGGGCAGCCCTGTCTTCCAAAAGTCATGGCGCGTGTTGTATTCGAGTTCCAATTCGCCTATTTTCTTGATTTTAGCCGGCAATTCGGCGCGATAATTCGGGTCGGAAATCTGGCGCGCGGTCAGAAATGCTTCGATGATGTATTCCGGCGGCGGCAGAATATCGGCGATGAGGTCTTTGCCGTTCACGATCTCCTTATAATACGGCCCACTCACTTTGACGGCTTCGATAGTGGAATAGGACAATGCCCAGAACGCGCTGAACGCGACTGTGAAAAGCACGACAAGCAACATCAATTTTGTTTTGACCTTCATCGTTTTCGAGCCACCCATATTCGGTTCTCCTTTAATTCTTACGCGCCTTCGTCCACTTCAAGTCCACCTTCGGTCAACAGCTTCGCTACATTGAGAAGGGGCAGCAAGCGCCCTTCGTGCAGCGCCCCACCGGCAAAATACTGCCCGTTTTGGCCGCCGCCCTGAATATTGGCATCTAAAGTTGTTCTCTCGTCTTCGCGCAGATAAAGCACGTCGCGCACGTCGTCAATGACGATGCCGACGGGCGCGCCCTCGTGTTGCACCACGACTACAGGAACCGACCCGCGCTTGGGAGCGCCGTCAAAATAAGGCGGCGTCGTGTGCGCGGTTCGCAGCGTCGGGCGCACGTCCACTAACGTGACAATATCGCCGCGCAAGTTGATTTGTCCCAGAATATGCGGCGGACAGCAGGGCACACTCGCCACGGCGCGCACAGAAACGAACTCGCGCACCGCGCTTAGCTCGACGCCGAATTCCTCACCGCCCAGGCCCACAACCGCGACCGGCGCGCTTTCCGCTGCCGCCTGTGCGTCTTCTCCGGCAGGCCGCAGACGCGCCGCGCGTTCTTCTAAAACCGAGCGCTCGGCTGCCGTCCAAACTTGCAAATCGAAGCGCGGCGCCAGAGATTGCGGCGCGCCGGCAGGCGGCGCGGTTTCCTCGCGCGCGGGCCAATTAAGCAGATGCGGCAAGTGCAGCAGCATCACGATGCCGGCGCCGATTTGCGTCACGCCAGCGATAAAAGGCGCCGGCAAATCACGCTGGCGGCCATGCGCGGGCGCGGCTTCGATTTGCGCCGCCGTAATACGCCTCACCGAGCGCACTTCGTTGACGATGATCGCGACGTCCGCGCCGCCCCAGCTCATCACAACCAGGCTGTCATCCAGGCGATAAGGCGCCGTTGGGTGCCCGAAACGGGCGCTTAAATCCATCACGGGCACAATCGCGCCGCGCAAATTCAGCACGCCCACGATGAAAGGCGCCGTTTCCTGCAACGGCGAGAGCGCTGGCAGCGCGTGAAGCTCGCGCACGGCCAATGCGGGCACGCCAAAGAGCGAAGTGCCCAGCCGAAAAATCAAAAACGGCGCTTCCACAAAGCCCATTTCATCCGCTGCAATTTCGCCCGGCGAAGTTGCCTCGCGCGCGGCATTCACCGACGAGGAATCGGAACGAAGTAGTTCAAGAGCGGAGCCGGGGGAATCCATGAAGTGCAGGAAGTGTAACGCGGCAGAAGTCGCAGCGGGAACTAAAGCGAGTTGGTTTCCAATTGGCGCTTGAGTTCGCCGACTGTCAACGATTCTTCAACGGCGTGTTCGTCGCCGGGCACCGGGCTGTTTTCGCTCAAATCGTTCAGCACTCCGAGCGCTGTGCGCTGCATTTGCGTGGCGCGCATCGCATCGCCTTCGCGCGCGTAAATGGCACCCAGTTCCAGATAACCACGCACCGACGCATGGTTGAGATAAATGACCTTCTTGAGCAGCGCTTTGGCCGCCGAACTGTCGCCGCGCTCCTCGGCGATGCGCGCCAGCAAATGATAAGGCAGCGGCGCGAAAGACGACGCTTCGATGGCCTGACGGCATAGCACTTCGGCTTCGTCCAAGCGTCCCGCATTGGCCTGCGCCTGAGCCGCCAGACACAGCGCCGCCAGATTATGCGGGTCGCTTTCTAAGGTCGGTTGCAAAATTTTCAGCGCCGCCGCATGGCGTCCCGACCGAATCATCGCCGTTGCTTCCGGGGCCACATTTATGGCTTTGGGCGGCGGCGCGCTCGTGACCGGTGCGCTTGGAGCTTTTTTAACAGGCGCAAGCCTTACAATCGGCACAACGGTCGGCGGCGCAGCGGTGAATGCAGTCGGGGCCGGAGGCAGCGCGATTTTGCTTTCGCGCGTGGCGGCGGCGCCCCGCGGAGAAAAAACCGTTTGGGGGAAAGCGCGTGCTTCTAAGTCGCCCACCCCCACCGCCTGGAACAAGGCGGGGCCCGGCCCGAAATAGCCCTCGGG
>JANMKN010000295.1:0-4567 GCA_031372065.1 Abditibacteriaceae bacterium | reverse complement strand
ATCACGTTTTGCGCGCTCAACGACTTCTTTGGGAGCAAAAAAACGTCTCGCGCCCGTTTTACAGCGTTGGAAGCACAATTTAAAGATTTAAGGGATCGGCAAGTGTTCAAACTGCGCTTTGAGCGAACCATTGAGTCACCAAACGTAAAAAAGCCTGACCAAATTCTGTGATTTGGTCAGGCTTTGTTGTTTTCGTTTATTCTTCCTTCGGTTTTTCCGGTTTTTCCGGTTTTTCCGGTTCTTCCTTCGGTTTTTCCGGCTCTTCCGCCGGTTGTTTGATGCCGCGCAAAAGGCGCTGGTTTTTGCCTCGATTGCGACGAATTTTGGCGCGTTCTTCGCGCATTTCGTCGGCGTTGTTGGAAAGTTCATCGCCGCGCGCCATTAAACGTTGATCGAGTTCGTCGTATTTGTCCATGCCGCGTGAACCGGGCAAAGGCTGGTTTTCTGTCCCCAAAATAATCGAGCGGCTGCTTTCACTGCGCACTTTGGGCGTGGCGCCAGCGGCTTCGAGCATCGGCGACGGGCGCCCGCCCGCCGCGCTTTTGCCGTTCAGCGGCGAGCCGTTTTTCGGGATGGCGTGGCCGTTGGAAAGATGGATTTGCTCGCGCTTCATGGCTTCCATAATCGCTTCGCGTTGGGCGCGCAGTTCGATTTCTTTGGCTTCCATCAAGTGAAAATCGCGGCTCAAACCCAAATCTTCGAGAATCGGGTTTTTCACTAATTTAACGTATTCGCGCGGGCCGTAAATGCCTGTCGCGGCCAAAACGCGGGCCGCTTCGTCGTAGTTGGGAATTTGCGCGTTGCCGGGCATGGTGAAGTTATCGAAAACGTATTTGATGTCTTCCACAGTGCCTCGATCATCGTGCCGCATCCATTCTTTGACGGTTTGGCGGAAAAAATTGTAATGCACGCGCTCGTCCACGGAAATAATGCGCAAAGCGGTTACCAAAGCGGCGTCGCCTTGTTCGGCGGCCATTTTTTCCAAATTCCGATAATTCCAGAAGGTCGCCAGTTCTTGAATCATGGTGTAAACGACCATTTGGCGCGGATGATCGAAAGGCAGTTCCCATTCGGCATCCATGAGGATTTTTTCGAGTTCTTCGCGCTGCTCGTCGGTGCGATGGCCCGAAGCTAAAAGCCACATTTCCAAGGTCATCGAATGCTTCGATTCCTCGTAGCCCCAGTTGATATGAAACCATGCCCGCCCGCGACTTTTGCGGATCATGCAAAGCAGTTTGGATGTGAAATCGGGCAGATAATTTTCCACCGAACAAAACGTCTCGACGCAGTTGGCAAGCGTTTCACTTGTGTTGGGATTGGCCTCGTCCCACGGGATGTCGCGGAACTGGTTCCAGCGCCGTTTTTCTTCGGCGAGTTTGAGATATTTTATAAGTTCCCGATAGAAGAAATCTTCCATGCGGGCTTGAACGCTGCGGGCTGCCAAAACTTGCACCTCGTTGAAATCTGGAACGGCGAAAAACTGTTTTTCGCCCCTTGAATCTTATCAAAACTTACGGCTTTTCGCCTGTGTCCGAGATAGCCGCTAATCTTTGATACGCGAATTCCATTTCGCAAAAACGACGCAATTTTTCAGTGAATTCGCGTCGTTTTCAGGGCTGTTTTAGCGTATCGAAGATTAGCGGCTAATTGTTGTCATTGATTGTCGAAGCTGTTTTTATTGCTGGCAGAATTTGCACGTTGCTGAGGCGCAAACTGCGGGTGGTGGGCGTGGTTTTGTCGTCGAAAAACACAACAGTGCGCGAAAGTGGCAGCCACGCGCCGCCGAGTTTTTGATAAGCGTCCCGAAAGGCTTGCACTTCTTTGAGCGCGCCGCTTTTGGCGTCGCGATAGCTCACAATAAAATGCTGGGGCAGGTATTTGCCTTCGTCGGCTTTGGCGGTTTGAATGACCGAAATCGTAAAACGCAAATCGCCCGCCGTGCGTGTCACTTCGGTTACTTGGTTGTCGCGCACGCGATAGCTCGATTGCATTTGGTCGTTGAGATTTATCAACTGCCCGAAAGCGTTTTTATCGGCGCCAAGCGTCAGCGGATAACGCCCGTCGCCTTTGGCGAAATCGCCGCCGCGCCGGTGGCCGATAATCGAAAGCAATTGGTCATCCACCCAATCTTTTTCGTCTTTTTCGAGGCCCTCGAATTTCACTTGCGATTCCTCGCCGCGCTTGTAGCGTAGCGTGCCTTTATAACCTTTGCCGTCGTTGTTGAACGTCACATCGGCGGTGAAACCGGGAAAATCATCGGACATGACTTGACGGTTTTTGTGCGCGTCTTCGAGCAGTTTGTAAGCTGTCGGATCGGCTTTGGCTGGCGCATCGGCGGCAAAAGAAGGCGCGGCCAAAAGCAAACTTAATGTCAAAGTCGCGGCGAGGCGCGAAGAGAATTTCATTTTCGTCTCCTAAACGTCTTGAGTGTCCAAAGTTTAAATCGTTATCGGTTAGGAAAGCAAAGAATCAGTGCCCGCCTCGCGCGAATTTGCAAGAATAGAATAGATTTTCAACAGGAGAAATGAACACTATGGCAGTGAAACGCATTGCAGTTTTAACCGGAGGCGGCGATTGCCCCGGTTTGAATCCGACCATTAAAGGCGTGGTGACGCGCGCCGCCGATTACGGCATTGAAGTTTTGGGCTTGCAAAACGGCTGGAAAAGTTTGGTTGGCGACGAGCCGCTTTATAAGCCGCTGACAATTGACGATGTGCGTCCGATTATCAAGCAAGGCGGCACCATTTTGCACACCAGCCGCACCAACGCTTACGACAAAGACCCGGCCAAACGCAAAACGTATTTGACAAATCTGGTCAACAACGTCGAAAAACTTGGCATTGATGCCATTGTCGCCATCGGTGGCGACGACACACTCAGCGTGGCTTCGCGTTTGACCAAAGGCGATGACCTTTCGCGCCCCGTGCCTTGCGTTGGCGTGCCAAAAACGATGGATAACGATGTTCACGGAACGGATCAATGCTTCGGCTTCGATACCGCGACGACTTTGGCTGTTGAAGCCGTGCAACGCTTGCGCGACACGGCGGACAGCCACAATCGCGTCATCGTTTTGGAAGTTTTCGGACGCAAAGCCGGTTGGACAGCGCTTTTTACCGCCGTGGCTGCCGATGCCGATTATGTCTTGATTCCCGAACGCAACCCGGCAGATTTGCCGGGCATGATGGCGAAACTGCGCGAAGTAAAAAAACGCCGCGATTATGCTTTGGTCGTTGTCGCCGAAGGCGCCGACCATCCCGATTTGGATGTGTGGGCCAATGAAATCGCCAAAGGCTTGAACGGCACGCGTTTGGGCGAATCGAGCGTGGAAATTGATTCATTTGGCCATCCGATTTTGAAAGAGCGTCGCGTTGGCGACTGGGTGGCGTATAACATCAAAAAAGAATTGGGCTGGGACACGCGCGTTTCGGTGATGGCGCACTTGATGCGCGGCGGGCAGCCGACTTTGGTTGATCGCATTTTGGGTTCGCGTTTGGGCATTGCAGCGGCGGATTACGTTTATCAAGGCAAATTCGGCGTCATGGCCGCGCTGCGCGGCAGCGAAATCGTGCCATTCCCGCTCGAAGAATTGACCGACGACAACGGCAAATCCATCACGCGCGATTGCACGCCGGACTGGATTGACTACGCGGATATTTTGATGAAGTAGGGATTAGCGGTTAGCTTTGAGCGGTTAGCTTTAGTGAGACTTCGCTACGTTAGGCTAAAAGCTAACCGCTAAAAGCTGATAAAAGCTGAAAGGCTCTTATGAACGAAGTTTTAATTGTCGGCTCTGTCGCACTGGATTCGATTGAAACGCCGCAGGGACAAATTGATAACGCGCTGGGCGGCGCGGCGACGTATGGTTCGGTTGCGGCCTCGCTGTTTGCGCCGGTGCATTTGGTGGGCGTGGTGGGCGATGATTTTCCACAGGAACATTTGGACTTTTTAAAGTCGCGCGGCGTGGATTTATCCGGCTTGCAAATCATCGAAGGCGGCGGCACTTTTCGCTGGAAAGGCGATTACAACACCGATTTGAATCAGGCCGTGACGCATGAAACGCACTTGGGCGTTTTCGAGCATTTCGATCCGCAATTGCCGGAAAATTACCGCGATGCGCAATTCGTTTTTTTGGCGAATATCAATCCCGAATTGCAATTGAAAACGCTCGAACAAGTCAAATCGCCGAAATTAGTTTTGTGTGACACGATGAATTTGTGGATTAACATCGCGCGCGACCATGTTTTGGAAGTGTTCAAAAAAGTGGACATCGCCGTTCTCAACGATGGCGAAGCACGAATGCTGACCGAACAAGACAACTTAATCGTCGCGGGCCGCCAACTGCGCGAATTGGGGCCAAAATACGTCATCATCAAAAAAGGCGAACACGGCGCGTTGCTTTTTAGCGAAGAAGGCATTTTCGCTTCGGTTTGCTATCCTCTCGAAAAAGTCGTTGACCCGACTGGCGCCGGCGATTCGTTTGCCGGTTCGCTGATTGGCTTTCTTGCCAAAACCGACGATATTTCGCTGGAAAACCTGAAACGTGCCATCGTTTACGGCAGCGTCGTGG
>JANMKN010000273.1:0-63430 GCA_031372065.1 Abditibacteriaceae bacterium | reverse complement strand
CAGTGGTCAGTGGTCAGTGGTCAGTGGTCAGTGGTCAGTGGTCAGTGGTCAGTGGTCAGTGGTCAGTGGTCAGTGGTCAGTGGTCAGTGGTCAGTGGTCAGTGGTCAGTGGTCAGTGGCACAAAATCTGAACCCTGACCACCGCCCACCGACCACTCTCTTAATGAAAGCGTATTGGTGAAGAAGGCGCCTCGAAATTGACATCGGCGACCATGTGGCGCAGCGATTCGCGGCCATTATCGGAAAGGTAAAAGCCGCCTTCGGCCAACGCTAAATCGAATTGGCGTTCGAGATTCAGGCGAAATGTGCTTTGCTCGGCGGCCATCATCAGAATTTGCTGGGTTTGCAGGCGATCTAAGGCTTCGACGGCTTCAGAGGCGTCTTCGGCAAAGGGCATATCGGGATATAAATCCAGCACGCGCTGAAACTCCGCCGAGGCTTCGCCCAATTTGCCTTGCAATTGCAAAAGCGTGGCGAGTTTTAGGCGATGCAACGGGTCGCGCGGTGAAAGCATCAGCAATTGTTCCATAATGTCCACGGCGTTTTCGAGTTCGTTGCTTTGCAAATAAGCTGTTGCCAGCAGTTCCAGCGCTGCATGATGGCGCGAATCCAAACGCAAAACTTCACCGCAAGCCTGCGCGCCGAGTTGCCAGTTTTGGGCGCTGAGATTGGCTTCCGCCAGCGCCAGCCACAATTCGATGCGTGTGTGCTGCGCCGCATGACTGTTGATTTCGAGCGCGTTTTCCAAGGTGCGAAGGGCGGCTTTAATGTCGCCGCCGCGCGCCTGCCACTCGGCGATTTGTTTCCAGCGCGCGGCGTCTTGCGGCGCGGCTTGCGCGGCACGTTTTAAGACGCGTGCGGCGTCGCGCCATTGCTCGCGGGCTGCCAGGATTTGGGCTTCTTCATCCCAGTTTTTTGTGGTTTTGGCTTTCGTCATTTTCAAGAGTGTTCAATAATTGAACGGCTTGTGCAGAATCAGCAGAGCATAACGCCACTAAAAGGCAAGGTTGCAATTTAGCCTTAATCTGCTTGGCGACGGGAGCAACACTTGCCACAAACGGAGTTAAAACTCATCCTAAGAGGAAATTATGGGACTCAAAGACGAATTAAAAGAATATTACACCGTCGAAGAATTGGCGGCAGTGCTGCGCGTGACCGATGCGGCCATTGAAAAATTGGCGCACGGCGGCGAAATCGCGCATGACATGGTTGATGCCGCGATTCGCATTCCGCGCCATGAAGTCGAAAAACTGCTCGGCAAACGCCGCCGCGTCAAAATGCGCCGCGCGGGATTAGCCGGACTTGGCGTTTTGGCGGCTATCGCGGGCAGTTTCGCTGCCTTGAAACTGCGCAAACGTGAGGAAAGTGAGAAGTAAAGTTTCCGACCATCAACTAATGCCTTCTGTCCACTGCTATGTCACACGCGCCTGTGATAATCTGTAGGTAAAATAACATCGCACTTTTCGACAAAGCAAAACCGTAAAACCACACCATGACGCCCATCGCTGAACCACTGCCATTGTCTGCCGTGAAATCTCAAAGTTTTAGTAGCACCCCATCGGGACGGATGCCGCGCGCGGCGCGTTTTTTGGCGCGCACCGAAGTCATCAGCGCCGATCACGATTTATCGTTCGCCTGCGGCATTACGCCGGTTACAGCGGCGATTTTGCGCGAACGCGGTTATGCCACGCCGTCCGATGTGCGTGCGTTTTTCAATCCGTCACGCGACGGCTTGCGCGACCCGTTTGGCTTGCCCGATATTGAAAAAGCTGTGGCGCGTTTGCATCGCGCCGTGGAAAAGCGCGAGCAAATTTGGGTTTTCGGCGATTACGATGTGGATGGCGTCACCTCCACCGCGCTTTTGACGCGCTCCTTGCGTGCTTTGGGCGCCAGCGTTGTGCCGCGCATTCCCGAACGGCACGAAGGTTATGGCCTCAGTGCTGCGTCTGTGGAAGAAGCGCAAAAAAGCGGCGCGACGCTGATTTTATCCGCCGATTGCGGCATCACAGCGCACGAAGCGGCGCACCGCGCCCGCGAATTGAAAATTGATCTGATCATCACCGACCATCACGAGCCGGACGCCGAATTGCCGCCCGCCATCGCGGTAATCAATCCCAAGCGGGCCGATTCGCAGTATGGTTTTCGCGAATTGTCTGGTTGCGGCGTGGCTTTCAAATTAGTGCAAGCCTTGATGCTCAAACATTGGCCGCAACATGAGCCTTCGTTTTGGAATAAATACGTTGAATTTGCCGCCATTGCCGCCATTGCCGACTGCGTGCCGCTGACCGATGAAAACCGCATTATCGCGCGCGAAGGTTTGCAGCGTTTGCCCGCCACCAAAAAGCCGGGCCTGATCGAACTGATGAAAGTGGCACGCTGGAAAGCGGGCAATGTCACGGGCCGCAGCGTCAGTTTTGGCCTCGCGCCGCGCCTTAACGCCGCCGGGCGCATAGATTCGGCGCGCAAAGCCTTCGATTTATTGATGTGCGCCGATTTAGGCCAAGCGGCGGCGCTGGCTCTGGAACTGGATGAACACAATCGCTTTCGTCAGGAAGAAACGCGCCGCATTGTGGACGAAGCGATTGCCATCGCTGAACGCGACGCCGATTGGGAGCGCGACATGGCGGTTATCGTGTGCGGCGAAAATTGGCCGCGCGGCATTGTCGGTTTGGTCGCCAGCCGCTTGGCCGAAATCTACGCGCGCCCGGCCATTGTCATGTCGCAGGAAAACGGCATCGCGCACGGCAGCGGGCGCTCGCCGATCACCTTCGATTTGCACCAGATTTTAGATGCCACGCGCCATTTGCTTCTATCGGGCGGTGGGCATCAGGCCGCGTGCGGTTTGTCGCTGCCAAGCGATAGACTGGAGGCGTTTCGCAAACGCGCTTTGCAAGTGGCGGGCGAAAAACTTTCCTTTGAAGATTTGGCGTTGGCTGTCGAAGCCGATGTTTCGGTGCAAGGCCGCGATGTCACAGCGCGCCTCGCGCAGGAATGGGAAAAATTAGAGCCGTGCGGCACGGGCAATCCCGAACCGAAACTGCTTTTGCAAAACGTGTTTTTAGTGGATGCGCAGCCGATGGGCCAAGCGCGCGAGCATTTGCGTTTGAATCTTGAAGCCGATGGGCAGCGTTTCAAAGCCGTGTGGTGGCGTCCCGGCGAAAAAGCCGAAGGCTGTCAAGCGGGTTCGCGCCTTGATTTATGTTTCGTGCCGGAATTGAATCATTGGAACAACAGCGTCACACTGCAATTGAATGTCAAAGAAGCGCGCCGTGTGAGTTAATTTTTACGGGAATGAGCCGCTAAGGCTTCGCCTACGCCAAAACAGCGCAAAAACGACGCAACTTTAATAATTGCGTGGTTTTTGCGAGCCGTAAGTTTGCGTAGGCGAAGCCTTAGCGGCTCATATATTTTCAACTATGCAACAAAAACTTCTTATTTTAGCTGCCTTCGCTTTAACGGCGCCCGTTTGGGCCGAGGAAGCGGCGCCCGCTACGCCTGCCGAACCAGTGACAAGCGGCGTGAAAATCGCGCCCTATCCGGCAGTGCGTGTTGGCGATATGGCGCCGCAATTTGCCTTTCCGGGCGCGCAGGGTAAATTATGGAGTTTGCGCGAACGGCGCGGGCAAAAATCGGTGTTGCTGATTCTCACCGGTGAAGCGCCTGTTTTGGTTTCCAACAAAGTGCCCGACCCGGCAGTGGCTTTGGTGGCGATGGTCGAAGCCGCCAAAGATTTGCAAAAAACCGGCGTCGAATCGGTTTTGATTTCGTCGGCTGTCGGCCTCAATATCGGCGATTTTAACGAGAATTTGGGACTTTTGGCGCTCAAAGACGAAAAAGGCGAGATGGCGAAGCTATTCAACGTCAGCCCGACAGGTTTAACGCTGGTTTCCATTGATAGCGCGGGCTTTTTGCGCTCGATGCAAACTATTCAAGATGTGGCCGATGTGGCGCCGATGATGTTCAAAATGGCCGAGCCGACGCCGAAATTGGAAGTTGGCAAACCGGCGCCCGATTTTTCTATTTCTGACATGAACGGCACGGTGCGGCGCCTGTCGGATTTGCGTGGTCAGAAAAATTTGCTGCTGACCTTTTTCCCAAAGTGCTTCACCGGTGGTTGAGCGAATCAGCTTACCTCGCTCCGTGTTGAGCGACCCGCCTTTACCGAAGCCGATACCGAAATTTGGGCCGTTTCCATTGACCCGGCGCGCAATATTGATGCAAATACCGGCGTTGATCGCGGCCAAATCGCCTTCGCGCAGTCGTTGAACCTTGATTTTCCACTTATTCCCGATACGGGCCGCAACGTGTGTTTGCTTTATGGGACGGTGCAAAACATTGAGCAAGTCTCGCAGCGCTGGACGTTTTTCATTGATAAAGATGGCATCTTACGCTACATAGACAAAGACGTGCAAGCCCGCGTGCGCACCCACGGCACCGACGCTTTGGCAAAGATGAAAGAATTGGAAATGGCGAAGTAGGCAGTGGCCGGTGAGCCGTGATCGGTGGTCAGCATCGAACGCAAAACGCGCTATGAGAAAGTAATATTTCTCATAGCGCGTTATCGTTTTTGTTCTGTTCACCGACCACGGCTCGCCGCCCACTGATGCTGCTACAAATCTGGCATGACGTTGGCGTGCGGGCCTTTGGGATTGTGCAAGCTGTTGAGGTCGAGAAAGCCTTCGCGATGTCCTTGATCGTGCATGGCCTCGGCGATGGCGTCCAAGGTGCGTTTGGCTTGCGCGCGGGCGCCGTGGCGGGTTAGTTCGGCAGTGGCGCCGCCAGCTTGTGCGAAGCGCGCTTTCACAATGTAATAACCGCCGGGTTCGATATTGACTTCGAGCGTGTGAATATGATCGAGGTTGTGCAAGCTGCCGTCTTCGGCCTTAATCCACATAAAGGCATTCCTTGGGACGATTAAAGTGCGCTTAGTTTAGCGAAACGGGCGCAAACCGTTTTATGAAATTCAAGATGAAAACTCACGGCAGGCCGTATACTCTGTGGGAAAATCCAAGCAGGAGAACCAATGAAAGTAACGATTATTGGCGCGGGCGGCTATGTGTTTCCCGTGCGATTGTGTGTGGATATTGTGGCGATGCCTGCTTTGCGCGATTGCCAGATTATGCTGTTCGACATTCACGAAGGGCGACTGGACGCCACCAAAAAGCGCATTGACCGCATGGTGGAAACGCACAAATTGCCGACGCGTATCGAAGCGACCTCAGACCGCGCCGAGGCCTTGCGCGGCGCCGATTTTGTCATTGTGGCGTTTCAAGTCGGCAGCGTGGATGCTTACAAATTCGACGTGGAAATCCCGCGCAAATATGGTCTTGACCAGTGCGTGGGCGACACTTTGGGGCCGGGCGGCGTTTTTCGCGGCTTGCGTTCGATTGCCGCTTTCAAAGACATTTGCGACACCATCGAAGACGAATGCCCCGATGCGCTCATTTTGCAATATGCCAATCCGATGGCGATTAACTGCTGGTCAATCAATAATCGCGGCTTGAAAGTGGTTGGCCTTTGCCATAGCGTGCAAGGCACCACCAAAATGCTGGCCCATCGCGCTGAATTGCCTTACGAAGAGTGCAATTTTAAATGCTACGGCATTAATCATCAGGCGTGGATTACCGAATTTAAGCACAAGGGCCAGGACGTTTATCCGCTGATTCAAGAAACCATGCTGCGCCAGAATCCTTCGCCTTTTGAAAATCAAAACGGCCATCAGGCGAGCGCCACAGCATTCGAGCAGCGCGGCCTCGATCATCAAATCGAAGACGAGCATTATTATTACGAGCGCGTGCGCACCGAAATTCTGCGCACTTTCGGTTATTTTCATACGGAATCCAGTCATCACGGTGGCGAATATGTGCCGTGGTTTCGCAAGAATCCCGAAACGATTGACGCCTACATTTGGAAGCGCTGGGATTACTATGAAATCTCTTGCCAGCACCACAAAGCGGGCGCCGATGAGACGGATGAATATCTGGAAAAACTCATCGCGGACGAGCCGAAACTTTCGGAAGAATACGGTGCGCGCATCATCAATGCGATGGTGACGGGCGAGCCAACCGTGATTTATGGCAACGTGCCCAATTTTGGTGCGCCGGGCAGCAAAAATAGCCTGACGCAGTCGCATTTAATCCCGAATTTGCCGCAAAATGCCTGTGTTGAAGTCGCTTGTTTGGTTGACCGCAACGGCGTGCAGCCAACCGCTCCCGGCCCGCTCCCGCCACAATGCGCCGCTATCAATCGCACCAACATCAATGTGCAAGAATTAGCCGTTTTGGGCGGCATGAGTGGCGAACGTGACGCCGTGCATCAAGCCATTGCGCTCGACCCGCTAACCGGCGCACTTTTAACCTTGCCGCAAATTCGCGACATGGTAAATGAACTTTTTGAAGTGCAGGAACAATGGCTGCCGCAGTTTGAATTAAAACCGACGCAAGTTTCGGTTTTGATGTGAACGGAGTGCGGGCATCTCGCTCGCCTTTAATTTTGCGGGCAAGACGCCCGCGCACCAAAGGAAACAATATGAAATTAAAAAGTTTTTTCGCCACCTGCACTTTAAGCGCCCTTGCAAGTGTCGCATGGGCGCAACCGGGCCAATTGACGGTGAAAGTTGACCAACCCGGCGTGAAAATCAGCCCGATGTTTTACGGCCTGATGACCGAAGAAATCAATCACGCCTACGATGGCGGGCTGTATGCCGAATTGATTCAAAACCGCGCCTTCAAGGACAACGCGCGAAATCCGGTGCATTGGTCGTTGCTACAGGTTGAAGGCGGTGCGGGCACAATTTCACTCGATAAAACAGCGCCGCTCAACGAAAATTTGCCGGTCAGTTTGAAACTTGAAATTACCGACTCCGGTAAAGGCATTGGCGTGACAAATGATGGCTATTGGGGCATTCCTGTCAAGCCGAACACCACTTATCGCGCCAGCTTTTACGCGAAGGCGTCTCCCGGATTCACCGGCCCGCTGCACGTTAGCATTGACAACAATGATGTAACGATTATTGGCGCCACTATTAAAAAAATCGGCACCGATTGGCAGAAATATGAGGTCGCGCTCAAAACCAACAAAGTCGCGCCGTCCACGGCGAACCACTTCACGATTTGGACGGACAAGCCCGGCACGCTCTGGCTGAATTTGGTATCGTTGATGCCGCCGACTTTTAAAAATCGCCCGAACGGTTTGCGTCCCGATTTGATGCAATTGATGGGCGACATGAAGCCAGCCTATTTGCGTTTTCCCGGCGGCAATTACCTCGAAGGCAACACCATCGCCGAGCGTTTCGATTGGAAAAAGACCATCGGCCCGCTGGAAAATCGCCCCGGCCATCAATGTCCGTGGGGTTATCGCTCCACCGATGGCATGGGTTTAATGGAATTTCTCGGTTGGTGCGAAGACCTCAACATGGAGCCGGTGCTGGCCGTTTTCGCGGGCTATGCATTGCGCGGCGAAGTGGTAAAAGCTGGCCCCGAATTGCAGCCGTTCGTGCAAGATGCTTTAGATGAAATCGAATTCGTCACCGGCGATGTCAACACCAAATGGGGCGCCGAACGCGCGCGTTTGGGGCATCCCAAACCGTTTAATCTGACCTATGTCGAAATCGGCAACGAAGATTGGTTCGACCGCACTGGCAGTTATGATGGTCGCTTCACGCAGTTTCACGATGCCATCAAAGCCAAATATCCCAAGCTGCAATTGATTTCGACTAATGGCGTAAACGGCGGCAAAAAAGTGACTTCGAGCAAGCCTGATGCGCTGGACGACCATTATTACCGCAGCGCCGCAGCGATGGCGCGCGACGTGCATCACTACGACAACACCGACCGCAACGGCCCAAAAATCTTCGTCGGCGAATGGGCGTCCACCGAAGGCAGCCCGACGCCGACCATGCAAGCCGCCCTTGGCGATGCCGCATGGCTGACTGGCCTCGAACGCAATTCCGATGTCGTAGTGATGGAATGCTACGCGCCGCTTCTGGTAAATGTAAACAATGGCGCGCGGCAGTGGGGCACCAACCTTATCGGCTACGATGCGCTGAACAGCTTTGCTTCGCCCAGTTATTATGTGCAGAAAATGTTCGGCAATAACGCGGGTAGTGTGGTGCTTCCGGTGGAAGTGAATCCGCAAAAAGTGGACATGACTTCGAAATTTGTGCCCAAAGGCGGCGTGGGCGTGGGAACGTGGCTCACACAAGCCGAATTCAAAGACGCCAAAGTGACCAGCGGCGATAAAGTGCTGTTGCAAAGCGATTTTTCAAACGGCATCAACGGCTGGAAAAAAGCCGGTGGCGACTGGAAAAC
Source organism: Abditibacteriaceae bacterium (assembly GCA_031372065.1). Lineage (GTDB taxonomy): Bacteria > Armatimonadota > Abditibacteriia > Abditibacteriales > Abditibacteriaceae > DASWNL01. Next base: position 55,122 of record JANMKN010000273.1, on the reverse strand, counting down.
GCAAAACGGCACGCTCATTCAAAGCAGCAACGACGATAACATTCGCCTGACCACAGGCGACGTGAACTGGACGGATTACACCTACGAAGTCAAGGCGCGCAAAACCGGCGGCGCCGAAGGATTTTTGATTTTATTTCACGTCGAAAACAACAACGATTACATCTGGTGGAATTTGGGCGGCTGGGGCAATTCGCGCAGCGTTATCGAACGCGCGCACGGCGGCAACAAAACCGAAATCGGCCCGCAGTTGCCAGTCACTATCGAAACGGGCCGTTGGTATGACATCAAAATCGAAGTCCAAGGCCGCGACATTAAAGCCTATCTCGACGGCAAGTTAGTGGCGCAGGCCACCGACGACCCCGGAATGCCCGCCGACCCGCTTTATGCCACCGCCAGCCGCGACGACAAGACCGGCGATGTAATCGTTAAAGTCGTCAACGTCAGCGCCGCGCCGCAACAACTAAACGTCAATCTGCAAGGCGTCGCCAAAGTAAAAGGCGCATGGCTCGAAACCATCAGCGGCGACCCCGCCGATGTCAACAGCATCGCCGAACCGATGAAAGTCGCGCCCAAGACGATGAAACTCACCTTCACCTCGCCGAATTTCACGCAAGAATTCCCCGCCCATTCGGCCAGTGTGCTGCGCGTGAAAACGAAGTAAGGCAGTTGCGAAAACAAAAGGCCAGAGTGCAAAAACTGCGCTCTGGCCTTTTTGCTTTTGAGCGATTAAGCGTCAATTCCTAAAATCAGCACAGGAATATCAATATCCGCGACGCCACGATTTTTCAAATCCCAAACGAACTGCTCGAAATAGGACACGCCGGACGACATATGAGCGGCAAATGCTTTGACGGGCACGATTTCGATGCCACATTCGATGTGCCCCAGATTGCGGAAAATTGTCATCTTGGCCGCGACGTTATAGACCATGAACGAATACTTGCCGAACTGCACTTCGACGCCCAACTTATTTTTTACAAAGTCCATTTCACGGAAAGCACCCGCGTTTAAATCTTTCGGCGTGTAATCCGGTTCGTAGTGAATCGTTTCGTAATCGCATTTCACGCGCACCGTTTCCCATTCCGATTTGGCAAGTTCGGCTTTGAAGGCTTTATTGATGGAAACCGGACTATAAAGCATCCGCCCCTGCTTCGTTTTTTCTTTGCTGACTTTGACGCGATGTTGCTCGGCGTCAATGGATTTTATGGCGGCGTTGATTTCCGGCAGTAGGTCGGGAAAACGTTTGGTGACTTCTTCACGGCCTTGATTGAAAGAATACTGGGCGGCGATAATCATGGTTTTTGGTTTCCGTTGGCAGTATGCCCATTTGTCCATTCCAGGGGAATTTGGGCGACTCTTTCGCGTCCGGTTGGCTGATGAATCGGTTTGCCCAAAGGACGATAGCGCAAGACGCCGCTTGCTAAATCGGCAAGGCGCTCTCGCGCGATAGCCACATAGTCCGCTTCTTTTTCGCAACCCATCGCGCGCCGGTTGTGGCCGCGCGCTGCAAGTAAAGCCGACCCGACACCCGAAAACGGGTCTAACACCCAATCTCCTTCATTGGTGAGGGCTAAAACGCAGCGTTCGACCAATTCGATAGGAAACTGACAGGGATGAATGGTCTTTTCGGGATGGTTGGCTTTCACGTTGGGAATATCCCACAGCGAACGCTCCCAATCTTCAGTAATAATACGCCAAATATCCGCCGGATTCTTGCCCAACGGATTACACGACGGTTGACCTTTTTTGTCGCCTTTGAAATGCCGCTTGCCCGGATATTTCGAGGGCACGCGCACCGGGTCGAGATTGAAGGTGTAGTTGTCGCTTTTGGTGAACCAAAGCAACGTTTCATAGCGCCCCGAAAAGCGCTTGGAGGCGTGCAAGCCATGATCGAAGTGCCAGATGATGCGATTGCGCAGTTTCAAGCCGAGCCGCTTGAAAATCGGGTAATAGAAGATGTCCAACGGAAAAACTTCGCCGTTTTCGACGTAGTTTCCCACCTGCCAGCACAGTGAACCTTCAGGCGAAAGAACCCGCACCAACTCTTCGATAATCGGACAAATCGCTTGAAGGTATGCGTCCAGTGAGGTTGCTTTTTCATAAGACTTGCCGATGTTATAAGGCGGCGACGTGATAATCAGCTTGGCAAACCCCGCCGGTGCCCGCCGCAAAACATCCAGCGCCTCGTCGTGTGCAATCACCGCTTCAGCCTCCGGCGCATAATCCGCTGCGATGGCAACCCGACTTTGAAACGCCGCGTCCTCCGCCGACTCAAACAAAGACTTCATAGGCGCTTAGTTTACTTGCGGCGGCAAAAAATGATCTGGCGAGTTCGGGTGGATTGGCAAAATAAAAGCAACTCTCCGAAAAACTCGGCCTCAGACCCCAGCAAATTCAACGTTACGAACCACCGACTACGCACCACCGACTACGCACCATAACCTTATCCCGCGCCCAAGAAATCGCCGAAGCCCTCGGCCTCCGCTGGGACGCCACCGTTTACGTTGGGGGTGAAACACAGCATCGCCGAACCCCTGCAAGTCGCGCCCAAAGATGAAACCTGACTTTTTAATTATTAACTCGGACGTCAGGGCCACCATAGCCGCCATGTGCATCTGTAGGCCCATAATTTGTGGAGAGGACTGCGCAACCTATAGCATGATTGATAAGACGGTGAAGCGGGCGCTCTGTGTCGCCAAAACGTAAAGCTAAACACCTCGCAATTTCAGGCTTTTTGAATGGGTAGTGTAGTGTCCTCACTGATAGTTCCATAGCTTTTATCCAAGAATCGCAGGGTTTCTGAGCAGTGGCTGCGGCACGCGCTTTCTGAACTTCTAACTTCATAAGAGGTAGATCAACAATGAAATTTTTGGGATGCGCTTGGATAAAATCACTCCAACCTAGTAGCAAGTCATCTAATTCAGGGAAATTTGCATCTTCAAAACAAGGCGTCCATACCATACCGCCAACGGGATGATTAGGTCCTTGTAAATCAGAAGATGAAAATATACGACGAATTAGGCCTTCTGTTACCCAATTTTGCAACTCGTCAAGTGATTTGTGTTCGTCATCTACAACTACAACAACAGCAGCACTATCTTGGCGGGCTGCGCGGACAATCTGTTTAACGTGTTCTGCTTTTAATGCATCCACACTTCTCAAATTAAACAAACGGATACCAAAAAGACTCAAATCTAAGCCGTGTTGGTCACACCAAGTTTGGATGTATTGGATTTCTGATTCACCTTCAACTAACAAGAGAACTTTAAGGCGAGGATCAATTGTATAATGGGCTAAAATATTTTTAAGAGCATTTCCTGACTTATAGTCAATATCTTGTGCGGCCACTCCATAGAGTGATTTCTTCCAATGTCCACCATGTAGTAGGTCATCAACGTGTGGTTGAGCCTCACCTGTCGCCTCACCCAAAAAATCACCTATAATCTCAGCCGCCTCATAGTAATCCCAAGCTAAGAGAGCATTACCATGCAGCTTTTGGCGCCTCGCATACGGAATGTGACGTATTAAATCAAACCAAGCACGGTTAGGATCAATCCATGAGCCTTTTTGAGCTAAATCTCTACGAAACTCTTTAATTTCATCAATTGAGAATGGCAGAGAATCTAAAACTGATGTGGCATTGAAATTAGCTTGGAATTCAAACCAGCCATTTGTCTTAGAATTAAAACCAAAGCTGGTCAGATGCAGGGAATGCCGTTCTCCACGTAATGCTGGGAGATAGCGGTCTTCGATTGACAAGAGAATAAGTAAACATTTTAAATAGCCTGTTTCATTTTGTATGAGACCAGTCTTTGCATTTTCAATCTCTTGCTTAGTAAAGGCTGTAGTATCATCTGGGACAGAGAAATTATTGTAGTGAACGATTGGTGAACAAGATTCCGCTACAACTTTGAAACGAAAAATCTGATAGGGATGATAGAGTATGGTCCCTGTGTTCACTCTCATTCCCCACTTCTCGTTCCTTTCTTCATAGTTCTGCCAAGTTACAAAATTATCAATTGAGGGCACTTCTACAATAGCAGGAAAAATTCCAGCTACTTCCTGTTCCTTCTGCGGATCCCATTCGTGAATAACAGTAGCCAGATTAGAGTCCGCAGGAGTGTCACCAGCAATAGGTGGCCCTTCCCAACCCGGCCAAGTGTTATCATCTGTAGCGCGATGCATTGAGTATGCGTATTTCACACGAAGCAACGGATGAAAAACACCGAGGCAATCCCAAGTCTCAAGATTATCTTCCCATATATGAAAACCACGTTCAGCAACCAAACTTTTGAACTGATAAGGCCGCATATACGGTTGTTGAGGATGCGTCTTTTCTTGCCATGCTTCTGCAACTTTTCTACGCCAAAATAGCACATCAGACATTTGAAATCTCCTTGTTGAAAAACGACACGCGCCCATTTCTTCTTGAAGAAATGGGCGCATTATTCATTTCACCCTACAAACGGCCTGTCGGTTGGCAGTTGGAAGGCGCGGCGAATCGGGACGTTGGTGGGGTTGGTGTAGGGCCATTCGGCGTCGGCGGCGAATTGGATTTTGCGGCGGCGCTTTTCGATGGACTCTATCAAGTTGTTGCGATTGATGCGGATAGTGGCGCTACCGGTTTGGGCGCCCCCTTGCGTTTCGTCGGCAGTTTTCCACTGCTCGAAAACGTTGCCCAATGTGCGGTCAGTTTTGTCGCGGTGATGCCGGGCAAATCGGCGCCGTCGGCTTCGGTTAAGATGCCTTGCGCCATTGTCGTCAGCAGGTCGCGGCTGGTGTGCAAATCTACGCCGGAATAAAAGGCTTTCAAGCGTTGTGGCTCGTCGTCGTAAAATTCTTGCCGGGCAGCGGATTGAATTTCGGCGAGGCCGCTGAGAAGTTGGGTGGTCAAAGCGCTTTCGTTGATGGTGGCGCTGTTAGCCGTGGTGTCTTTGCTGACTGCCGCGCCGCCTAAACCGCGCGCGGTTTGCACGTCGTCCAGCAATTGCTGGATAAAGGGCGCCGTGATGCGGCGCGCTTCCAATTTGGTGAGGTTTTCGGCGATTTTGGCGGCAAGACCGACTTTTTCGGCCTTGGAAACCTCTGCCGCTTGCACTTTGTTCAGCGGGTTGCGCTGACGTTTGGGTTTGGTCGCCCCGGCTGTTGTAGCAGCCGTAGTTTCGGGCATAATGCACTCTCCTTATAAAAATAAACATGAAGTAAACAGCTTAATATTCAATCATAACAAATTCTTATTATGCTTTGCCAATGCAATAATTGTTTATCAGGCGGCACTGTTTTTGGGCGACTCGAAAACGATTTTTAGGCACGCGAAAGCCTTGTATAAATACTCGGCAAGCATTCAAGAAGACTCCGCAAGCATTCGAGAAGACTCCAGAGCAATTCAAGAAGACTCCCGAACGATTTGAGAAGAGTCGAATAGGATTTTTGTTTAGCCGAATGGTGCAAGAGTCTATACTTTTGTCCGCATTGTTTGGAAAACCTTATGCCGCAAATTACCATAGAAACTTTTATCATCGCGCCACCGCAAATGTGTTTCGATTATGCGCGCGATATTGGCCTGCATTGCGAAACACTCAAAGAAACGGGTGAGCGTGCCGTCGCTGGCACGACAAGTGGGCGCATTGAATTAGGCGAATCGGTCACTTTTGAAGGCAAGCATTTGGGCTTGCGCCGCCGTTTGACGGCGCAAATCGTTGAATTTGAAGCGCCGCATCGTTTTGTAGACGAAATGACGCAGGGCACTTTCAAGGCGCTGAAACATATTCACGAATTTGAAAACGCCACGCAAAACGGGCAAAAGGGCACGCTGATGCGCGATACCTTGCAATGGATTTCTCCGCTGGGGCCGCTCGGCTGGATTGCCGATATTTTGATGGTGCATCGCCATTTGCAAAACACGCTAACGCGGCGCAATGCTGCGCTGAAAGCGTTGCTGGAACGACAAACTTCCGACTTGAAATAAGGTCAATACAACTTCCGCCAGAAACGTTAAAATATGGGGCAAGATGAAATATTTTGCGAAAATTAAGCGCCGCGCGCCGCGTATTCTTTGGGCGCTGCTCGCCGCGCCGTTTTTGTGTCCCGTCGTGCCAAACGCCCGCGCCGACAAAGCCGCAGAACTCAAAGCGCGCACAGAAGCCGACGCCAAAGTGCAGGCCGCGACTGATCTGATTGGAAAAATCAACGCTTATTATCTGCGTTCGCGTTTGCCGCAGGAGATGGAAGAACCCGAAGACAAAGATTGGAAAAAAGCCGAAGCCGACGCACTTGAAGCCTCGCGTTTAATTGACGAATACGTAGAGGGAGGAAAACACGTCGTCAATGGCAAAGCAGCCGTTTATTTCCAACAGGGCTATACCGCTAACAAATTGGGCAAGTATCAAGAAGCCATCGCCGCTTATGATAAGGCTGAGAAAGCTGGCTACGCCAAAGCCTACGCCAACGGCAAATGGAAAGGCAGCGAACTGTGGGACAATCGCGGCAGCGTCAAAAAAGCGCTTTACGATTACGACGGTGCGATTGTCGATTACAAGGCTGCCATCGCTCTTTTCGACGACGCGAAGTGGCACAAACATCTGGCGCTGGCGCTTTATCAAAAAGGCGATATTTTGCTGGCGGTCGCCGAACGCGCTCGCGCTTTAGAAATGGATGCCACTATCGGCGAATTAACCTTCGATGCCGCGCAAGCGCCGTTCAACAAAGCCATTTTCGACGAACCCGGCAAAGCCGCGCCGCTCATCGAACGGGCGCGTTACACCTTCAAGAAAGTGCGCGAGGAAAAAGAAGGCGACAAGAACAAATACCAAAAAGAAGTCCTCAGTTTTTTATACGGCGACGCCAACAGCCTAAAGGCCGATGCGCTGGAACCAGCGTTAGACGACCTTGATCGTGCCGTCAGCGTTGAGCCGAATTCGGCGGCGCCTCTCATCGAACGAGGGCGGATGCGGCTGGTTTATGTCAATCTGCAAGACAAACTCACCGACCTCGCCTTTGATTACGCCGACACGCAAAAAGATTTTGAAAAGGCCATCGCACTCGACCCGAAAAACGCCGAAGCGTGGTTTGAATCGGGTATGGCACGTTTGGTTTTGTGGAAAAAGGAAGCAAATGGCGTGTTAAATCTGATCACGCCCGCCGCCGAAAAAATCGCGGCCCACGATAAGGCGCAACGCTTGGCCATTGCCGATTTCAGCCGCGCGATCTACTTCAAACCCGACGCGGGCGAAGCGCATTTTCAGCGCGCGAGCCTTGAAAAACAATTAAAAAATCCCGATTACAACGCGCTTTTCATCGATTATTCCGCTGCTATTGAACAAAACATGGCGCCGCTGGATACCGATTGGCACGTGCTTTTGCGGGGCGATGCCAAGCCCAACCCCAGCGCGTTAGCCGACGCGCATCTCATGCGCGGGCGAATTTTCATGACGCGCGGGGCATTTTCCTCGGCGCTGGCCGATTTCGATGCTGTCATTGCTCTGGACGAAGGCAATCTGGATGCGCGTTTTGATCGCGGCAAATTGCGCGTGCAACGCGGCGATTACGACGGCGCGATTGAAGATTTGAATCGCATTTTAAAAATCAACGATAAAGTCGGCGAATTATGGTTGTGGCGCGGCGCGGCCTATGACGGCAAAAGCGAAACCGAAAAGGCCAAAGCCGACCTCAAAGAAGCCATCGCGCGCGACCCGAAAATCGCCGACAGGCTCAAGGGTTCGCGCTACGACACGCAAAATCCGGTCGAAAACGTCGCTTTGGCGCCGACTCCGCAAAAAGAGGACGTGAAAAGAGTGCCACCGGGCACCGCGCTCGATCACAAAAACGCGGGCAACGTTCTGCGCGGCAAAAACGATATGGGCGGCGCGCTGGCCGAATACAACATGGCGCTGATGATCGACCCGAATTTCGCCGACGCTTTGAACAATCGCGCGGGCGTTTACAAAGATCGCGGCGAGTTGGATTTGGCTTTAGCTGATTTTAATCGCGCCATCGCAAGCGACCCGAAACATCGCGTAGCCTATCTTAATCGCGCGGGAGTTTGGTGGGATTTAGGCGAAACCGCAAAACAAATGGCCGACTACGAAAGCGCCATTCAATTCGCCGAAAACGACGCGCGGCGCGCGACGGTTTACAGCACACGCGCGTGGGCGCGTTACAAAGCTAATCAGGTTGCTGAAGCGGTAGCCGACGCCGAAAAAGCCACACAACTGGCGCCTAACGACGGCGAAGCATGGGGCGTTTTGGGCAGAATTCATCTCAATAGCGGGCACAGCGACGCCGCAATTCCCGCCTTGCGCCGTTCCATTGCCGAAAGCGCCGGGAATTTGGAATCGCACGTCAATTTAAGTTTGGCTTTAGGCATCGGCGGCGAACCGGCGGCCACCGAAGAATTCGAGCAAGTCATTCATTTAGCCGAGCCAGAGGAGCTGCCTTCTATCGCCGATGCGGTGCGTCGCGCTTTCACTTTGTATCCCAATTCCGCCCCGCTCAAAGCGATGAACGAGCGCGCCAAAAAAGCCTTGGAAGACGAGAACGAAGTAGAGCTTGACGGTGACCCCGATAACCTTTACTTCATATGATGGATTGGGCCGCTTTTTCAATGGCAACCCAGCGCGCGTTTTGCCGTCTAAAGGCGCCATTGCCTGCTCCGCTTCTGCCGGACGCTGTTAGTAAGACGCTGTTATAATGGGTAAGGCTTTTCAGAATTTAAATTAAAATCATGCGACGACACGCGGCGAACATCTTTAACAACCGGCGACGGGGAGAATGGAATCCCCTCCTGCTGGTGATGTTTGCGCTACTCACCGTCGCCCCCTCGGTTTTGGCCGCCGCGCCGATTCATAACGCCGCCACACAGCCGCAAGCCGTTTGGCAATGGCTGCAATCGCCCGAAGGCGCGCCCACGCGCGATTTACTCAAGCAGGCCCTTTCGGAATGTGGAGTTCCGAATGATGAATACGGAATTCTACATTCGCCGTGCGAAATTTTGTGCCCGCACAACGACATTGACAGCCCACTTACGCAGTTGGGTTCGTCGCTTCAAACTGCGGCTCCTCTAAACGCGACTGAACCAATTAAGCCGTTTTCGCACTCCGCACTCTGCATTCGGCACTCCGCATTCGCGAGTGTTCTTTCTTCTCACGAAGCCGCCAAACTCAGCGGCATCCGCACCAATCGTTTTCGGAATTGAATTTTCGGCTTTGGGTTTTTGGCCTTTGATCTTGGCGTGCTTATCACGTCAGGATTTTGTGTGTCTGCGCCGGAAGTCAAAAACCTACAAACCACCTGCCCAAAGGGCACCCGCCCAAAAACAAAGACCAATTGTTAGGAGTTTCCATGTCACTGTTACAAAATCTTTTCGGCAAGCGCGCCGAAACGCCGGGCGAACAATCGTCGGGCATTGCGGGCGCTTTGTCCAAACTTATTGATCGCAACGAAAAAGAAGTCGCCAAAATTCGGCCCATCGTGGACGAAGTGAACCGCCTTGGCCCTGAACTCAAAGCCTTGTCGGACGAAGAACTCAAAGCGCGCTCCCAAACGCTGAAAAAGAAGGTGCGCGAAAGCATCACGCAGCGCCTTGGCGCGCAGAAAGACCCCAAAACCGGCGAAGCCTATGGTTGGCAGGAACTCGACACCGAAATGTCGTGGAGCGACGACTATGTTCGAGCGCGCCGCGATGCCGAAAAAGCGGTTTTGAACGAGGTCATTTCCGAGGCCTTCGCTCTTGTGCGCGAGGCCGGTGATCGCGCTATTGGCCTGCGCCACTTCGATGTGCAGCTTATTGGCGGCGCGGTTCTGCATTCGGGACGCATCGCCGAAATGCGCACTGGCGAAGGCAAAACTCTTGTTGCCACGCTGCCGTGTTATCTCAACGCGCTTACCGGACGCGGCGTTCATGTCATCACGGTCAACGATTACTTGGCCGAGCGCGATGCCAACTGGATGCGGCCCATTCACGAATTTCTCGGTTTAACCGTGGCGTTTTTGACCAACGACATGGAAAATGAGGCGCGTCAGGCGGCTTATAATTCCGATATTCTCTACGCGACGAACTCGGAGGTCGGCTTCGATTATCTGCGTGATAACATGGCGCGCACGCCCGAAGACATGGTGCAGCGCCCGCTCAACTTCGCCATTGTGGACGAAGTTGACAACATTCTCATTGACGAAGCGCGCACGCCGCTGATTATTTCGGCGCAGGTTGCTAAAACCGAACGCGCCCTGCGCCGCCAAACGATGGCGCAAACTTGCGACGGCCTCGCGCGCAAAATGATGCCCGCCATCACCGAGCGCGAAGTGGAAAATATGCTGGATATGCTGTCCAGCAAAGGGCGCATTGACATCGGCGCGCTTTTGGCCGAAATCGAAAAACGTGGTGCCTTCCGCCAAGCGATTTCTTACTTGATTGACGCTTATCTTATCAGCGAAAAAAGCGCGCGCATCGAAAACGCCGCGCATTTGTTAGACGTGGCCGACGAATTCAAAAACGATGGCCTTATTAGCGATGGCGGCAAAGCGCAACTCGAAAATATCGCCACCAACGCCGTGCGCCCACGCGGACTCAGCGCCGCGTGGCAGCGCGAAATCAGCCATTTGCTGGAACCATTCGCGGCAGCTTATGCCAACGCCAGTGTGCTGGGCTTCGATGCGATGCGTTTGGCCGCTGATTTGGGCCTTTCGCCCGATGTTTATGCTGAATTGGATGACGAAAACGCCGATGCGGCGCGTTTGGTGGCGCAAGAAATCGCGCGGCGCGGCATTGTGGAGGAAAGCGCGACGGAGATGATTCAGGCCGCTTTAGTTGGATTCGAGCGGCCCGAAAATGTAGGCCGCGCGCTCGAAATCTACCAAGCCGCCTTGTTGCCCGCTTTAATTGAAATCGTGCTGGAAGTGCCCGGTGGCGCGCATGAAGCCGAAACTTTGCTGCTCGAAGCGGTGCCCGATAGCGATACATTATCGCCCGCGCAAGTGCGCGATGTGATTGGTGCTTTGGAGCAAATTTCGCTGCGCGGCCTGCTGCCTTTCGAGATGAGCGAGAAGTTGTGGGAGCAGGTTCGACTCACGCAAGGCCGCGACGGTTTGCGCAAAGAAATCGCGCAAGCCATCGTTCAGCATCCGGGCGATGTGGCGCAGAAAATTGCCGGGCTTGCCGAAAAATATGACGATGAGCGCGAAATATTTCTTAAAAAAGAAGCCGATTCGCTGCGCTTGAAATTGCACGGTCACGAAACGATTGCCAAGCGGGCCGCCAGCGGCGAGGACGCCGATGAACTCTCGCGCGCCTTGCAAAATGAACTGACCAAAAGCGGCGCGCTCGCGGAAGCCTATAAAGCCGCCAAGCAGTTTGCCGCCGATCAAAAACGCGCCCACGATGAGAGCGCCGGGCGCCTCGTCGAAGAATTAGAGCAATGGGTCGAAGTGCCGCGCGATGCCAAGCGTGCCATTGCCGAAATGATGAACGAAGGCGGCACGCGCGAGCAACTAAACGAGCGCATTTTGTTGGCCGTGCGCGACTTACCCGGCGAAAACACCGAACTGCCCGCCTTAGTGGGCGAAGCCGCACGCCAGTTGCAAGATTGGCGCATCGAAAACGCCGATTTGCTGGCGCATCGCATTCAAGAAGCAGTTCAACTGCCCGACGAAAACACGCAATCCATCCGCGAAGCAATTCAGGAAGGCACTTATTCAACGGGCTTTGAAGCGTTTGTCAGCCACCAGCTTTTGGCCGCGCCCGAAGCGGCCGCTTTTGCCGCTTCCCTCGAAGAATGGGGCACTGCGTGGGACGAATTCAAAGCCCGGCAAAACGCGGAACTCATCAAGAATGTCAGCGCGATTTTGGAAATGTCGTCCGATGCGGAATATTCCATCGCCGATTTGCTCAACAAGCCAATCAAAGGACTTTTGCAGCACGCGATTTTCGCCGAACTCGCCGCCGATGCCGTCAATCGTCACTTGGAGCCGCTTTTGACTGAAGAAAACGCGCCTGCTTTCGTCGAAGAAATCAAGCGCCGCATTCCACTTGCCAAAGAAACGCAAAACAAAATCAAAGCAGCGGATTTCACCAATCGCAGTGCCGAGCAGTTGGAGCGTCAAATTTGGCGTTTGCTGGAGCGCAGTTTTCAGGTCACGCAGTTTGAAGATTACAAGCGCATGGTCATCAGCCTCGGCTGGTTCGCTGACAAAGACGAAAAGCGCCGTCAGGCCTCGCTGACCGACATGGGCACGCTCATCGCCGAACGCGAAGCGGGTAGCCCGGCCTTTACCGACCCGGACAACTTTCTCGATTCGCTGATTTCATCGGAGATTATCACCGACGACGAAGCGGCCCTTGTGCGCCGCGCGCAGGCCGAAACGCCGAATCAGAATTTGTCAACTGTGATTGACCGGGTGTTGCGCTTGCCCGCCGAGCGGCGCCGCCGCGTCAGCGAAGCGAAATTGCAGGAAGTGCAATCGGTATTAGATCAATCCGTTCGCGCTCATGCTTTGTATCACCGCGAAGTGCATTACGTCATCGAAAATGGCCGCGAAATCGTTATTGTGGACGAAAACACCGGCCACAAAATGCCGGGGCGCCGCTACAGCGAAGGCTTGCACGAAGCGCTCGAAGCCAAACACGGCCTCGAAGTGCAACTCGAATCGCAAACTGTGGCGACGATTACGATTCAGAACTATTTTCGCCTTTACAACAAGCTGGCGGGCATGACGGGCACGGCCAAAACCGAAGAACAGGAATTCGCCAAAACCTATGGCATCGAAGTCGTTTCAATTCCGACCAATCGCAAAGTCAGCCGCACCGACTTTCCCGATGTGGTTTACAAAACCGCCGAAGCGAAATTCCGCGCTATCACTTTGGAAATCCTCGAACATCATGCGTCGGGTCAGCCGGTTTTGGTCGGCACTCGCAGCGTGGATGTTTCCGAAAAAATGTCCGAACGCCTCAAAGCGCAGCCGTTGCAAGCGCTGGCGCTCTCGCACCTCATCAAGTGGCAATTGTGGCAGGACAAAAACCTCGGCGGCGAGCAGCGCGAAGCGATTTTTACGGCCTTGCGCTTGCCGGTTCAGCAACTCAATGTGCTGCAAGTGAAAAACATCGCCAAAGCAGTCGGCATGAATCCCGACCCGGTGGCCGATGAAAATATCAACAAGCTGCTCGGTCTGTTTACTGTTTCTAATCCTGACCGCGAACGTTTAAGCAGCGCTTTGAAAAACGGCTTGCCACACAACGTTTTGAACGCCAAGAATCACCGCAACGAAGCGCGCATTATCGCCGAAGCCGCGCGGCCCGCTGCCGTGACGATTGCCACCAACATGGCCGGACGCGGCGTGGACATTTTGCTCGGCGGCACACTCGACACCGAATCGCGTTGGCGTGTCATGACGCAACAGGTAATGGGCCGCCAACTCGAAGGCAAAGGCGTTCATGTTCGCTCGCGCACACAGGAAACCACCAATAAACTGGAAAGTCGTTTTACGCCCGATGCTTTGCAAACGCTGGCGTGGGTTTTGAATGTGCAGCAAGCCGCCGAGGAACTGGAAAACAGCGGCCAGCTTTTCGGTCAGAATGCCAAGGAAATTCGCGACGCCCTGGGCACCGAACTCACGTCGGCGGATTTGAAACAGCGCATTCGTTCGCGCGCCAAGCGCTTGAATTTGCTGGATAAATTGCCGCTTGACGACGAATCGCTCAACGATAACGGGCCGCTCGAAGCCTTAAACAACAGCCTGAAACGCTTGATGGGCCTCAGTTTCTCGCCGCAGCAGTTGCGCGAGATGTTGGAAAACGGCATCGCCACGCAAGCCACAGGCCGCGACTTTGGCGAGATGCTTTTGCTGAACGCCATCGGTTTTCCGATGCGCCAGAATTACGAAGCCGTCGCGCAATTGGTTAAGACGCTGATTGACTTGCCCGATCTTGACCGCTTGCTTTTGCAGCACGCCAAAGAAAGCGGCGCCGAAACGCCGATTGATTTTAAAGCGAATGATTTAGCTGCCGCCATCGGCAACGTCACGCCCGAATGGGTGGTCAAGCGTCTGAAAGAATTAAACATCGAAAACGCCACTGGCGCCGCGCAAAAATGGCAGTCGCTTTCGTCCGATGAAATCGAAATCAATGATGTGCAGATTCTGTTTAATCTTGGCATCGAAGGCATCGGCGCCAACTGGGTGCGCGAGTATTTGCAACGCTGGGACATAGTCAGCAATCAGCGTTCGTTTGCGGCGCCCGAAGAAGTTCAAGAGATTTTGGGCGACAATGCGATTGTGCATTATCGCCTGAACGTCTTGGCGGCGCGCAAATTAGCGCGTCAGTGGGATAAAGATGCCGGTTTCCGCCGCGCGCAAGTGGCTTTGGATATGCCGAACTTGGTTTTGCTCGGTCAAATGGGCCAAATGCTCGGCGGCGAAGCCGATTTTCTGCAACCCGAATGGCTGCATCAAATGATGATAGGCCTTGGTTTGGTAGATGAAAATTCCGTTTTTCAAGCGCAAATGATGGCCCAAGCGCAAGATGAGCGTGGCAATGTGCAGGAAGTGCCGGTGGACGTTTTAATTTATCGCGTTGGCCTTGAAAACGCGTTGGGCGCCTTGGAGCCAACACTGCGCGAAGCCGCTATGCAAAACGGGCGCGACGCGGCCAAAGTCATCGCGCATTTAGAAAAAAACGCGCCGTGGTCAGCGCCTTTGCTACTCGAAGATTACGTTGCCGAACGCGTGGCGACTTTCGAGGACGCGCCGCAAGAAGTAGTCACGGGCAGCAGTGTCGTTATCGAAACCGGCGTGGCCGGACAAAGCGCCGACATCGTTTTGGAAAGCGAAGCGCGCCCCGAAGATATTGCGCACACCAGCGAGCAGGAAGCTGTGAAAGAACTCGGCGGTATGCACATTATTGGCAGCGAACGTCACGAATCGCGGCGCATTGACAACCAGTTGCGAGGCCGCGCGGGCCGTCAAGGCGACCCCGGTTCATCGAAGTTTTATGTGTCGCTCGAAGACGAATTGTGGCGCTTATTTGGCGTGCGCGGGCAGTTTCTTTTGAAGAATTGGGACGAAGACGAGCCAGTCGAAGCCAAGCTGATTTCCAAAAGCATCGAACGCGCCCAAAAGAAAGTGGAATTGAACCACTTTGAGAGCCGCAAGCACGTTTTGCAATATGACGACGTAATGAACGTGCAGCGCGAAGTGATTTATCGCGAACGCCGTCGCGCTTTGATGGGCGGCGACTTGCACGAAACGGTGCTGGATATGGCGCAAAAAGCCGCCGTTGCCGAAGCCGAAAAATATTGCCCGCGCGAAGTGAAACCCGAAGAATGGGACACGCACAAGTTGTATGCAAACTACGCCAAAATCTTCGGCGCCAGTTTGCTGCATAAGCATTTGAGAGCCGCTGATTTGGAAGATATGCAGTATTTCGATTTGCCCGAAATTGCTCTGGGGCAAGCCGATTTTGATGCGCGCTTGCAGGATGGCCGCACACTTTATGGCGTGGTTGCAGAGCTTTATCAAGATCGCGAAAAATTAGTCGGCGAAGAAACCATGCGTTCTCTCGAACGCTGGCAAGTGACGCGTTCGATTGACGATCATTGGATGGAGCATTTGGCCGAAATGGACTATTTGCGCGATGCCATCTGGCAAGAAGGCTACGCTCAAAAAGACCCGGTTCATGTGTATCGTCAGGAAGGCCACTCCTTGTTCCATAAGATGCTGGGCGAAATTCGCAAGGAAGTCGCCGAAGGCATCTTCGACGCCGACATCGGCGCACCAACACCACAAATGTATGCCGGCCCCGATTTGTTTGGAATGCAGGAAGACCGCATCACCACCACTTTGCCAATGGAATTCGCGGACGGCGATGGCAGTTTGGATGACGAAAGCGGCGAAGTTGTGCCCGCAGGCATGATGAGCGGCCCGCCACAGCGCGAAGCACAACGCGAAACGCAACGCCAAGCGGCACCAATTTCATCAGCGCCCGCCACGCGTCCGTCGAATCCTGCTGTAACGCGCAGTGGCCCGGCGCCGCAGACTCAAACCAATGCCAACGCCGCGAAAGTTGACCCCAAATTCGCTGGTGTTGGCCGCAACGATCCATGCCCGTGCGGCAGTGGCAAGAAGTTCAAAAAATGCCACGGCAAAACGGCGTGAGCCAAATTAAGCGCTTAACGCGTTGAAGGTCAGAACAACAGGAAGGGAACCGGCTAACTCTTCCAAACGAGACATCGCCCTTTTTACAGCCATCTGTCTTTCAGTAGGCAGGGAACAACTTGGGTTACCTACAAAAGGTTAGCTTCTACCTGTTGGGTTACCTACAAAAGGTTAGCTTCTACCTGTAAAAGGTTGGCTTCTACCTTCAAAAGGTAGAGCTATACCTGCGAAAGGTAAGGCATAGCCCAAAGCAAAACCACCGTCCCCTACGCTGGGGACGGTGGTTTTGAGGTCAGGCATTCTTGGCAACTTGGGTAATTACTAAATCTTTTTCAAAAAGGGCGCCGGAGAAACATTAAATCGTCATGGGCGCGACGTTTTTTTACGTTTTACTCTCCAATTTGCTTAACTAAAGGCTTAATTGAGCTTAAAAATGCCTGATCTTCATTCTTCTGCGTCCGCGATTCAAGAATTGCGCAAACGCTTTCCGCAAACGCCGTTTCTTACTTTGGGCCAAACCGCTTTATGGGATGAGCCTGTCAAAGCCGCTTTTTGTCGCATTTTGGAAGTCGTCGCGCCCGATGCCGTGATGATGGCTGCGGTTCACGATACCGATTACTTCGCCAAATTGTCGCACTTCGAGGGCGAAGCGCAACGCCGCGAGAAATTCGCCTTACTCTCGCACAACGACGGTGACACACGCGGCCTGTGGAGCGCGGCGGGCGAAATTTCCTGCTTGTTCGGCAGCGAAATCGTGCCGTCGCGCCATCTTTTGACCGAAAACGGCGTGGAATTTGACCGCGTGGCGCGCGATTATCCCGGTGGCGCCGAGGCCTTATTAAATGCAGAAACCAACGCGTGGGGCTGGCGTGCCTTGGTGCAAACCTCGGCGCGTTCGATGATTGCCGGCGATGTGAAATTGCGCGATATGGGGCCATCTTTGGTGGGGCAAATTGAATGGGCCATCAATTTGAGCCTGCAAATCGCGTGGACCAATGACAACGGCGTTTGCGAGGCGTGCGCGAAAATGGCGCGCGAAAATGCCAACCAGATTTTTGGCTGGACGCGCGATTATTTGAATCAAGACCCCGATGGCACGTTGTCGGATTTTTATCGTTGGCTGACGCCGCGCTTGTGGGCGATGGTGCGCGGCACCGGCTCGTGTAATCTCACCACCAGCACGTCGCTGCGCCTTTTTAAATTCAACCGCGAAACCTGTCAGTTGCCGCGTTTTGAATTTGTGGATTTGTTTTTGAATCCGGCCACGCGCGAAATCGCCGCGCGCTGTTACAACGACGCAGTGCGCGGCAGCGGCATTTACACGCTCGACCAATTTGGCCCCGGCGCGTTGCCCTTTGATGTGGTTATTCCCGGTCACGGGCGCGGCACCTTGCATTTGCAGGAAGGCACGCTTTCGATTGACACCGAACCGCGCCGCGTCCTGCAAACAAACTGTGAAAACGTCGGGCAATTGGCGGAAATTCTCGAAAGCAATTTCGGCGCGGATGTCGTTTTAGTTGGCAAAGCGGTTTCGCTGATCTCGATGCTGGCGAAGGAATTTATTTTCGTGTTTCACGAAAAAGCCTCCAGCTACACGCCGCGCACGCAGAAAATGAACGATGCCTTGCGGGAAGCAGGCCTCGAATTGGATTTGCATCCGATGCTGCGCCTCAAATATGCGACGTGGGACGCCCTATCGCAAACGCGCGCCGTATTCGATTTGCCGCCGCACTTGGAAAGCGCCTTTGGTCAGAAATCGCTGCCCGCCGGTGAATTCGCGGCGCGTTGGAGTGATGTTTGCGAGTCGCAAGACGCTTTGCGCGCCGATTTGAAAAATTGTCGCTCGCCGCGCGAATTATTGGCGTTTTTGTCGCGCAGTTTTGGCGGCGCATGGACAACGCGCAGCGAAGAATTTCAAGCCGCACACGCCACGATTTCGGCCATGCACGAGCAAACTTCAACGTTAAAAAGCGAAATCGAATCGTTGCGCGACGAAGCGCGGCGCGTTACTTTACAAGCGGCACAAATCGAGCGCACCAAAGGCGAAGATTTTCGTGCCAATCTAAACCCGCTGCGCCAACGCCTTTTCGATATCAAAGAAGGGCAAGCAAACCGCGCAGGCAACGTCGAAATGGACGCTGCAACAGGCAAGCCGCGCAAACTTTCCAAAGACGAGCGCGAGACCACGCGCTTACAATTTGAGCGCGAAAATCAGGAACTTGCGGCTCTGCGCGAGCAAATTGCGGCCTGCGAACACGAACGGCAGCGTTTCGATGCGCAAATCAGCGCATTACGCGAAACCGCGCGCCAAAAGCGCGCCTTAGCCAAGCAAAAGGTGCGCGAGAAACTATCAATCGAACGCAGCGAAGAAGTTGCCGCCGCGCGTCAAACGCGCCGTGAATTGCGCTATGAAGCCGAACTTGAACGTCTGCGTCGCACCCGCGATGCCCTCATGACCAGCGAAGGCTTGCGTTATACCAATTATCGCCCGACGGCGTGGTGGTTTCCCCTCGTATCACCCGATGGCAAATGGCTTGACCAATTAGTAGCAACAGCCCAATTACGCGTCGAAGAAATTTGAATTACGTATGCAAAAAGGCCCACGAGGATTTTCTTCGCGGGCCTTTTTGCTGGACAAAGCGCGTTATTTTATAAGCTCATTCGCTTGCAAATGAGCTTGCAGCCAATCGAAGTTTTCCTGATTGCCTTCGCGCGGCGTTTTGTCGGTGGAATCCAGTTCGCCGACAATCCAGCCTTGATAATCAATGGCGCGCAGCACTTCTAACACGGCATCCAAGCCAGCGTCGCCCATCGCGCCTTGACCAAGACCGGCGAAAACGTGGAATTTCGGCGTCGCGTCTTTGTGCGAATCGCGGATGGCGTTTTTTTCTTTGACCGGCATCGCGGTGGGGAGCAGCGGATGGTTGTCCTTAATATGCACATAACCGATGCGCGATTTCCACTTGGCAAAGGCGTCTGCCGGTTCATAACCGCCGTAGGCGAGTTGGGCGGTATCGAAGCCTGCCAAAACGAAATTCGGGTCGGTCATTTCCATGAAGGCGTCCACTTCGCGCGGCGATTCGATAAGAGTCCACGCGTGATTGTGCAGCACCGATTTTACGCCGTATTTTTCAAAGCATTGCCGCGCGCATTCGTTGGCGCCGTCGGCGAAACGCTGCAAAATATCGGCGCGAATGTCACCGTTTTCGTCCAAAGGATGCGTTCCGCGCCCGCCCGCCGCCAAAATGAGGCGGTCACAGCCGAGTTCGGGCAAAGCGGCGGCAATTTTGACGATGCGTTCGGTGATTTTCGGCAGTTCTTCGGCATTTTCAAACGCGCCGCCGCAGTAAGTCGAAGAGCATTGCAAATTGTTGTCGGCGAGCAGCTTTTTTAGCTCGTCTAAACGATCTAAATAGCCGCCGACAGGCGCTTCGGTGCCGCTATAGCCAATGGCCGCGATTTCCTGCGCCGCCGTTTCAAATCCGCTTTTCCACGTCAGAGGTTGACATCCAAGTTTGACTTTCATGTCTTTAAATTAACCACAAAGGCGCCACGATTCCAACAGGGAAAAGTGAATTACGCGCGCAATTGTTGATGCGATTCTTTGCCCAAATTGCCAAAGAATTCGATTTCATTGCGTTCGAGGTTGCGCACCGTTTGGTAAGTCGGATAATAGCCTGTCGCTTCCAATCCGAACGGCGCAAAGGCGCCGCGCAGGTTTTCGGCGCGCCGCGTGAGATAACACAGCAAAAGCGGCTGCTTAAAATCGTAGCGGCTCAAAACGCGAATCGCCTGAAATAACTGCGAAAGCGAGGCTTTGAAAAACGGCGGATCACATAAAATCAGGCCCAATTCTTCGCCGAGCCATTGCGGGCGAAATAAATCGTAGCGTCGAAAACTTTTCAAGTGCGCAAAACGCTCGTCGCAATCGAGCGTGAGGCAATCTACGCCGCGTTTTTCCAGTTCGGCGCCGATTAAAGGCGCGCAAAGGCAACAAGGACGTGGAAATTGCGCCGCGAAATCGGCCAGACGAGCAATGGTCGGCGGTGCGAAAAAATACTGTTCGTTTTCGTGTAATTCCAGCATGATTGCCTCGGCGTCCTTCCTACACACTTTGCGGCCTAACGGCAGCGAAAAGCGCCCTTCGGAGAGCCAAAATAAGCTCAAAAGTGGCATTTTGGGCCTTTTTAAGGCTTCCGACGTGCTTTGGAGGCTCGCGTGACGCTCACGCGAGGCTTCCGACGTGCTTTGGAGGCTCGCGTGAGTCCCACGCGAGCCTTCCAACGCGCCTTTTTCGCCTCACCGCCTTTAAAACTCCCTGAAAAATGAGGCCTCAACGCGTGCGGAGAGAGGCGGCCAAGGCTATTGGATGAGAATTTTCATCGCCTGAGAATCCCCGTTTGACGATAAAAATTCTTCAGGCGATGGCTCTGGCAACGTCCTCGGTTGTAGGTGTAGTTTGATGTAATCCTTGCTATAATGTGCCGATAGTTCCAGAGAAAGATTGACCCATAAGAAAGGGCGACGCGTCAGGGCGACAGGCTTTTACTACACTTAGTCTTGCGCTGGCAAAAGCGTCCCTTCTGAAATTGGTGGAGTGAGCAGGGCGGCACGGCTATCCTGATGGCTATCCTGCTATGAATAATCCCTTTCCGTTTTCCTATTTTGTGGTTGGCATCAGCATCCTCAACCTGCTCATGGTTGTGGCGGGGTTGCTGTTGGTTTATTTCGATTGGAGCGCCGCGCGTCGTCGCGAACTGTTGTATCTGGTCTTCACCGAAGAAAAACCCGGCCAAAGCTATTTTTCGTCTGCCCGTCGCCGCCGCGCACTTTACACGCGTTTGTTGCTGGCGTTTATCCTCCTTACGCTGCATCACTTTTTAGAAACCAATTTGTTCGCGGTCATCAGTGAACCGAATTTGTATGGTTCGTATCTCGAATGGTGGCGCACGCAAAGCACGAAACTGCCAAGCGAGGCCATGCAGTCAGGCGCGCTGTTGCAAGCGATGCGCGTGCAAATTTGGTGGAATTTGAGCGAAGTTTTAGCTTTGATTTTGCTCGGTATCGGTTTGCTCTACGATTTGCGCGCCGAGCGGCGGTCTGCGCTGGATGCGATTTCCATCGCTTTAGTGACGCTGTGGACTGTGGTTGTTGCCATTCTGATGGCGCGCATTTACGGGTTCTGGGGCGGGCATTCGGTCACGTTTTTTACAGCGACACACAACAGCAATGCTGTAGCCGAAGCCGGACGCGCCTTGAGTGAAATGACACCTGCCGAAATCGCGCGGGGCATGAGCGAAAGTCTCAAATCGTGGATTCCCGTAGCGCTTCTTACTCGGCAGATCACCGATGTAATGCGAACCGTGCTGCTGCTGGGGTTATTAGTGGCGCTCGTCCGTCAATCGCGCGCCGAACGCGCTGATGCCTCTTTCCGCCGTTCGCTTTTGGTGGCGGCCTTTGTTTTTTGGCTTGGTGGCGCTTTGGTGAGCCGCTTGCCCGCGCGCGATGAAAGTTTGTTTGGCAGTTTCTTTGGCAATCCGGCGGCCTTGATTTCGGGGCAGGCCGTTAGCCTGATTTTGTTCGTGGTTTTGATTGCCCGACACGTTTTGGCCGAATACGAAATGATGGAGCGTTCGCGTCATCGTCTGGGCCGCGAACGGCAGGTGATTATTCAGTTTTTGCAGCGCATCGGCTCGGCTTTTTCCACCGCGCCCGAACTGAATACGGTTTTAGATTTGATTCTTTCTTCGGCACTGGAAACCACCGAAGCGCACGCGGCGGCCATTTATCTTTATCAGCCAGAAACCAAGCGACTCGGCCCGCCGACCATGCGGCATTTTTTCCCGCCGCTTTATACCGATACCTCGGCTGCCTACGCCGAGCATCAAAGCGGCGCGACGGAAATTTTGCAAGCGCAATCGCTGCAACAAACGTTTGCGATGGGCGAAGGCATCATCGGCGAAGTGGCGCAAAGCGGCAAAGCGCGCCTTGTAACCGATGTGCGCGCCGAAGGCATCGTGCAAGGCAAAACCACGCAGTATTTTCGCGATTATTCCATGATGGTAGCGCCGCTGCGCGTGCGCGATGAGCCGCAAGCTGTTATCGCGGTTTTGCAAAAACAACGCGGCAGTTTCAACAACGAAGACCAATCGCTTTTGCAGGCTTTAGCCGATCAAGGCGCGCTGGTCATTAATCATGTTCGCCTGATTTCCGAAGTGCGCGCGCAAGAACGTTTGCAGCGTGAATTGAAAATCGCCCACGAAATTCAGCAGCGCCTTTTGCCCGATCATTGCCCGATTATTCCCGGTTTCGAAATTGGCGCTTATGGCGCCGCCGCCACCGAAGTGGGCGGCGATTATTATGACTTTTTTGAAGTGGACGACGATCATCTGGGCATTGTCATCGCCGATGTTTCGGGCAAAGGCGTCCATGCGGCGCTGGTTGTCGCTATGATGCGCAGCGCGTTTCGAATGCAGGCACGGCATAATCTCGATGTCAAAGAAGTGCTGCAAAACGTCAACGAATTCATCGGCAAAGATTTGCCGCAGGAAATGTTTATCACCTGCATTTATGGCATTTTGGAAGTCTCCACGCGCCGCTTCACTTGGGCGCGCGCCGGGCACGAGCCGTTGATTGTGGCTCATCCCGACGATTCCACCGATGTTATCGCGCCCGCCGGTTTTGCGCTTGGCGTTCTCGGCTCGCCGGACTTCGATCAATTGCTGGAAGTTGAGACAGTCACTTTGCAATCGGGTGATCGCATTTTGTTGTTCACCGATGGCCTGACCGAAGCTATGAATTCCAACGGCGAAGAATTCGGGATGCAGCGCATATTGGGCGTTATGAGCCACACGCAAGTGTTAACGGGCAAACTCGTGAAAGTTACACCAACGCAAACCGCTAACGCGCACCCGGTTGCCGTTTCCTCCGGACAAACCCCGGCTTTAGCTACCGATAAATTGCAACGCGTTGAAGAGTCGCCTTGCGGCCCCGCTCTTGCGCCCGTTGAACCGGAAGATTTGCTCTCGATGGAGCGCGCCGTTGAAGACCACGTTGCCGGCGCGCCGCAATCCGATGATCTAACAATGGTCTTTTTGGCCGCCAAGTAAAACGTTTCGTAATTCCCATGCCCCGCAAGCCTCCGCCTGATTTTGAAGCCTTGATGGCCGATTTGAAGTCGCCGGACTGGAAAGTGCGCGCCGAAGCTGCCCGCGTCTTGGGCCAGAAAAAACACCGCCCTTCCGTAGATTTTCTGCTCGAACTGTTGCAAAAAGATCGCACCGAAACCGTTAAATCACGCGCGGCGGTGGCACTTGGCAATATCCGTGACCCGCGCGCTATCGAACCGTTGCTGCAAGCCGGTTGCGTTAAGCACGCGGCGAATCAGATTCCAAAATTTGGCGAAGCGGCTGTGCCCGCCCTCAAAGCGCGCCTACACGATAAATCGCTGCCTTACGGCACGCGCAGCATCATGGTGCATTTTTTAGGCATCATTGGTGGCGAGGCGGCGCGTTCGGCCATAATCTCCGCAGCGTGGGATGAGGAAGTCGTAGTGCGCCATTTTGTAGCAGAAGCACTGGGGCGCTGCGAAGCCAGTGAAGAATCGTTTGAGGCGTTGCTGTTCCTGATGCGCGATCCGGTGCCGATGGTTGGCAGTGCCGCCATTCAGTCGTTGGGCCGAATACGCGATGCGCGCTCCATTGAGTTTTTGGTGCAGGTGTTTCACGGCGATAGCCCGTTTGAAAAAGATTTTGATTTGTTCTGCTCGGCCACTCATGTCTTGCGGGTGTGGGCCAATGTGCGCGGCAAAACGTTCGACGAACTCGCGCCTCACCTGCGCGACGAGGCGCCGATAGCACGCCTTGCGGCGGCGCTAAGTTTGATGTGGCTGGGCGATAAGCGCGCCCTTGAACCGTTATGGAAAGCGGCGCAAGACGCTGATCCTCTGGTGCATCACGCCGCTGATTGGGCCTATGCAGCGTTGGAAAAAAGGCTGTCCTACAATCAGCCGCTCTCAGACCTTGTTCTCAGTGCAATATTGCGTTGAGCCAAGGCAATAGGTCTACAATAGGAGCGCTGGGGAAAGAAGAATTATGTTTGAAATGGATCACGTCGCCATTCCGACGCGCGATATTGCAGGCAGCGTGCGCTTTTATGTCGAGACTTTCGGCGCCGAAATTTTGTATCAGGACGCAACATGGGCCTTTTTGCGCTTGGGACAAGGAAAATTAGCCTTAGTCACGCCCGAACAGCATCCGCCACACGTTGCCTTGCGTGTGGACGAAGATGAATTGGCCGCCGCCGCAAAGCGCGCCGGAAAACCGATAGATCACCACCGCGACGGCACAACCGGCATTTACATCGAAGACGAGCAGGGTAACGTGATCGAACTGATTTGCTACCCGGTAAACGGCAGTTAGGAGTTTTGAGTTAGGAGTTGACCTTGTGCGCTTCGCGCTTATGCTGTTTGTTACGCGTGTAGCGCCACTAATTTAACTCAAAACTCCTAACTCAAAATTCAAAACTGACGTTACGCTTGCTTGCCTTCAATGGCGCTGAACAAAATTGCGGCGGCGATGCCGAGGCGGCGATCTAAAATGTTGCCGGTGTCCATCGAAAAATCGGCGGCGATTTTGATCCACAGCGGGTTTTTCGATTGTTTGAACTGCAAAACCGGCCTTCCGCCAATCTCGCCACTGTATTTTTGCGGCAAAAACAGCGTAGTGTAGTCAATAAATCGCCGAATGAGCGCTAAAGCGAGGCTTTCTTCCTCGATTTTGCCGATTTCGCGGTCTTGCGCATCCAAAATTTTCCACTCATCTTTGATAAAAGTGGACTTTAACCCACCACGCCGCAGGGCACCGATTTTCTGGTTGGTTGGCGCATCCCACACATCATAAGTCGCGCCCAAATCCAAGATGCTGCGCGCCTTGATGGTTATCAGTTCGCGCGTCATGTCTTCGCCGGTATAAAGGCGAATATCTTCTTTGAGTTTGAAGCCTTTTTGGTTGGCGAAAAGCACGACGGTGCCCGATGGATCGTCCACATAAAAGGCGCCGCCCACCAACTTCATAAACTTGCGGCGGATGGTGTAAGTCGGGTAGCGAAAGCGATTGTCCTCGGCAGGCGCCATACGCGCCACGGGCTGTCCAGCAGGATTATTTCGCAGGTCTTGAAACGGGCCGTTGGGATTTTGCATGATGATTCCTTTAGCAGCTTAATCAATGTGAAACACTTCGCGCAGTTCAGCGGAAATCGGGCTGTTGTCTTCGTTGCTGGGCATGATGTCCTTCATGTGTGCCCACCATTTGCGGCACACGGCAGTTTGCGCAATCGCGTTCCAACGCGTTTCGTCTTCGATTTCGACATACGCAAAAAGCTGGCGCGATTCGGCGTTCAGGAAAATCGAGTAATTATCAACGCCGTGTTCTTTTAAAACCGCTTCGAGTTCGGGCCAAATGGGGCGATGGCGCTGTTCGTATTCTTCTTCACTTCCGGCGTTGACCGACATCACAAAGGCTTTGCGAATCATAAATTGGTTCCTGTTGCAGCGAATTTGATAATTCCATTTTACGCGATTTTCGTGCGAAAGGTGCTATCCTAAGGAAGAGCAATTTTCGCTTGAAACCCGATTCTCTATGGCTGAAAAGACTTCTCAATTAACTCCCGTCATGCGCCAATGGCAGCGCGCTAAAGACCAATATCCCGATGTGCTTTTGCTGTTTCGCATGGGCGATTTTTACGAAATGTTTGGCGATGATGCCATTACCGTGGCGCGCGAATGTGAACTGACGCTTACCGCGCGCGACAAGCAGCGCGGCGACGATGCCATTCCAATGTGCGGTGTGCCGTATCATGCCATTGAGCGTTACATCGCTATTCTGCTCGGCAAAGGCTATCGCCTCGCCATGTGCGATCAGGTCGAAGACCCCAAATACGCGCGCGGCATCGTCAAGCGCGAAGTGGTGCGCGTTCTCACGCCCGGAACGGTTATCGAAGACGCACTTTTAGCCAGCGTCGGCGCCGGGCAAGCCAACAATTATTTAGCGGCGCTCTCGTGCGACAACACCTTGTCGCGTTTTGGCATCGCGCTTTTGGATATTTCAACCGGCGAGTTTTTGGCGGGTGAAATTGAAACAGTCGGAGGCAAAAAACAAGAAGATGCCTGTGAGCCGGAAGGTCACGTTTCGGGGCTGGTTTCCTCGTCTGATGCCGACCAAACGCCGCCCGCTGCCGAAGCGTTTTCTCAGCGCTTTGCCGCCTTGCGCGAGGAACTTTTGCGCTTTGGGCCAGCGGAAATTTTAGTGCCGCAAAAGCTGCGCGAATGCTCCGGTTTTTTGCCGATGTTGGAGGCTTTGCAATTGCGCGCCACCTCGTTTGATGCGTCGGGTTTCGGCACGCCCAAAGAAAAATTATTGTCGCATTTTCGCACCGCGTCGCTGCGTGGTTTTGGCCTCGAAGATTTAAATTTAGCGCAGGAAGCGGCGGCTTTGGCGCTCGATTATTTGCGCGAAACGCAACTTGGCGCGTTGGGACATATTCGCCGCATCAGCGTGCTGTCGGCGGGCAAATGGATGCTGCTTGATAACTCGACGAGGCGCAATTTGGAACTGGTGCAATCGCTGCGCGACGGCTCCTCGCGCGGCACTTTATTTTCGCTGCTTGATGATACGCGCACCGGTTCGGGCGCGCGACTTTTGCGCAAGTGGATTTTGCAGCCGCTGCTTTCCATTGATACCATCGCGCGCCGCCAGGATGCCGTCGGCGAACTGCTGGATAACATTCTTTTGCGCCGCGATGTGCGAGATTTATTGAAAGGCATGGCCGACATCGAACGCCTTGTTTCGCGCGCCGTGACCGGGCAGGGCAACGCCCGCGATTTAGTGGCGCTGCGCAACGCGTTGCAAACAATGCCGAATTTAGATTTGGCACTGCAAAACGTCAAAGCCGCTGCGCTCACCAACGTGCGCGAACACTTAAATCCGACACCGCAATTAGTCGAACATTTAGTTGCCGCCTTGCACGATGAACCGCCCGCGATTTTAACGGACGGAAATTTAATCCGCGACGGCTATGACGCCCCGTTGGATGAAATGCGCCAAGCGATGCGCGAGGGCAAAACATGGATCGCGCAACTCGAAGAAAGCGAACGTCTGCGCACCGGCATTAAAAGTTTGAAAGTCGGCTTCACTTCGGTTTTTGGTTATTACATCGAAATCACAAAAGCCAATTTGCACGCTGCGCCGGACGACTACACGCGCAAGCAAACCACAACCAACGCCGAGCGTTTTGTGACGCCTGAACTCAAAGAAAAAGAAGCCTTAATCCTTGGCGCCGAAGAGCGCAGCAAAGAACGCGAACGCACTTTGTTTGAGCAAGTGCGCAACGTCGTGGCGGCGCAGGCCGGGCCGCTGATGGATACCGCCCGCGCCTTGGCGCATTTGGATGTTTACGCATCATTGGCCGAAGTCGCTTCACGCCGCGATTATGCCCGCCCTGAATTAGTCGAAGACGACATTTTAGATATTCGCAGCGGGCGCCATCCGGTTGTCGAAGCGGCCATTAACGACCCGTTCGTGCCCAATGACAACGTGATGGACTCGCAGTCGCAACAAGTGCTAATTATCACCGGCCCGAACGCCAGCGGAAAATCTACTTATTTGCGGCAAACTGCCTTAATTGTTTTGATGGCGCAAGTGGGCAGTTTCGTGCCTGCGCGGGCCGCGAAAATTGGCCTTGTTGACCGTATTTTTACCCGTGTCGGCGCGCAAGACGATCTGGCAACCGGCCAAAGCACTTTTACAGTGGAGATGAACGAAACCGCCAATATTCTCAATAACGCCGGGCCGCGCAGTTTGGTGATTTTGGATGAAGTCGGGCGCGGCACCTCCACTTACGACGGCCTTTCCATCGCGTGGGCCGTTGCCGAGCATTTGCACGAAATCGGCTGCAAAACCTTGTTCGCCACGCATTATCATCACTTGAACGAATTGGAAGAGCGTTTGCCACGCGTCAAAAATTATCGCATCGCCGTTAAAGAAGACGGCGACCACATCATCTTTTTGCGGCGCATCATTCGCGGCGGCACAGACCGCTCGTTCGGCATTCAAGTGGCGCGCTTGGCCGGACTTCCGGCGCCTGTCATCGCGCGCGCCAAAGAACTGCTCGATATTTTCAGCCGCGAACGCTTGCGTGGTCAGGATGTCGAAACGCAAGCCATCAATTCGCCCTCACAAAAGCCATCGCTGTTTGACGAAGCACTGCCAAATCCCATCGTCGAAGAATTGAAAAAACTCGACACCGATAATCTCACTCCGCTCGAAGCGATTGTGAAATTGCAAGAACTGCGCAAAAAGGCGCTGCAAAGCTGATGATCAAGGAGGGTAACTGGGCGGCAATTTACGCCGCTTCTTTGCCGTTCAAGCGGCGTGGCGAACGCCTAAAACGTGTGGCGAACGCTTAAACGGTTGTATTTTTCTTCTAACGGTTGTATTTTTTGCCTAACGGCTGTATTTTTCTTTCAGCGGCTGTATTTTTTTTCCAAACGGTGCAAATTTTCTCTAAACGGTGCAATTTTCTTCCAAACGGTGCAATTTTTCTCCAACGGCTGTATTTTTCTCCTAACGACGCAAATTTTTGTCTAATGGCGCGAATTGGCTGCCGCATTTTGGTCGAAATCTGAAACTGTGGCGAATCACCAGAAGCGGCATATTTTGTCCCAAATACGGGCGGCGACTTCGTTTTTGCTCAGTAGAGGCCAGTTTTCTTCTGCGGTTTTTGTAATCCACGTCACGCGATTGGTTGGAACATCGAAACCAGCGCCGTCTTGCGTGACATCGTTGGCGACAATGGCATCGGCGTGTTTAGCTTTCATTTTGCGACGCGCTTCGGCCATGAGATTTTCGGTTTCAGCGGCAAAAGCGATGACGATTTGATTATCGCGTTTTTGCGCGCCCACAGTGGCGATAATATCGGGCGTGGGCATTAAATCTAACGTAATATTTTCGCTGCCCTGCTTTTTAATCTTTTGCGTTGCGCTTTGCGCAGGGCGAAAATCGGCGGGCGCGGCGGAAGCGATAATCACATCGCACAAAGGCGCATGACGCATCACGGCTTCGTGCATTTCCTGCGTGCTGACCACGTTTTCAGTTTGCACTCCGACGGGCGCTTTTAACTGCGTGGGGCCGCTAATCAGAATCACTTTTGCGCCGCGCGCCTGCGCTGTCGCGGCTAAGGCATAGCCCATTTTTCCGCTGCTGCGATTGGTGAGATAACGCACCGGGTCGAGCATTTCGCGCGTTGGCCCGGCGGTGATTAAAACAGTTTTGCCCGCTAAAATCGGCGGCGCGGGCCATAGGACTTTTTGCAGGTGCGAAATCAAGGTATCGGTGTCCGGCAGGCGCCCTTGGCCGATATGTTCGCAAGCCATGCGCCCGCTATCGGGTTCGATAAGGTGATAGCCAAAGCCACGCAAAATGTCCAAATTGCGCTGCGTGGCGGTGTTTTCCAGCATCGCTGGATTCATGGCGGGTGCGATGAGAATCGGGCAGCGCGCTGCCAAAATGCAAGTCGTTAAAAGGTCATCGGCCAGACCGTGTGCCAAGCGGGCAAGGCAATTGGCCGAAGCGGGCGCGATGAAAATCGCATCGGCGTTTTCGGCGAGTCCAATATGCGCCATCGCCGCTGCAACGCCACTTTCGCCCGCCGCATCTTGAGGCCAAAGCGAACTATAAACAGGCTGGCGTGTCAGGGCTTGAAAAGTGAGGGGAGCGACAAAATTTTGCGCGCCTTCGGTAAGAATTACAGGCACCGCCGCGCCGTTTTGTGTCAGTCGCGAAGCCAATTCGCAGGCTTTATAGGCTGCAATCGAGCCGCTGACGCCGAGGAGAATGGTTTTTCCTTGCATTGGTTTTGGTTTTTTGGTTTTGGGCCTTTGGACAGCGTATTACTGAACTCAAAAACCAAAGACCAAAAACCTACGCCCGCTTTTTCTTTTCCCTCGCGACGACTTCGCACAATTCTTTGGCGGCGTGTTCGACAGTGTCGTTGACGATGGTGTAATCGTAAAGCGGAATATGCTCCATTTCCCAATGCACAATAGCCAAACGGTTTTGCAAATCTTTGCGGTCAATTTCGTTGTCGCGATCTAAGATGCGCTGCTCCAAAACCTTGACTTCAGGTGGTGTAAGGAACACTAAAATGGCGGAGGGAAACAAGGATTTCACCCGTTGCGCGCCTTGCACATCAATCACACAGATAACGTCGTTGCCATCGTTGAGCGCGCCTAAAACTGGGCCAGCAGGCACGCCGTAACGGAATCCGTGAACGTGCGCCCATTCCAAAAGCTCGTCGTTGCGAATCATGCGATCAAATTCAGCGTCGCTCACGAAGTTATAATTCACGCCTTGTTCTTCACGCTCGCGGCGCGCACGCGTGGTGCTGGTGATGGCTTTGCGAAACGTCGGCAAACAGGGGGCGGCCTGTTTCCAGACCGTGTCTTTGCCGACACCCGAAGGGCCGGATAGCACCAATAAAAGTCCGGTGCCCAGAGAAGCGGATTCGTCGTGGTTTTTGCGGCTTTGGCTTGGAGGTTTCGAGACTGTCGTCGAACTGCTCATGATGAACTGAATGTTACTAAAAAAACAAGCGCGAGGCCGCATTTTATGCAGTCTCGCGCTTGTTTTTTCTCTGGGGCGAACTTAATGGAAGCCGCCAACGGTGTCTTGCATCGCCTTAATTTCTTCAGAGGTGTAAACCCGCGAAATTGTGCCGTCCGACACTACGACGACCCGATCCGAGGTTTTCAGCATCTTGTCATCGTGCGTGGCGGTAATCACCGTGACGCCACTTTCTTTGTTGAGGCGCTTTAACAGCTCGATGATTTCCTGACCGGTTTTCTGGTCAAGGTTTCCGGTTGGCTCGTCGGCCAAAATAATCGATGGGCTGTTTGCCAGCGCGCGGGCGATGGCAACACGCTGCTGCTGACCGCCGGATAACTGCGAGGGCTTGTTGTCCTTGCGATGCAAGATGCCGACGGCTTCCAGCAGTTCTTTGCCACGCGCTAATTGATGGTCGAGATCGTAGCCCGCGAAAATCATCGGCAGCGTGATGTTTTCCATCGCGGTCATCACCGGAATTAAGTTGAACGTTTGGAAAATATAGCCGATTTTGCGGCAGCGCAGCCACGCCAGTTCAAAGGCGTCGAGTTGCGCGATGTCTACTTCGTCAATGAACACGGTGCCATCGGTGGGCTTGTCGAGGCCACCAATCATGTTGAACAAAGTAGATTTGCCCGAACCCGAAGGCCCCATGATCGAAATATATTCGCCGCGCTGAATGTCGAGATCAATGCCGCGCAAGGCGTGGACAGGTTGGCCGCCGACTTCGTAAGTGCGTTTAACGCCGCGCACGCGAACAATATATTCTTGTCCGCCATATTCGGCTTCGGTTTTTGCGCCGTTGGTGGCCGTTGCGGGGCCGTTGACCATCTCAGTTGTGCTCATGGGGTGGATATCCTTGGATGTGCTTAGATTTTCTCAAATTAGCGGCATTACTTCAATGTGAGATTTAAGGCGGGGCATCGGCGCGCGTTTTCGCTGTTAATTTTTCCAATTCCAACACCGCGACACGCAGTTCTTCGAGCAAAGTGTGCAAACCGCGCGGGTCACTTTGCGAAGCGGCGTTTAAATGCTGTTCCGACAGCGCGCGATAATACCAAATCGTTTCGCGCCCTCCCGAAAAACGCGACCATAATTCTTCGCCCACAGTGCGATAATCGGTGATTATGCTGCGAATATTATGCAATTTATCGGCAGCCGAAACCAAGCGAATCGAAGCGGCTCTGGAGTCATCAAGATGTGCGATGTAGACTTCTTTGCGCGCTCGCCACGGTGGTTTCTGGCCGGTGGCGGCATCCGGCACGCCATCGGTGCAGCCAACCACGATTTCCGCGACGCGCGGGCCAAATTTGGCTTTCACTTCGTCTTCGGTGACATCTTGATCTTCGATGACATCGTGCAATAACGCGCCAATGGCTTCATCTTCGTCGCCACCATGCTCCAAAACCAGTGACGCCACGCCCAGTAAATGCGAAAGATACGGCACTCCGCTGCCTTTGCGCACTTGGGCGCGATGCTTTTCAGCGGCAAATATCAGGGCTTCTTCAAATTTATTTGTCAGCATCAAGATTCCTTTTTCAAGCGCGGTAAGAGCGCCACGAAGCAGACCAGCACGCCAACCACCAACGAAACTGTCACGGCGGGCACACCCGCATTGCGCTCCATCGCGCCGCCGCCCGCACTCAGGCCTCCAAAAAGCAGAGCCGCAGGCAAAAGGCCCAACGGATTTAAATCGCCCAGCAAAGCGACGGCAATCGCGGTGTAACCATAGCCCGGCGGCGTTTGTCCGAGTTGCTTTGTGGCGCCCGCGATTTCCATTGCGCCGCCTAAACCGGCCAACGCGCCAGCCAATGCGGTGGCAAATTGAATTTGCCGATCCGTTTGAATGCCCGCCGCTCGTGCCGCAAGCGGATTGGCGCCCGCCGCGCGGGCCAAAAAGCCGCGCTCGCTGCGAAACAAAAACCACCAGCAGCCAAAAGCGCACAGCAAGGCGATGAATAATCCGACGTGCAAATTGGTATTCGCCATCAGCGAAGGCAATTGTGACTGAGCGGCCATCGAATCGCTTTGCGGTTGCACGGCTTTGGTTTCCAAAAGCCAACCGCGCGGCGCACCCGGTTTGTCGGGAATTTGGAGCGAAAACGAAACCAGTTGAATCGCTACATAATTCAACATGATGGTGGTGATAATTTCGGGCGCGCCTCGTCGCAGTTTCATCCAGCCCGCCAGAGACGACCAAAAAGCGCCCGCCAAAGCGCCGCCGAGCAAGACAAAAGGCCACGGAAGCGGGAATTTTGTGCCCAGCGCCGTCGCGGTTAAGGCGCCCAAGAGAAATTGGCCTTCCGCGCCGATGTTGAAAAATCCGGCGCGAAAAGCCACCGCCACGCAAAGGCCGGTCATAATCAGTGGCGTTGTTTTGGCAAGCGATTCGGCCCAAGCGCGCGGCGTGCCAAGCGCGCCATGCGCGAGCGCTTGCGCCGCCGTGAGAGGATTATTGCCCGTCAACACGATAAATATGGCGCACACTGCTAAAGCGATTACCAATAAGAAAAGTCGGGAGACGAACAAGCGCATAATCGCCAACGAGTATGGCAAATTTGCACAACTTCGCCGCGTCGCTTCATAGGCTTATTAAAGAGCGGCGATGTTAGTTCACAAAAAAATAAACCGCAATTTCCGCTGATAAACCGACTAATCCCATCCCGAAAATAAGAGCGGCGTTGCGAGGTGAGCGCCCGAAATGAATCATCGCACCAATCAGTGCGGCAGGAAAAACTAAGGTGTAAAGCGCCTTTTCCCATTGTTGCACTTTCAGTGGATGGCGCCCGCATTTGGGGCATCGTGTGTCTTTTGTCCACAAAGCCCGATAACGTTCACCACAGCGGCGGCACTGTAAAATCGGCGACTTGACACGCGACCAAAAGGACAAACGATACGAGGGCGGACGATTCCGTTTTTTCGGTTTGCGTGACTTATGTTTGAGCGAACTGTGAGAATGATGCGCACTCGATTGGCGCGAAACTCTATTTTGCGGAGCCGAAACTGCGGCTTCTTCTGAAGGTTTCTGCTGCGTGGAAGGTTCAGGAGACTGAGCGTTTATTTTCGCGGCGTCCGATTTGTGCGCCTCATTGGATGCCATAGAGGTTTGGATGGTGTCCGGCATAGTCCCCCGATTTATTGGTCGTCATCGTTTGTAGTTTTCGATGGTTCCATCCATTATGACAGGTTTTTTTGTAGAGGTAAAACTTTTTGGCTGCTAATGGTTATAAATGGCAGGAGAACGAGAAGCAGCGGCTTCACGGACGCAGAAACATTTGGGCAATCCAAATATCGCCTTTGGTGTCGGTGGCAATCCCGATACCGATTTGCGAAATGTCGCGGTAGAGAATGTTGGCGCGATGACCGGGCGATTGCATCAGCGCAGTGTGCCCCTGTTGAACATCACTTAGGCTGACTTGTTTGGGCGAACCCCACGCCCGAAAAATATTTTCGGCAATCACGCGCGGGGCCTCATAGCCAGCAGCGCGATAGCGGTCAAGGTGCGTAGTGATGCCCGGTGTGGGGGATTCGTGCGAAAAATAATTTTTGTCGCGCATTTCGGCAGCGTGGGCGCGGGCCACAGAGGCCAAATCGTCGTTCCATTGCAGCGCGCCCAGACCGACTTTAGCGCGTTCGGTGTTGACCATATCCATCATAGTAAGCTCCAGTTTGGCAAGGCGGGCATCATTTTGTGGCAGGCTGGCGTTACTCTTCGGTGCTACTGCGACAAGTCCGCTTTCGACCAATGGGCCAACGCCAAGTGGCCCAACAGTTATTGGCGTGACGGGTGGGGAATGCAAAACAGTGGTGTTAATCGACGTGGCGCCTTGCAATTGGCCACTGAACGCAGCCGCCAATGCAGATGCCGAGGCGACTTGATTAGCCGCATTTAATGCGCCGTTGTTGTTGCCTTCGCGTTGCAAAACATAGGCAAGCAATAAATTGATTTCTGGGCGCGGCCCGTAGCGGCGCACGCTGTCTTCTAAAATCACACGCGCCGTGGCCGTGGCTCCGGTTGCCAACTGATCAAGCGCCAGTTGATAGCGCGCCAAGACTGCGGCATCTTGTTCTGTCGTGGCCAACACGGTGGTGAGCGGCGTGCTGGGTGGCACAACGACCGGCGCCGTTTGTGCGGCTCCGCTTGAAAAAAACGAGGCTGCGCTTAATACGCAGAAAGGCAAAGAAGCAAAAAAACGAGGATTCATGGGAATTTTTTGGTTTCCAATTTGAAATCACGCGTGCCAGCAGTGAAACACAGTTAGCAACAACTCAAGCTTTTATAGAGGGTCTATTGAAAGCGCCGCTTTAGACGCGGCATTATCGGCTTAGTTTCGTAGCGAACTTTGTGGCGAACTATCTGAGTCTTGGCGCACTCAGATAGCGCAGTCAAAAGGCGTGGCGCTGTATAATTATTGGTGTTGCTGAAAATGATTTTTACGCGCTGTTGCAGTTGGTGTCGCCGATTTGTGATGAGAACTTCGATGAGGATTTTTATGCATCGTCCGAGTAATTCGTGCTTGTTTCTTTTGTTGGTCTGGTGTTTTAGTGGGGCTTTGTGGTCGCCTTTAGCGGCGCAGCAGGGCAATGAAGCCTCGGCGGATGCGACGCCAACGGCTACGCCCGATCCGAAACAACCCATCAAAATGAATTTATCGTCGCCTTTTGCATCGGTGGAAAAGCCGCTGCAAGTGTTGGCGCGCTGGGGGCATTGGATTCCGATTCAGGTGACGCTCGCCAACACCGGCGATCCGGTCAGCGGGCGTTTGGAATTGCGTCTC
Organism: Abditibacteriaceae bacterium; assembly: GCA_031372065.1. Lineage (GTDB taxonomy): Bacteria > Armatimonadota > Abditibacteriia > Abditibacteriales > Abditibacteriaceae > DASWNL01. Next base: position 19,547 of record JANMKN010000273.1, on the reverse strand, counting down.
ACCCAATCAAGCGATTCGTCCGTGCGCGGCTCGGTGACTTATTCCGATGTAGAATTGCCGACGGTTTCCAATAAGCAGGTTTGGCTTTACACCCGTGTTGATCGCACTTTCGACAGCGGTGAAGTGACTTTTTCGGGGCGCGGATTCCGTGGCCTGAAAGCGGACTTTGGCTTAAAGGAAAAAGATACGGCCTCACGCATTGTGCTATCGGTCAGCGCCAGCGGCGAAAACATGAGCGGCGTGATGAACTTGAAAAAACCCGAATCCTTGGGCATTAAAGCAGAGATTGAAGCCGAAAAACGCGATTTTCAGCAAACGAATAATCCCTATTACAACCCTTACAACGGCAACAATAACCAGCCCAAAAATTTGAAAAAAGGCTATGTGCCTACTGCGCCTTTGATCACGCCAATGGTGATGAACCACAAAAACCTGCCGCCGCGCTGGGTTGGTTTGCAGATGGCCGATGCGGTGGTTTTGCAAGATTTTCCGCACGCCGAATTATCTGCCGCGCAGCAGGAAGCCTTGCGCGGCTATGCGGCCAGTGGCGGCGCGCTGGTTGCCATTGGCGGCGCCAATTGGGATCGTTTAGCGCGTTCGCCACTCGCCGATTTGTGGCCGGTGACACCCAAAAGCGCCGCGCCTGCGGGCAATGATCAAAAGCAAGCCTTTTACCGGCGTTATGTGCAAAATAAAGCCGCCGAAGATAAAGCCTTGCAAAAGTTTTCATTGGGCGATGATTTAGCGGGTGCGCCTTTGATGTTGACAAACAGCGTGCTGCGTCCCGGCGCGCGGGCTTTGTGGGGCAGCGCCATGCCGATGATGGCCGTGCGGCCTTATGGCGCCGGACAAGTCGTGTTTTTAGCGGGCGACCCCAATCAGCCGCCGTTCGCTGGCTGGCGTGGCATTCCTTACTTTTGGGGCGAAGTTTTCGATAAGACCCCCGCGCCCACCGTGATACAAGAAACATCGCCGCAGATGGTGGATTTTTATACCAACATGAATCCCGGTATGAATCCGCGTTATAACCCCAACTACGGCTACAATTACGGCGGCAACGTGCCGCCCGATGCCACCTTTTCGCTGCTTGAAGAATTGCGCCGCGTGCGCCAGTTGAAAACGCCGCCGGTTTCGACTATCGCGTGGTTTTTGGCGTTGTATGTTTTCTTTCTCGTGCCCGTCAACTACTGCGTGCTGCGGATGTTCGATAAGCGCGAACTGGCGTGGGTCACGGTGCCGGTGATTGTCGTGGCGTTTTCGTTTATGAGCTACGCGGCGGCCTTGCGCATCAAAGGCAACACGCTCATCGCGCGACAAATAAATATCGTGCAAGGCAGCGGCACTTTGAATGGCGAACCGTCCGGCGGCACGCAGGCGCGCTCGGATGCGATGCTCTGGCTGTTTTCGCCGCGCAAAACATCGTATGCCATCAGCGGCGATAATCCGCAACTGGTGGTATCACACTACATCGCCGACGAAGCGGCTTCGGAGTCGCCGGTTACGATTGCGCAAGCGGGCGACGACAAACCACTGCGTGTCGAAGATGCCGCCGTCAACTTTTGGGCGTATCGCGCCTTTGTCGGTCACTCCACGGTGAACACTAAAGGCGGTGTGCAGATTACGGCGCAAGGCACTGGCAACGACCAAAAGCCGCAAGTGAAAAACGCCACGCCCTATGACATCAAAGGCGCCGTCTTGAAATGGCATGGCGCTTTGTGGACGTGCGGCGATGTCAAAGCGGGCACAACGGTGACAGCAGAATTGGCCTCGCGCACGGGCGCCAACGGCGCGCAATTGGCCGGGCCGATAGCGAATTTATCGTCTCTGAGCCGCGTTTTTCCCCCCACGGGCACCGATTTAACGCAAATCGCCAACAAAGCGCTGGCCCTCACTCTCAGCGGCGCCGTGGGCGACGCCGACACGCTCTTAGTCGGTTGGAACGCGCAGCCCGCTTCCGGCCTGACCATCGAAGATTCCTCGCCCTCCTTTGAAAACGTCACGCTCTTCGTTTACGAAATCGAGTGAAAGCAAAAACCAAACAGGCCGCGACATTTAAATTTTGTCGCGGCCTGTTTGGTTTTGCGGTAAAAATGAAAACCATGACCCAATGGCCCCAGCGCGTTTTGTTTTTCCTTTTGCTATTCGCTTTTTCTATCCGCGCCAGCGCGCAACCGCAGATTGTCGGCACCATCAGCCAATTCGATAAGCCTTTTTTGTTCGCTTACGGTTCGTGGGACAAAAAAGTGGGCATCGAAAACAAGCGCGCGCTGCTCAAAGGTGCCACGCCGCGTGGCGGCGCGGGCGTTAATGAGACTTTAAATTTAGCCGCTCATCCCAATGCCAGCCCCGCATTGCGCTTGAAAACCGGCGCGGGCAACACCATGAAAAAAATCACGCTCCTGTTGCGTGATACTGCCGAAATTACCGGCGAATGGCAATTTGAATTGCCGGCGCCGGGCGACAATTTTTCGCTGGTTACGCCGCAAGATGGGGCGCCGCTCTCGCAGCCCAATAAAATCAGCAAAGCGGGCGCGAAACTCGATCTTGCGAACATTATGCAGTGGCAACTGATTGGCGATTGGAGCGCTGATACGCCGCTTGATGTCGAAATTGAATCCATCGTTTTAATCGCGCCCGATGCCGCTTTGATGCAGCAACGCGCCGCTTTGGAAACGCAAAAAAACGCCGAACTCGAAAAAGCGCGCCGCGAACGTGAAGCGCTTCAAGCAAAATACGGAAATCGCAACGCCAATTCGCCGCAAGTCAAAGAAGTCGCGCTTGTGGCGCCCGATATTATTGCTCTGACGATTGAAGCGGGCCGCATTATTCCGTCTTCGCTGACGCCTTATCAAGCGCAACCCGACGACAAAACGCAGCCCGATGGTCAGGGCGTGAAACTGCTGCGCGGCGGTCACGAAATCGGCTGGCTCATCGGGCCGAAAAAAGCACATCGCGTCACTTACGAAAAATTTGAAGGCGACCCGCTTTTGGAATTTTTAGCCGATGAAAAAGGCACCTTTGCCGTCCATTCAAAAGACGACGCAGCCTTTGCCAACAGCGCGCAACCCATCAACATTTTTCGCAAAAGCAAGCCGATAGATTGGGCGCAACCCGCGCAAGGTTTTGTCATGCGCCACATGGTTTATTTGAAAATGCCGCGCGCCTTAACCAGCGGAAAACATTACACCATTGCCACCGGCGCCTTAAATGTCAATCCGGCGACGATGGACTTTGATTTTGATGCCACCAAAACGCGCAGCGAAGCCGTTCATGTGCATCAAATCGGTTACCGGCCCGATGATCCAATTAAGCGCGCTTTTCTCAGCGATTGGCTCGGCACCGGCGGCGCGCTGAAATATCCCGACGGCCTGAAATTTTCCCTCCGCGACAAAAACAACAAAGCGGTTTTTACGGGCGCCCTTGAACTTGCCAAAAGCGCCGATGAAAAAGAGTTGATGTGGAAAGACCAAAACTTCAATCGCACCGACGTTTATCGCATGGATTTCGGCGACTTCCAAACGCCCGGCACTTATCGCGTTTGCGTGGAAAACATCGGTTGCAGTTATCCGTTTCAAATTGAGGAGCAAGCATGGCAGCGCGCTTTCAAAATTCAAATACAGGGCTTGTATAACCAGCGCAGCGGCGTGGAAGTGGGGCCGCCTTACAGCGATTTCAAAAAGCCGCGCGATTTCCATCCGGCGGACGGCGTGCGTGTTTTTCGCTCGAAATATTCGGCTCTCGAAAAAGGCGGCGAGGCGTTTAAAGAATTAGCCGAAGGCAGCACTGGCGAACTGCTGCCCGATGCGTGGGGCGGTTATCACGATGCGGGCGATTGGAATCCGCGCCGCGTCACGCATCTGAGCGTCACAATGGCACAATTGGAACTGCTGGAACTGTTTCCCGCTTATTTTTCCAAGCTGAAATTAAGCATTCCCATCACGCCCGATGTGCCGGATATTTTAACCGAAGCGCTTTTTGAAATTGATTGTTTCCGTCGCTTGCAAAACGCCGATGGCGGTGTGCCGCATGGCATCGAAACGCCCGGCGACCCGATTGCGGGCGAAGTGAGTTGGCTGCAAAGCATGGACGCTTATGTTTTCGCGCCCGACATCAACGCTACTTATATTTATGCGGGCGTTTGTGCCCGCGCCGCGAAATTGCTGGCGCAATACAAGCCGCAAATGGCGCCGCTTTACCGCGACAGCGCCCTCCATGCGATGCAATGGGCCGAGAAGGATTACGCCCAGCGCAAAGTGGCGGGCACGCTCGATAAGCTCGACTGGACAATCAAAGACGCGCGCAATTACGCGGCGCTGATTCTTTACGATCTCACTGGCGAAAAACAATGGCACGATGTCTTTTTGGAGAACACTGTTTTGAATGCGCAGCCAACAAATATCTTTCAATGGGGCAAAGCCGTTCAGCGCGATGCGGCCTTTTTGTATGCGCGTTTGCCCGCTAATAAAACCGAGGCCACGCTGAAAAAGAACGCCGTCTCTGCCATCGAAAACCAAGCGTCATCAGCTTTGAATTACGCCAAAAATAACGCTTTTAATTTGACCACGCCCGACAAAGGCAAGCCGATGTTTTTAGGATTTTATTCCACGCCCGATGCCATTGAATTAGCGCGCGCTCATTTTTTAACCGGCAAAAAAGAGTATCTGGCGGGCGCCGTGCAAGCGACGCAGTTTCAGGCCGGTTGCAACCCGAATAACATGACTTATACAACCGGCCTGGGCACTAATCCGATTCTGCATCCTTTGCATCTCGACAGCCGTCACACCGGCCAAAAAGCGCCGGTGGGCCTCACGGTTTACGGCAACGTGGATTATTACAATTGGAATCAGAGTTGGATTACGTGGCCGATTCAGTATCATCTCAGTAAAATTTGCACGCCCTCGCCCGACGAATGGCCGGTGCCCGAAGCGTATTTCGACATCTTCCTTTTTGTGGCGCAAAATGAATTTACCGTGGACGCATGGACGCCCAACGTTTACGTTTGGGGTTATTTGGCCGCGCGCCCATAAAAACCGAAAAAAGTGAGACATCATGCCCGATATGTTAGTGAAGTTGTATGATTTGCCGCCGCTGGAGCCGGTTTTGGCCGCGCAAAAGGCCAAAGGCATCACAATTCGGCGCGCTTTGGCACCGGAAAAACATCACGTTCTCGATTGGGTCACACGCCATTTTTCCGCGTTTTGGGCCAGCGAAAGCGATGTGGCTTTCAATAACGCGCCGGTTTCGATTTTCATCGCCACAAAAGACAATTGTTTGCTCGGATTCGCTTGTTACGATGCGACGTGCCTCGATTTTTTTGGGCCAACCGGCGTGAACGCGGAGTTTCGCGGGCAGGGCATCGGCGAAGCCTTGCTTCTCGCCTGCCTGCACGCCATGCGAAATATCGGTTACGGCTACGCCATTATCGGCGGCGCGGGGCCGACTGGTTTTTACGAAAAAGTCGCTGGTGCGCAAGCCATTCCCGATTCGGCGCCGGGCATTTACGAAGGAATGCTGCGTCACAGCGGCGATGAACCTGCGGCGCCGCCCGATAATTCAAGCGATGAGTAAAGGCGAACGCGCGCTCGAAACTGCTTTGCTTTTGGCCGTCGTGCTTTTCGCGGCGATTTTGCGTTTATGGGATTTATCGGAGATTCCACACGGTTTTCACGGCGATGAAGCCGTTTCAGGCCTCGAAGCAGAGCGCATTTGGCGCGAAAACGGCATCGGGCCTTATACTGGCGCGGCGCTGGGCGAACCAACTGGCCCGCTTTATGTTGTGGCACTCGCCATTCGCATTTTCGGCGAGACAATTTTCGCGGTGCGCTTTGTTTCGGTGCTGGCGGGCGTTTTGACTATCGTCGTTCTTTATTTTTTTGCACGGCGCTTTTTCGATTGGAAAATGGCGTTGCTCGCGGCTTTTCTGCTGACAATTTCCAACTGGCATTTGCATTTTTCGCGCATCGGTTTTCCCGTCGCGGCGTGGCCGCTTTTTGTGTTGCTCGGCGTGTGGTTTTTGCTTGAAGCGATTGAACGCCGCCATCTTTTGCGGTGGATTTTCGCGGGCGCGGTGTTGGGCAGCGGCCTTTATATTTACAACGCGCACGTGCTTTTTGTGGCGATAGCGGGCCTTTTTGCCGCTTGGTGTTTGTGGCGCGACAAAAAAATAACAGGGCGCACTCGCGCTTTCTATTTTTTTGCCTTCGCCATCACGCTGCTGTGCGTCGCTGTGCCAATGCTGCTTTACGCGCGAAGGCCGGAGTCTTATTTCACCGCGCATTTTGAATTGTATTCGCTGTTCCGGCGTGCCGAATGGTTGCAAACATCCTATGGAATGCGCTCTGGCGTATTGATTGGTCGCTATTTAGATTTCTGGGAGCGACTTTGCTGGCATCCTGTGGTGGACAGCGCCGATGGCACTGGCATCGTGCCGCAAATGTCGCTTGCTGTCGTTTTGTTAGCTTGGGGCGGCGCTTTTGCGCTGTGGAAAACGCGGCGCGATAACGTGCTTATCCTGCTTGTTGCCCTGCTTATTTTGTTGCCATGCGGCGCGGTCATCACCATTGATGGCACCATGCGCCGCACCTTAGCCTTGGCGCCCGTTTTAGCCTTGTTCGCCGCCTGTGGGGTGCGCGAAATCTCGCGCATGATTCAAGGCTGGAAGCCGTCTTTGCGCGTTCCTTGGCACTTTGCGTTGATGTGTTTTCTACTGCTTCTCGGCGGTAAAACGTTGTTCGATTATTACGAGTATTTTCCGCGCACTGAGCAACAATCATGGGCCTTCGTGACGGGAATTACCGAAGCCTCGCAGTGGGTGAAGAAGTTGCCGCGCGAAGCACACATTTATTTTATGTCGGAGCGTTGGTCGCAGGAATATCAAACCCGCCAGTTTTTAGCGCCGGAAATATGGATCGAAGATCGCTCGAAAGAACATGGTATTTTTAGTCTTGATGAAGATGACCGCGACACCGATTCGGTGTGGCTGCTACTCGATAAGTATCAAATTATGTTGCCTCGCATTCGCGCTTTGCATCCCGGCGGCGAAGTAATCGAAGGGCCACCATTGCCCGGCACCAGGGAAAATTGCTTCGTGGCCTATCGCTTGCGCCGTCGTAGGCCTTAAGAAACTATCGGCGAATAGCCGCAAATCTTCGATACGCCAATTTCATTTCGCAAAAAAGACGCAACCTCAATAGAAATTTGCGTCGTTTTTGAGATGTTTTTGCGTCAGCGAAACCGTAGCGGCTATTCGCAGACGGCGTTTAAGGTTTTCAAAAGGGTCGTGATGTTACGTTTTTTTCTGTTGGTTGGGGCACTTTGGTTTTCGTTAGCTGGTTCGTTGGCCGTCGCGGAGGCCAAACCACGCATCGCGATTTGGAATCCTGAAACGAGCACTTCTTCCAGTCGCTTCAAAATTGATCTCGATTGGCTCAATCAAGTGGCCCAATGGCTGGCCGAAAGCGGCGCTGACACTTCGCGCCTTAGCATCGACCAATTGCAAGACGCCGAAGAGTTTTCGGCTGCAAAATTCGATGGTCTGATGTTGCCCGGCGATGCGTTTCCGCGTCGCGCCACGCTCGCGCTGCAAAAATTTTCTGCTGACGGTGGCCTTCTTATTTCGTTGGGCGCCGGGCCGGTGCCGTTTTTGGCGGGCATCGAAAAATATCCCGATGGCGTGTGGATGCCGTCGCCTGTCACGCCGGATAAAGGCTGGGAAACGTCCGAAATCTATGGCAAAGTTTTGGGTTTGGCTTATAACGATGTTCCCGCGCGGCGCGACGATGGCACGCGGCACGAAGCGACGCCGCTTTTTAAAAAATATCTCCCGCCACTGTTCGATGTGCCGCTTGTGGAGAAGAAACTGCCTTCGCGCTGGCTGGTGCCTCGCCCCGGCGCGGAAATTTTTCCTTTAATGCGCTCCTATCGCGCCGATGGCAGCGATAGCGTGCCGCAATTATTTATCGTGAGAAACAAAACGCCCGAAGGCACAAGAATGGGAATCGTGGCAATCAGCGACTTTTTCACGCGAAATTCGCCTACCTCCCCACAATTCGCGCCACAAACTGTTATCGCGCTGGCGAAAATCGCAGCAGACTTGAAAAACGGCCTCTTGCCACTGTCTCCAGAGCAAAAAATGGACTTGCGCGACGACGAAACAGAGCCGTTACCCATCGAAAAATAAGCTGCGCGGGGAGCCGAAAGGCACGAAAAAGTCATTTTTCGACCTGAAAAGGGCATTTTCCTCGTTGAAGATGCCGTCCGATGAGTTGAAGATGGCATTTCGTTACTTGAAGATGGCATTCCGTCAGTTGAAGGTGCCATTCCGTCAGTTGAAGATGCCATTCCGACAGTTGAAGATGGTATTCCGCGAGTTGAAGATGGCATTCCGGTAGTTGAACACGTCATTTCCCCAGTTGAAGATGCTATTTCGTGAGTTGAAGATGCCATTCCAGCAGTTGAAGATGGCATTCCGCGACCTGAACGGGTCATCCGCTGGCGGCGGGAAGCCGGTTCAAGTCAGCGGATGACCCGTTCAGATTGCCTTCAAACTGATTTTAAGAAGCGGCTTTATAAATCTCGTGCATGACACGCGATTCTTCGGCGGCTTCGTCAATAGTCACCAGTGGCACATCTTGGCCGAGTTGCTTGTCCCAGAACAGGTCAAAAGCGTGGGGCAAGCTGTCGGGCAAATTTGTCCACTCGCCGCCATCGGCGCCTTCGACTAACTCGCTGTAATAGCGCACTTTGCCGTCCTGCACGATAATTTCGCCCTTGGTGCCGTGAATTTCTACCGGCGCGTGCAGTTTGGGATCAACCCATGAGGCTTCCATCACAGCTAAGGCGCCACTTTGAAAAGTGATAATGCCCGCGCCGTATTCGTCAATCTCGCCGTAGCGTTTAGTGGCGGTGCCGAGACTGCCGCAGACGCTTTTGACGGGGCCACAAGCGGGAATCATAACCCACAAAATGATGTCCAGCGAATGCGCGCCGAGGTCGGCATAACCGCCGCCTCCCGCTTCGTTTACATCCGCAATCCAGCGCCATTCGGTGTCAAACCAGCCACCGAGCGAACCCATGTGGCAATTGGTGTGGCGCATCCGGGTGATGGTGCCGAGATGCCCGGCTTCGACTTCCTGCTTGATAAAACGCATCGCTGGGCTGGAGCGCTGAAAAAAGCCAGTCTGAAAAATCACGCCCGCCTTGGCGATAGCATCGCGCATGGCGCTGGCTTCTTCGCCTGTAGTCGCCAATGGTTTTTCCGCGAAAATATGCTTGCCTGCCGCTGTTGCCTTTTCGATCAATTCGCGGTGTCGCGCTGTTTCGCTACAAATGACAACCGAAGTAATCTCCGGGTCGCCAACGATGGCGTCCACATTATCCACAAACTGCGCGTCCAGTTCGGCGGCGCGGCGTTTTCCGCGTTCGGCGTCCCAATCGTAAACCGCCTTCACGCGCACATCGCCGCGCTTTTTGATGGTATTGATGAAGCCCGGCGTGTGAATATGCGCCACGCCCAAAAAAGCCGTTGTCAACATGAAAAATCTCCTTGAAAATGCCGTCTGGTTTTGTTGTGCCGGGACAATTCCAACACAAATCGCGTGGTGTTTGCACCCCTTTGATTACTTCGTCCAGATTTTTAGCCCTGAAATTTATAGACAAAAGGCGCGGCCCTATGTATAATTTCTAAAGCGTTGCAAAACGCCTTTGTAAATTGGGGATATAGCTCAGTTGGGAGAGCGCTTGAATGGCATTCAAGAGGTCAAGGGTTCGACTCCCTTTATCTCCACCAAAACGATTATTAGTTTCACACCACCGGGTTGCGCTTATGCGACCCGGTGGTTTGGTTTTTCGGGGCTTGCCTCATCGCGAGGGCATCTGTGTCGGCTATACTTTGAGCGCTGTTTTGTGTATTTATGCTTCTGGGAATTGATTTAGCGCGCCGCGATGTGGCGACGATTTTAGCCGATGCCCAAGGGCGGGCCGAACTGGCTTTGCGCGCCGATTTGCCACGCGAAGGCGGCACGCCCGCGCAATGGTTGGCTGCCATGAGCGCCGCCCGCGAAACGTTGCAGCGCGCGCAAATTACGCTTGATCAAATTCAATGCGTCGCGCTGACCTTAGATGCTCCGTTGGATGTCAACGGCGTGGCGCTCAAAAGTGCGCGTATTGGTTGGGAAGGTTTTGACGTGCCGGATGCGCTCCGCAGGCATTTGCACATCACTAATGTAAAAGCCGAAACGCGGCTCATCGCCGAAGCCGTGGGCGAGGCGCGTTTTGGCGCCTTGCGCGATAATGAAAACAAGACCGACTGGCTTTATGTTCACGTCGGTCACAGCCTCGGCGCGGTGGCGCAAATCAATGGCAAGCTGCTGCGCGGCGCGACGAATGCCGCCGGTGAAATCGGCGCGCTTTGCATTGACCGCGATGGTGCGCTAACGGCCAACGGGCAGCGTGGCGGATTGTCGGGCTATTGCACTGAGGAAAGTTTTCAAATGCGCGCGGCGACTTATGGCATCACCAATCAAAGCGCCGCGCAAATTTGGCAAAGCTACGGCAACAATTTCGCGGCGCGTTCGCTGTGCGATGAATTTGCGCACCGTTTGGCGCAGGGATTGGGCGCCGCGTTGACGATTCTCAATCCGGCGAAATTGGTGGTAGGCGGTAGTTTGGTGTCGTCGCTGGGTGAAACGTTGATGCAACCGCTACGTATTCGACTTAAGGAATTTTGTTTGCCCTCGCACATGGCCGGGTTGCATTTTGCCGCCGGGCAATTAGGCCACGATGCCGCTGCTTTGGGCGCTGTCGCGCTGGCGATGGAAACTGTAGAAAATGCTAAAAACTGAAATGTCCAACGATTTACAACTCTGGCAACGTTACCAAAAATACTTGTTTCTTGAAGATGCTCTGGAAATGAGCCTCGACATTTCGCGGATGAATTTTGGCGAGAATTTTTTCTCGTCACTGGAGCCGCGTCTGCAAAAAGCCTACGAAGCGATGGCACAATTGGAAAAAGGCGCCATTGCCAACCCCGACGAGAATCGCATGGTCGGCCATTATTGGCTGCGTGCCCCACAATTGGCGCCCGCCGATTTGAGGCAGGAAATTACCGATACGCTTGAGAATCTCAAAAACTTCGCTGCGCAGATTCACGAAGGCGAAATCACGCCGCAACGCGGTGGCAAATTTGAAAACGTGCTGATTGTTGGCATTGGCGGCAGCGCTTTGGGGCCGCAATTCGTGGCGCACGCGCTTTCGCAGCCCCGCGAAGACAAAATGACGCCGTATTTTTTCGACAACACCGATCCCGATGGCATAGAGCGCGTGCTGGCGCAAATCGGCGAAGGCTTGAAAACAACTTTGGTTGTCGTCATTAGCAAGAGCGGCGGCACCAAGGAAACGCGCAACGGAATGCTCGAAGCGCAGGCCGCTTATCACGAAATGGGCTTGCATTTTGGAAATCATGCCGTGGCGATTACCGGCGAGGGCAGTCAACTCGATAAAGTCGCTGTCAACGAGCGCTGGCTGGCGAGTTTTCCGATGTGGGATTGGGTGGGCGGGCGCACCAGCGTTACCAGCGCTGTCGGTTTGCTGCCGGCGCTTTTGCAAGGCTTCGACGTAGATGCGTTTTTAGAAGGCGCCGCTCAAATGGACGAAGCCACACGTCGCCGCGACACCCTGCAAAATCCCGCCGCGCTTTTGGCGGCGATGTGGTTTCACGCCACGGGCGGCGCGGGCCGCAAAGACATGGTAATTTTGCCTTACAAAGATCGCCTCGAACTTTTTTCGCGTTATTTGCAACAGTTGATTATGGAATCGCTGGGCAAGGAAAAAGACCTGCAAGGCCGCACCGTGCATCAAGGCATCGCGGTTTACGGCAACAAAGGCTCCACCGATCAGCACGCTTATGTGCAGCAGTTGCGCGATGGCATCAACAACTTTTTCGCAACGTTCATCGAAGTTTTAAAAACGCGCGATGGTGAACCGCTGCAAGTCGAATCGGGCGTGACGAGTGGCGATTATTTGTTTGGTTTTCTGCACGGCACGCGCCGCGCCTTATACGAAAATGGGCGCGAAAGTTTGACGATTACGGTGCGCCAAGTGGACGCGCAAACAGTGGGTCGCCTTATCGCACTTTACGAACGCGCCGTGGGCTTTTACGCGAGTTTGATCGAAATCAATGCGTATCATCAGCCGGGCGTCGAAGCCGGAAAAGTCGCCGCGCAAGATATTATCTCGTTGCAAGCACGCGTTTTGGAATTGTTGCATGGACAGCCCGGTTCGGAACTGCGCGCCGATGAAATCGCCGCACAGTTGCACGTTTCCGGCGAAGTCGAAACGATTTTTCATATCCTGCGCCATCTTGAAGTTTCAGGCCGCGTCCGCCGCCACACCAGCGACAACCCGCAGGCGACTTATGTGGTGCATTAAGAAAGTTGGCCGCTACAAAAGGTTATTTTATGCTTTCTCCGGCACAGATTGAACAGTTTGGGCGCGATGGATTTTTAAAAGGTTCGCGCGTTTTGAACGACGACGAAGTGGAAATTTTGCGCGCCGAAACATTGCGCGTGATTGACGATTATCAAAACGGCATCGAACGCGAGAAAAAACCGGTGCGTGTGGCGAATTTATCGGGCAAAGCCGAGGCTCCGGTCTGGCAAATCGTCAACATTTGGGAAGGCTCAGAAGCCTTTAAAAATCTGCTGCATAATTCGCTGATTGTCGAAGAAATTGCGCAGTTGATGCAAGCCGAAATGCAGGCGCGCGAGATTCGCTTGTTTCACGACCAAATTCAATACAAGCCGGCAGCGATTGGCGGCGTGAATATGTGGCATCAGGATTCACCTTACTGGCCGATTCTCACGCCCAAAGATGTGCAACTGACGGCGTGGGTGGCTTTGGACGACGCCGCTGCCGACAACGGCTGCATGAGCATGGTGCCGGGTTCGCATCGCTGGGGCGATAAAATCAGCGTGCTGCATTCGCTCAAAGATTTCGAGGCGATGCCCGCAGCGTTTGAAGATAAATCTCTCGAAGTGCGCTTGTGTCCTGTCGAAAAAGGCGCGGTGCATTTTCATCATCCGTTGACGTGGCACGGCTCACAAGCCAACAAATCAGGCCGTCCGCGCCGCGCCATCGCCTTGCATTTCATGACAGAGCGCGCCGTATTTGATCAAAATGGTTCGCATCCGATGAAACCGTTTGTCGAAGCAAAGCACGGCGAAACGGTGTGCGGCAAACACTTTCCGCTGGTTTGGCAGGCCAATTAAGGCCAAAAATCGGGATTTTTAGGCTTTTTGGTGTGAAAAAGCTCTGCAAAACGCCTCCGTTGGTCAACGGAAGAGTTTTGCACTCTCAATAAATCCACATTGGCGCGCTCAGGTAGATGGCGCCGCGATTGTTTTCGCTTTTGATGGAATCGAAAATGAGCAGCGATTCCAGTTGAAGCGGGTAGTGCAGTTTGCCGTCTGCGGCGCCGCCCCAATGACCGCCGCTGCCATCAAGAGGAAACTCGAAATATTTCCAGCCTTGCCAGTTGACGCTCGTGCCGTTGGGTTGAAACGTTTGCCCGCCCGCATCGCGGTAGCGCATTCGCAAAACATTGCCCGAATTATCGCCGTAAATCCACATTCCAAGCGCTTTGGCTTGAGCCGCCATTTTCTGAATACTTTTGTTCATTGGCTGTAAATTGGCGAACTTCCAGCCGGGCGCGAAGCGATAAGTCAGTCTCAAGGATGGGCCGTCGGCGGGCGATGGGCCTTCAGCGGGTTGTTCCACTGAAAGCGTTTGCTCGGATTCGATTTTGGCATCCCCATCGGGAGTAATTTTGTAATCTTTGGGCAGCGATACTTCATTGAGAACGTGCATTTGCCAAATCGGAGAAAAACCGCGTTTTTCTTCAACGACATCCAGTGGATCCGTGCCTTCGAAACGCACTTTCGTTTCCCATCCACCGCTGAATCCTGTAGCCTGCGCACCACGCAGCGATACGGTTTTTTCGGTTTCGCCCGTATTGAAAACGATGTTTTGCGGCTCATTGTAATTGCCGACTATGCGCCCCGACAGGGCCTCGCCAGATGGGTTTTCCACCTTGACCACAAGATTTTGTCCGGCGGGCGATAGCGTTAGCCGCAACGGATTGGTAACGACGGCTTCGCTGGTTTGTCTAAGAGTGACACCTTCAACCCACTTGAAGCGCCGCACCATTTGATTTGATGAGTTGCGTGTGACCAAAACCTCTTTGATTTGGGCGATAGGTATTTGGTTTCCTGTGCGATCAGTTATCAACGAAAATCCGCCTGTTTTTACTCTGTTTGGCGCTTTGACAAACATATCCAAGGGCACACGCGCCCACGTCGCGGCACTACGCAAAATCGTGTTGGAAACTGTCGGCTCCAAATACAGCGGCCCGTCGCTGATTTGCAATTTTAAGCCGCCGGTTACGGCTGTCATTTCCGGTTGCGTGGCGCCCAAATAATCGGTCACGCGAAATCTGCCCGCCGAAGCTGGAACTGTGATTTCATGCGCTTCTTTGGTCGTCCAAACCGCGAGTTTTAGGCTGGCGCCTTTGGTGAAAAGCAATAAATAATCGTCCGGCGAAACGAGCGCCAAGCGCTTGTTGAAATCGTAGCCGTCGAAAAAATGAGTTAAGGTTTTGGCAGCGGTGTAACTGGGTTTCGGATTGTAAATCGGGTCACGGCCCGCAAAGGTTTGGTTTTCGACGGTGCCGAAATGATGCTCCGATTCTTTGGGGTCAACTCCGTCATCGTGCCAGTCGTAAAAGATAGAAATAGGCACATCGTTCATCAAATTCGTCATCCATTGACGCGGTAGATATTTGCCTTGGCGCTCGTAATTGAATTTGTCCCACGCTGTCGAATAGCCCCATTCGCCGGAAATAATCGGAACGACTTTATTTTTCGGCTTGTAGCGCTCAATGAGCATTCGCAAATTGCGATATTCGCCAGCAACGGTTTCGGGGTCATTTTGCCGATAAGGATGCACCGAAACCGCGTCCCAGCGTTCGAGCGCGCCACTTTGAAAACAGGCTTCGAGAAACTTCATATCAATCGTCGAAGTCGCAGCGCCGAAATAGCATTCGCCCGGCGCGGCCTGTCGAATCGCAGCGGCCACGGCCTTGTCCATCAAAATGTAGTCGTTCACATTGGGTTTGGGCTTCCAAAAGCCGATATTTGGCTCGTTGAACATTTCCCACAGCACGCCGCGTCCTTTGAAATGCGTCACGGCAGCGGCGGCCCATTTTCCCATAGCGGCGCGGCCTTCGTCCGTGTGCGGCGATAGGCCATCGTCGTAAAGATTATTGCCGTAATCGAGAATAAACAGCGCGCGGACTTTATGTTCATCGCACGATTTGAGCAAGCGATCATACGCCGAAAAATCGTAAACGCCCTTTTCCTTTTCGGTGCCGCCCCACGAAAAATCCATGCGCACAAAACGATAGCCGTCGGCCAACATTTTCATCTCGCCGGGCTGCGGGTCGGTGAAATGAATATTGATGCCCGCGCCCTGCGGCACGCGCAAAAGTGGCAGCGCAGGATGTTGATTTTGGGCCAAAACGGGCAAAGTTGCAGATGCCAAAAGCGCTAAGGCGCCGAATAAAAATGGTTTCATGGATTGCTTTCGACAATTTTAATTATCCAACGGACTGCGCACGCCCAGACCGGGGCGATTCATAACGTGAGTGTAAATTTGCGTGGTGCGGATGTCTTGATGACCGAGCAATTCCTGCACGGTGCGAATATCGTAGCCATCTTCCAAAAGGTGCGTGGCAAACGAATGGCGCAGCGTGTGGGGCGAGACATTTTTATGAATTTCCGCTCCGCGCGTAGCTTTTTTGACGGCTTTTTGCAAAGTATCTTCGCGCCAGTGATGACGTTTTTCGTTTCCATCGCGCGGGTCGAGCGCCGACTGCGAGGCCGGAAAAACCCATTGCCATGCCCATTCAAAAGCCGCTTGCGGATATTTGCGCGCCAAAGCGCCGGGCATATAAACCGGCAGCTTTTTGATGGTTTGCGCTTGTTGCCAGCGCAAATGCGTTTCTTGCAAATGAAGGCGCAACGGCTCGCGCAGACTATTTGGCAAAAGCGTGTGGCGATCTTTATCGCCTTTGCCCTGATAAACAACCAGCAAACCGCGCTCGAAATCTACATCTTTCACGCGCAAGCGCAAAAGTTCCATCAAACGTAAGCCGGAGCCATAAAGCAGTGAGGCCATGAGGTCGTGCGGCGCGGGCAAGTGAGCCAAAAGCAGCGTCACTTCTTGCTTGGAAAGCACAACCGGCGCGCGGCGCTGTCGTTTGGCGCGCACGGCTGCAATGAGAGGCGGCAAAGGTTGCTCTAAAACATGACGATACAAAAACAAAAGCGCGGAAAAAGCGACATTTTGTGTGGAAGCCGCGACATTTTCTTCGGCAGCTAAAAACGTGAGAAACTGTTCGACTTCGCTAACGCCCATGACATCGGGCCGCTTGCCATGAAATTTGATAAAGCGCCGGATGTAGAACAAATACGATTCTTCGGTGCGCAAACTTAAGCGTCGCAAACGCATAACGCCCTGACAATCGCTCAAAAAATCATCGAGTGAAGTGAATTTTTTCTGCTGATGGAGTGGCCCCTGTAATGTTTGATCTTGGTCAAAGGTCTGATTGTTTTCGTTCATACTGGGCGCTATTATACCAGTAGTAGCGGAGTTATCCGGAAAAATTTCCGTATTGGCCGCAATTTGGCGCGCTATACGGAAAATATTCTATATAATCGCCTAATTAACGTCATTTTACAGAATATTTTCCTGATAATACCGCAAAAATCGCCCTAAAACCGACAATTTTCCGTATAATACCGCATAAGGAGACGTTATATGGAAAAAAGTCGGTCTAATTACATAGTTGGGCCGCAACGCCAGCTTTCCTTCATCTGCGCGGTTTCTGGGCTTCGGGCAGCGATATTTCGGCTCATTTTCCCCGCTTTTCGTGTCGGCGGCGTGCTTTTGTCCGCTTTTGGCGGGTTTTAGCAATACGTTTTGGTTTTGTGGCGAGCGAGGCTTTTCGGCGTCGGCGCAGCGTTTGGGCATCGGGCCGCGTCATCAAACCCAATGCTGCCCAACAAGGCGCTGCACCCGACCGCCCGCAGCTTGGCTGGTTCTCATTTTTGGTCGCCTTGTGTCAAACTTGGTCGTAATTTGGCGGGCGGCGGGTGAGCTTAGTCGTTGGGCCGCAACGCGAGATTTGCTTGATGGGTAGCGTTTTTGGGCTTCTGGCGGCCATATTTCGGCTCATTTTCGCGGTTTTTCATGTCGGCGGCGTGCATTTGTCCGCATCGTTGGCGGGTTTCAGCGCGGCGTTTTGGTTGTCGGGTGCGCCGGCTTTTCGGCGTCGGCGCGGGTTTTTGGGCCTCGGTTCGCGTCGTCAAATTCAGTGCTGCCCAACAAGGCGCTGCACCCGACCGCCCGCAGTTTGGCTGGTTCTCGTTTTTGGTCGCGTTAAGTCAAATTTGGTCTCGATTTGGCGGGCGGCGGGTGAGCTTGGTCGTTGGGCCGCTGCGCGAAAGCGAGGAGGCAAGATTTTATGAACAAGCCTGAAATTGGATTAACGAAATTACTTGAACTGGAAGAATTGGTGGCTGTTGTCGTTGAGTTAGGCGATAGGTGGGATGGTGTCGTGTCAGGTAAAATCAGTTATGAAAACAAAATACTCAATTTTCTATGGGTGGAAGATGAGGATGTAAAAGACGATTTGAAAGAGGGTCGAGATTATGTTGTTTACGATGATTCAGGTCGAATCGGCGGCAGAATAACAGAATCGTTGGTCAATTCGTTTAGGTCTTCCAAAACAGAAATCGTCGGCGGCAAGGAGCGCGAATACTTGGCATGGGAATTAAAAGGTTCCCTGACAGCGGCCCAACAAGGCGCTGCACCCGACCGCCCGCAGCTTGGCGGGTTTTCGAGCGTGGTCGCCTTGCGCTCAACTTGGTCTCGATTCGGCGGGCGGCGGGTGAGCTTAGTTGTTAGGCCGGTGCGCGCGGCTTGGTCGCGTGTGCTACAATAAATGGTGTTCAGGAGGTTCTATGATTCGGCTCTCGACACTGCTCGCAGTAACCATACTTTCGTTAAGTGCTTTCACGCTTTACGCTGCGCCAACCTCGCGCGTAATTCAAGAAGACGATATTCGAGAAGCCGCATTCCGTTTTCAGCTTCATCCGTATCCTTTGCCGTCTCGCGCGAAGCCGAAGAAGAAAGTAAAAGAACCTGCTCCAATTCAAGCGCCCAAAGATTATGTTGATCCATTCAAGGTCTATTTTCTTTCCGTTGAAAACGATAAAGACCCAAGCGACAAATTGCTAAAGCGGTTCGCAGGACACAAACCGCCTATCAAAAGGGTTTCCCAATCTTACATTGATTCCAAATCCACAGACCCCAAAACTTCCGGCTTGTGGGTAAGAGATAAACAGACAAAAGATATAGGATTGATTTATAGAGTCACCAGCATCAGGTGGTTGAGCAGGAACAAGGTCACAGCCAAAGGAGGTTACTTTGGCGGCGGTCTCTTTGCCACCAGCAATACTTATACACTCACACGAAGGGGCAAAACTTGGAAAGTAACGCACATCAAATACGGGCCGGTGTCGTAAGGCATCAACACCGGCCTAACAAGGCGCTGCACCCGACCGCCTACATCTTCGCTCGTCGTTCCTCCTCGCTGCGCTTCCGGCGGCGGGTGAGCTTGGTCGTTAGCTTGCAGCGCGCAGCTTTCAGGGAGGTCGAAGGTTTATGATTCATAAATTTGAGTGCGAAGTCATTCAAACATCAGTCGTTCAAGTCGAAATTGACGATGAAAGTATGGACGAAAAATTCATGGCCGAATTTCGGGCATCGTTTTATCCGTTCACAACGCTTAAAGAACACGCAGAGCATATTGCTCAAATGGCAGCGCGCGATCTTTTCGGTTGGGATGGTTTTGCGGAGGGTTACGGTCATATAAACGGCTCGAAGGTTGAGCCATTTATAAATATCAATGCACGCGTGACAAGCGAGGATGTTGAAGTCGAAACGCTCACAACTGCAAGCTAACAAGGCACTGCAACCGACCCAAACAGCGCCCGTTAGTTTTGGGTAATTATTACTTGTGGCCGCGCTGTTTGGGCGGCTGAGTTTAGTCGTTAGACGGCGGCGCGCTGCCGCAAGGAGATTCAAATGACAGAAGCCGAAAGCGAAAAGCTAAAAGAGTTCGTGCGCGCCATTGTTCGGACGCGATGCTGGGGTTGGGATGGTGAGGAAGATGGCGGCACAATTCAAGACCTTGCCGAAAAACACGGAATTATCGTCCCGTTTGTGATTACGCAAGAGCAGGAAGATAACGATGAAATCGAGAACGGCGCGGCTGGCGACACCGCCTATCAATTCTCGGACTGGATGCAAAAGTCACCAACCGCCGTCTAACAAGGCGCTGCAACCGACCGCCGAAGCTCTGGCAAATTAAAGCGTGTCGGGTAATTTTAGCTTGGTCGCTACCTGCGGCGGCGGCTGAGCTTGGCGTT
>JANMKN010000270.1:0-2473 GCA_031372065.1 Abditibacteriaceae bacterium | reverse complement strand
CAATAGAAAGCACGCGCCGCCACTAAAAATCGTCCACGTCGGCGTCCAGATACGTTTGACGAGCGGGCAAATGTGAGCAAGGTGCAGCACGAGGCCCAGCAAAATGCCGATCACTCCGGCGAGCAAAAAGCGGCGCAGTTTTTCTTTGTCCGCGTTGTCAGATTTCAGCCAACGCCCGGCGACTAAACCCAAGATCATTGTGCCGAGTGTCGGAATAAAACTCAGCGTCGAATAACCGCCGCCATTATTCGTGAAGACTTTTTCGCGCGGAAATAAATTCAAAAACCACGTATTAAACGCCCACGCCAGATGGCTGTTTTTATTGAAGTGCGCCGCCAGCCCGGTTGAATGATACGCCCAATCCGCAGGCACACGAACAGCCGTGTAATCAAAGCCCGCAGGCGGCAGCGGATACAACACAAACGCCAGCCAGTAGCCCACCAAAATCACCGCCAATGAAATCCAAACGACTTTCATAGAACGAAAGCCGAGCCAGAATAAAGGCACATAGCCCAAACCGATTTGCGACAGCGTATCCTCAAATGTCCAATACGTTTGTGACTTGCCCACCGAGCGCAAAAACACCCCGAGCAAAATCAGTAAGAGTGCGCGCCACGCCGCGTGAAAATACATGAACCTGGTGGATTGCCCTTTCGCCACGCGACTGGCAATAGAATAGGGAAGCGCGACACCGACCAGAAACGAAAACGACGGCTGAATCAAATCGTGCAACGAACACCCAAACCATTCGACGTGCGTTTGATTCCAGGCCAGAACGTGCCAAAAGGTGCTGTCAGGATGCGCCGCAGCAACACGCGCCAGATGCAGGATTTCCGCCATCATCAGGAACATGACAAATCCGCGATAAGCATCCATTGACATCAGCCGAACGGGCGGGGCAGAGCTTTGTTTCGACATGATTTTTGCTGGTAGAAAAAACTGCTGGTGGTTAGAAATCGAACTTAAAAATGCTGGCAACGGGGCAACGATAACCGGGTAATACAGTAGACGTGATTTCATCTGATCCCGCCAACAACGCCGTCATGCGCAAGATGTGATCTTGCAATACATGCAATTCAATTGAAGCTTGTTCCGGGTCCACAATCCAATATTCGCTGACGCCGGTTTGCCGTAAAGCTGCCGTGTCTGTGATTAGGTTCTTGAGAATAAGCGGGTGTTTCAGGCTTGGGGCACAGGCCATAGACAGTTCTCCTTCGATAATTTCGTAGCGTTTGCCGTCATCGGGCATCATTTCCCAATCAGCAATCGTCAGCAGCGGCTCATGTTTTAGTGGCATCATAAAGGTGACCTCCGTTGTGGTGCCGATTCTATACTGAACACGGGCATAAATTGAAGCTCCAGGTCAGCGAGTTTTTTTGAGAGTACGGAACAGACGGAAATAACCGAACAAACGGAAAAGAAACTTACCTGCTAAGCCTTTCCGTCTCTTCCGTTATTTCCGCCTGTTCCGTACGCTGTTTTTTGTCTTGTCATAAGCTCAATTTGTGACTGGGCAAGGTCTACATCGGTTACGCTGCCACGCAACACGCTGGCGTGCAAACAAAGACAATCGTAGCGGGGCTTGTGACGAGTGCTTCTCCGCATGTAGAATGCTGCCCCACAACACAATAAGTTAAGAAAATTCGATTTTGGAGTTAAGCCCATGGAGTTCCAACAAATCATTTACGCCAAAGAAAACCACCTTGCAACAATCACGTTGAATCGCCCCGAAAAGCTCAACGCCTATTCGGAAGTGATGGTGCATGAAATCCTCGCGGCCTTAGCCGATGCGCGCGATGACAATGAAATTCGCGTCGTGATCCTGACAGGCGCAGGCCGGGGCTTTTGTTCGGGTGGGGACATCAGTCGTGATTTTCAATACCCAGCGCGTTATCGTGGTCATCGCATGGAATCGCTGCTGGAAATGCGCGAGAACATGCATCAACTGGTGATAACACTGCGCCGCTTTGATAAGCCGACGATAGCTGCGGTTAACGGCCCGGCAGTCGCAGGTGGATTGACGCTCGCATTATGCTGCGACTTTCGTCTTGCCGCCGCCAGTGCGCGACTCGGCGATACAAGTTTGAAGTTTGCGCTGATTCCCGATGAAGGTGGCGCGTATCTCTTTCCAAAATTTATGGGGCTGCAAAACGCGCTGAAGATGTCGCTGCTTTCCGAAGTCTATTCGGCTGAGCAAGCGAAAGAATTAGGTCTGGTCACGGAAGTTGTCCCCGATGCAGAATTCATGCCAACTGTGCGCGCATGGGCGGAAAAGCTCGCGGACTGCCCGCCCATTGCCATGCGCTTGACCAAGCGGATGATGTACAAACAGCAAGCGATGGATTTGGAAAATGCGCTGGAGGATGCGGCAATGGCAACGCTCGTGTCGAATTACTGCGATGATGTGAAAGAAGGCACGGCGGCGTTTCACGAAAAACGAAAGCCAAATTTCACAGGGCGATAAAGATCATTC
>JANMKN010000267.1:0-17334 GCA_031372065.1 Abditibacteriaceae bacterium | reverse complement strand
TATAATTTCGCCATCCTAATTTATAATTTCGCCATCCTAATTTATAATTTCGCCATCCTAATTTATAATTTCGCCATCCTAATTTATAATTTCACGGTCTTTCTTAGAAAGATGACCATCTTACTTTATAAATTCCTCATCACAGGCCCTATTTTCCACTCTTGGCAATCGTTACGAGGGCCAGCATTGTTACTTTTCTCGATAAGTCTTGAAAAATGTCTATAAAGCTAAACTAAAGAGCGTTTTATGGAGAACCAACCCGAATTTTCAGCCGTTGAACCGATAAATGAGCCTCAAAGTGCACCGCCTGCGGGCATCGAATGGGGCGCGATTGGCGCTGGTTTAGGCGTTGGTGTGGCTTGGTGGCTGGCTCAAAGTTTATTTTGGTCTTTCCTTTTTCGCTACTTGTCCACACATTACGGCACCGCCGTTTTTTCCGCGCCGTGGTTCAGCGTGGCAAATACAGTTTTGCGATTTGCCTCGCCCGTCGCCTATGGCACGCTCATCGGTTTTGTTGTTGGATTTCGTGCGCGCCATCATCCTTACCAGTTCACATCTGTCGTAATAATTTTGCTGTTTTTTGCTACGTGTATTTTTGCGCTCATGAACACCAGCGCCATACGGGGCATATTATTTTCATCGCTGTATATTCTGTGGTCAGCGTTATCTTTTGTGCTTTCCCTCGCAGCCGCACTAAATGGCGCATATTTGGCGCAATCGGTTAAGCGCAATCGCGGCGTGCAGATTCAATAATAGCCTATGATTTTCTGGAAAATACTCTCGTTTTTCGGCTCAGAAGAGTTTTATTTGCTGATTATGCCCGCGCTTTTGTGGTGCGTGAATGCGCGTTTGGGTTTGCGCATCGGCGTTATGTTTTTGCTGAGTGCGAATTTGAACGGCGCGTTGAAATTGTTCTTTCACGCGCCGCGTCCGGCGTGGCTGGATGCCAAAATCATCGCGCACGCGTTTGAACCGAGTTTCGGTTTTCCATCGGGCCACGCGCAAAATGCCGTCGCGGTTTGGGGATTATTAGCCGCCAAAGCCAAAACGCGCCTCGCGTGGGGCATCGCGCTGATTTTATGCGCTTTTATCGGCCTGTCGCGTCTTGTTTTGAATGTTCATTTTCCCGGCGACGTTTTAGGCGGTTGGCTCATCGGCGCCTTTTTGCTCGGCACCTTTTTGAAATTGGAAAAGCCAATTGGGAATTGGTTACAAAAGTTGGATTTTTTACAATGTCTTATGCTTTGCTTTGTAGCGACTTCATTATTTATCTGTTTTTATTTTCGTTGGGGAAGGCACTTACAAACGATTGAATCTAATTCTGCAAGTTTCGGTTTAAAAATGTTGTTTTATTTCGGCACAGCAGAATTCAAGGCACATCCAAATCTTTATGGCGCTGTTTACTCGCTTCAGTCTATTGTTAAAACATCAGGAGCATTCTTCGGTTTTCTTGTTGGCGCTTGCTGGATTCTGAAAAATGGCGGCTACGCCAATGGCGGCAATAAAATCTTACGTTATGTGATTGGCTTGATTGGCGTAGGCGTTTTCTGGGATGGACTTGGCTTGCTATTGCCGCGCGGCGAAGATTTTGTATCGCTCGGCGCGGCGTATATGCGTTATGCGCTCGTTGGTTTTTGGATTTCTGCCGGGGCGCCGCTTATTTTCCGAAGGATTGAATCGCGTCCGCCAATTGATCCAAATCCGCTTCACAATTCATAAAATGCGCCGAAATGCGCAGCCAATCTTGGCCCGCGCGGTCTTGGCGCAAAGAAACAGCAAAACGCTCTTCTAATTTGTTAAATAAAGCTGCAATATCGCCGCGCGGCGGCTGAAACGTGACCACACCGCCTTTGGAATTTGGTAACGGATTCCACAGCAATTCGCAGCCGATTTCTTGCAATTTTTGCGCGGCGTAATTGCGCAATTCGACGACGCGTTTTTCGACATTCGCCATGCCGAAATCTTGCAAAAGCGAAAGCGAGGCTTCGGTTGCCACCACTCCCAAATAATTGCGCGCGCCCGGCTCGAAACGTTCGGCACCGGCAACCGGCGTAGTGTCGTAAGCCAGCCAATTATCGCGGCCCGCAACGGCCAGCCAACCAAGAATTTGCGGGCGCATTTTCGTTAGAACCTCGCCGCGCGCCCATAAAACAGCGGTGCCGTTTGGCCCCAAAAGCCATTTATGCGCGTCGGCGCAGACGAAATCTACATTTGTGGCATCAAATTCAATGGCACCGAGCGTTTGAATGGCGTCCACGCAAAATAAAATGCCGCGCTCATGCAAATAGGCGCCGATGGCGTTTACATCTATCGGGCAACCCGAAACGAAATTCGCCGACGCGAGACTGACAATTTTCGTGCGCTCGTCAATTAAAGGCGCGATGTCGTCAACCGTCAAATCCATTGCGGGGCGAAAGGGAATCAGGCGCGTTTCGACGCCGTGTGTGAACGCTAAATTTTTCCAAGTGATAACGTTGGCGGGAAAATCGCCGTCAGCCACGATGCAATTGTCGCCTGCTTGCCAATCGAAACTGGTTGCCACCAAACCCAACGCGTGCGAAGTCGAACCGGCAAAGGCGATTTCTTCGGGCTGCGCCGGAGCGCCGATAAGCTGCGCGAAACGCTCTTTGCAGCGCGCATAAACCGAAAAATGCGCCGCGTCGAATTGGCCTTCAGCGGCGACAAGCGCGGCGTAATTTTGCAGCGCATCGCGCGAACGCGCCGGAAGCGGCGAAACCGAGGCGTGCGTCAGGAAAATTCGCTTCTGAAAAAAGGGAAATTCGCGTTCGCGCCACGCGAAAAAATCGGTGTCAATCATGGTTTGGTCAACAAAAAACGGGAAGGAGAGAAGTGCGGAAAGACGGAAAGGCAATTCACAAGCCTTTCCGTCTTTCTGCGCTTTTCGCCTTCCCGTCAAAGGAAGGGTGGGTGTTTTACGAAGAAATTTTGGTTTCTTTTTTCACGTCTTCGTCTTCGTGCGCGGCTTTTTTGAATTCGCGCATTCCTTCACCCATGCCCTTCATCATTTGCGGGATTTTCGCGCCACCAAATAAAATCAGCACGATTACCATGACAATCAAAAGTTCGTTGGTTCCGAGTCCTAACATCGTTGTCCTCCAGGCGCTGGGCGCCACTTAAAATTCCACGTCTTGCGGTTGTGTTTTGGCTTTGACAAACCGCACTCTCTGGCGTTCCGCAGTATATTTGAGCGCGGTTATTTCTACAATTGAACGCTTCCATATACGGCACAATTTTCGCAGCGCCGCGCCCTGAATTCTGGAGGATTTATGATTACATTGGAAACAACCCGCGCCTTTGGCGCCACAGGTGTGCGCGTGCCGCTGATTGGCTACGGAACCGCGCCGCTGGGCAAGCAGGACAATATTCCTTTTGAAACGGGCGTGGCCTGCCTGCATCACGCATTGGACAAAGGTATCACCTACATTGACACCTCGCCCGATTATGGCAGCGAACCTGTGGTCGGCGAAGTGATGAAAACGCGGCGGGCCGAAACATTCCTCGCCACCAAAATAAACAATCGGAGTTACAATGGAGTGCGCGAAGAACTGGAAAAATCGCTGAAAAAACTGCAAACCGACCATGTGGATTTGATTCAAATTCACGCCGTCAACACTTGGGCCGATTGGGAGCAGATTATCGCGCCCGACGGCGCTTTGACGGCATTGGAAGAAGCGCGCGCGGAAGGTTTAGTGCGTTTTATTGGCATTACCGGCCACACGCGCCCCGAAATTTTAGCGAACGCTTTGCGCTGTTACGACTTCGATTCGGTTTTAGTGGCACTCGGCATCGCGGATCGGCTCGTTTCCAGCCCGGAAACGTTTCTTTTGCCCGTCGCGCAGGAGAAAAACACAGCAGTTATCGCCATGAAAGTGTTCGGGCATGGCGCTTTTTCCAAACGCGATTTGGCGCTGCGTTATTCGCTCGGTTTGCCGCAAGTTTCGCTGGCAATTTTGGGTTTAAACAGCGAGCGCCACATTGATGAAGCTGTAAAAGCAGCCAACGAATTGGAAGAATTGAGCGATGACGATTTGGAAGAATTGATTCAAAGCGTGCGCCCTTTAATCGAAGCGGAAGTCAAAGGTGGCGCGCCGGGCAAGTTGTTTTGGTTGCGCGACATCAAAGTAAATGGCTGGGCGCAAAAAGATGAGCCGATGCTGGTGGAGTATTAAAAGCGATAACAGCCGCCGGTTTTTGTTAATCTAAACCAAGAAACATCACCGCAAAGGAATTCATGAGACTTAAAGATAAAGTCGCCATTGTGACTGGCGCCAGTAGTGGCATTGGCACCGGCATCGCCGAACGTTTTGCGCGCGAAGGCGCGCGCGTGGCCGTCAATTATCGGGAGCGTCCCGGCAACAAAGAAAAAGTGGACGCCATTTTAGCGCGTCTGGAAACGCCGGGCATGGCTGTTGTGGCCGATGTCAGCAAGCGCGAAGATGTCGAGCGTATGGTGGCCGCAGTGGTCGCAGAATTTGGACGATTGGACATCGTTGTCAGCAACGCCGGCATGGAAATCAAAACGCCGTTTTTGGAAGTGCCCGACGAAGAATGGGACAAGCAAATTAACGTCAATTTGTATGGTTCCTTCGTGGTCGCACAATGCGGCGCGCGGCAAATGGTGAAGCAAGGCGGCGGCGGCAAAATCATTTTCATGTCCAGCATTCACGAAGATGTGCCCTTTCCGCAATACACGCCGTATTGTGTCGCCAAAGGCGGCATGAGAATGCTAATGCGCAACGTCGCTTTGGAACTGGCGCCGCACAAGATCAACTGCAACAACATCGCGCCCGGCGCTATCGCCACGCCGATTAATCAGGAAACGCTGAATAATCCGGCCACAGTCAAACAAGCCTTAGCGGAAATTCCGTGGGCGCGTTTTGGCACACCGGAAGATGTCGCGTCGCTAACAGTTTTCTTAGCCAGCAACGAAAGCGATTATGTGACAGGCAGCACCTATTATGTGGATGGCGGCAATGTGCTGGATGTGACGAGATATTAAAATAGCAATTAGCGGTTAGCTTTTAGCGAGGAGCAGAATTCGCTGACCGCTAATTGCTAACCGCTAAAAGCTATATGATTCCCGAAGAACAACGCCTCAAAGAAGCGCGAGAAGGCAAGGCGGCGTGGAAGCAATGGGGGCCATATATTTCCGAGCGCGCGTGGGGCACGGTGCGCGAGGATTATAGTGCCGATGGCGCGGCATGGGATTTTTTCCCACACGACCATGCGCGTTCGCGGGCTTATCGTTGGAGCGAAGATGGCATCGCCGGTTTTTGTGACGATCAGCAACGTTTGTGTTTTTCGCTGGCCTTGTGTAACGAAAACGACCCGATTCTCAAAGAACGAATCTTTGGTTTAACCGGCAACGAAGGCAGCCACGGCGAAGACGTTAAAGAATTGTTTTATTATCTCGATTCGACGCCGACGCATTCGTATTGCAAGTGCCTCTATAAATATCCGCAGCGCGCTTTTCCGTATCAGCAACTGATTGAAGTCAATGCCGCGCGCGACAAAAATGACGATGAATTTGAACTGCTTGATACCGGCGTTTTTGATGATAATCGCTATTTCGATGTCTTTGTTGAATACGCCAAAGCCGCGCCGCACGACATTTTAATCGCGATTACGGTGTGCAATCGTGGCCCGGAAGCAGCGGCGCTACGCGTTTTGCCGACACTGTGGTTTCGCAACACATGGACATGGAAAGGGCGACCCAAACCGCGCCTTTTTGTGCCAGAACAAGAAAAAACTGCCGAGGCCACGCGCCGCACCGTGGTGCAAGCCGAGCATCCAATTATCGGCACTTATTGGCTGCTCTGTCGCAAAGACCAAAAAGCCGACGACGTGCCGGAACTGCTTTTTTGCGAGAACGAAACCAACAACGCGCGATTGTTCGGCGGCACAAATCAAGGTTTTGTCAAAGACGGCATCAACGACTACCTTATTCACGGCGCGCCGAGCATAAATCCGCAGCAGAGCGGCACCAAAGCGAGCGCGCATTATCAATTGCAACTCGAAGCGGGCGAAGAACGCACGCTTTATTTGCGTTTGCTCAACGATGTGCCGCTCTCGAATGCCTTTGGCGCGGCGTTTGAGGAAATTTTGCAGGCGCGCCGCAGCGAAGCCGATGAATTTTACAATCGCGTGGCGCCCGAAGGCTTATCCCACGACGCCAAAAATGTGCAGCGTCAGGCACTCGGCGGCTTGTTGTGGAGCAAGCAGTTTTTCAATTACGATGTGCGCGATTGGCTCGGCGGCGACAAAAATATGCCAACGCCGCCCGTCGAGCGCTGGCACGGACGCAACGCCGATTGGACGCATTTCGATAGCCACGATATTTTGTCCATGCCCGACAAATGGGAATATCCGTGGTTCGCGGCATGGGATTTAGCGTTTCATTGCATTGCGTTGTCACTGGTGGATTCCGATTTCGCCAAAGACCAGTTGATTCTGCTTTTGCGCGAATGGTTTATGCATCCCAACGGGCAATTACCGGCCTATGAATGGAATTTTTCGGATGTCAACCCGCCGGTTCACGCGTGGGCGGCACTGCGCGTTTTTCGCATCGAAAAGCGACAGCGCGGGCAAGGCGATTACAAGTTTTTAGAGCGCGTTTTTCACAAACTGCTCTTGAATTTCACTTGGTGGGTCAATCGCAAAGACGCCACGGGACGAAATGTTTTTCAGGGCGGCTTTTTGGGCTTGGATAATATCGGCCTCTTTGATCGCAGCAAGCCATTGCCCGGCGGCGCGCGACTCGATCAATCGGATGGCACCAGTTGGATGGCGATGTATTGCCTGAATATGCTGTCTATTGCGCTGGAACTGGCCGCTTACGATGACACTTACGAAGATGTGGCGACCAAGTTTTTGGAACACTTTTTCTACATCGCGCACGCCATGAATGATCGCCCGGCGGCGTGCGGCGACGACGGCACCGATTTATGGGATAACGAAGACAAATTCTATTACGACGTGCTGCATTGCGGCAGCAATAGCGAATTTCTGCGCGTGCGTTCGATGGTCGGCCTCATTCCGTTACTGGCCGTTGATACGATTGAAGCGCATCTTTTAAACCGTTTGCCCGGTTTCAAGGGCCGCATGGAATGGTTTTTTCAAAACCGCGCCGCGCTGACCAATGATGCCGCGTCGCTGCGTCAAACCGGCACCCATGAGCGGCGCTTGTTTGCGGTAGTCAACGAAGAACGTCTGGGCCATATTTTGCGGCGTATGTTGGACGAAACCGAGTTTCTCTCGCCGCACGGCGTGCGTTCGGTATCGCGCTACCACCAAGCGCATCCATATGCGATGACTTTGGATGGCGAGCGCTTTGAATTGAATTATCAACCGGCAGAATCGCGCTCTTCTTTGTTTGGCGGCAATTCCAATTGGCGCGGGCCGATTTGGTTTCCCATCAATTATCTCATCATCGAGGCGCTGCAAAAATTCGATCACTACTACGGCGAGGATTTCAAAATCGAATGCCCGACGGGCAGCGGAAAGTGGATGACATTATGGGAAGTCGCCACCGAACTATCGCAGCGTCTAATCACCCTTTTCACCCGCGACCAAAACGGGCGCCGCGCCGTTTTCGGCGGCACCGAAAAGTTTCAAAGCGACCCGCATTTCAAAGATTACATTCCGTTTCACGAATACTTCCACGGCGATAACGGCGCCGGTCTTGGCGCCGCGCATCAAACCGGCTGGACAGCCTTGGTTGCCAAACTTATCCAACAAAGCGGGCGATAAATGAATAGAACAACGCGAAAAAGTGCCCTAACGAGTTTTGGTAGAGCAAATAAACATTCTAAATCGCCGCCCCAAAGGGCGCAGAGGTTTTCACGAAGCATCCTCGTTGAGAATGGTGCCTACACCGCGCGCTTTACTAATGCTGGCGTTGACGGCGC
This sequence comes from Abditibacteriaceae bacterium, assembly GCA_031372065.1. Taxonomy (GTDB): domain Bacteria; phylum Armatimonadota; class Abditibacteriia; order Abditibacteriales; family Abditibacteriaceae; genus DASWNL01. The sequence continues at coordinate 9,406 of JANMKN010000267.1, read as the reverse complement.
CAGATAGCAGCACAAACAGCGTTTCGCTGTCTTCGAAAGTGGTGTCGCCGTTAATCGGCACTAAAATGCTTTGGCTGGTTTGTCCCACTGGAAATGTTAATGTGCCGCTTTTGGCTGTATAGTCGCTGGTTGAGCGTGCGCTCCCGTCGCTCGTCGCATAATTCACGCTGATGATTTGCCCGCTGGGCGCCGACAAACTGACGCTGAAAACCAAATTTTGAAGGCCGTTATCGCCTTCAAAGACGCTAACATCGTTGATGAGCAAGGCTGGGGCGCGGTCTTCGTTAAGAATCGTGCTAATCGCCTGCGAATCAGCAATCGTCGCATTGAGCGCGCCGCTGAGATTCACCTTGAAGGTTTCGTCGGCTTCATTAAGCGTGTCGCCGTTGATGAGAACGCGCGCTAAGGCGACGGTTTGGCCGGTGGCGAAAGCGATTTGTGTAGTAGGAACGGCATCATAATCGTCGCTCGATTTTGCCATGCTGTCAGCGGTGGCATAATTCACCTTAACCAATTTGCCGCTGGGCGCAGAAAGATGCAGGCGAAAAACTGCCGTGCGCTGGCTGGGATTGCCTTGTATTGGATTTCCTTCTCCGATGCTTAACTCTTCGATAGGGATGGAAGGCGCAAACATCGTTATCGCTAATCGTGCATGAACCACGACCTTTGGCAAGGCCCGCATTGACCGGATTGATCAGTAAGCCATAAAAGACCTCGTTGTTTTCATCGGTGCTATCGGTGATGATTGGCACCGTAAAAGTTTTAGAGGTTTCGCCGGGCGCGAAGGACAGATTGACGCGACTGGCGGCGTAATCAGAGGGCGTCCGCGCTGTGCCATCACTGGTGCCGCAAGTGACGCCGATGGTTTGAGCGCTGGGCGCGGAAAGCGTCACTTTGAAAACCGCGTTTTGCGTGTCGCCAGTGCCTTCATTAACCGCAATGTCGCTAATGGAAATCGTTGTTGGCCCATTGGCATCAAGAATAGTGCCCGTCGCCTGATTTGACCCAGATTGTGCTTCGTTAAAAGTGGCATTGGCCGGGTTGCTTAGATTAACAAAGAAGGTTTCCGGGCCTTCGGTCAACGTGTCGCCCTGAATAGTCACCACCATAGTTTGGGTGGTTTGGCCCGGCGCAAAGGCGAGTTTTCCGCTGGTCGCCGTGTAATCGCTCCCCGCGCTGCCCGTCCCGTTAGCCGTGGCATAATCCACCGTCACAAGGCGCTCGCTGACTGTGAAAAGTGTAGTTGCAAAAGATACAGTCGCGGTGCCTGCCTTGCCTTCCGCGACAACGGCATTTTGAATGCGAAGAGAGGTGTTGCACGAAACAGGCGGCGTGCGCTTTTGGCGGCATGGGCAAAACGCGCAGTGCCTTGCAATGAGCCAAACTATGCGCGGCAGAAAAATATGGCTTGTCCAAAGACGGCATATGGTGAATCGCCTTGGACGAAGCGCATAGCCGCGAAGCGATGCTTGCCTGCATCGTCAAAGGCGTGCAATCGCAACCGCAAGCGTCGCTGCCTTTGCAGGAACAATTGTGGAATTTTCTGCGCGAGCGGCATTTGCTTTTGGTGTTGGATAACACCGAGCAAATTTCCGAAGCCGGTCAAGTTGCCAACGAATTATTGCAAGCCGCGCCCGGCGTGAAATGCCTCGTGACCACGCGCCAGCCGTTGGGATTATTGGCCGAAGTCAAGCGAGAATTAGCGCCTTTGCCGACAAGTGAAGCCGTCGGACTATTCATAGAAACCGCGCGGCACGCCGATATCCTTGGCAAGATCAGGACAACAAAATGCCTCTTTTCCGCCTCAAATAAGACTTTCCAAACTGATTCTAAGAGGATTCCAAGGGCGAGCAACTGGTTTTATATTGTGGGGAAACGGGTTGCTATAGCAAATAGCTGTTGGGTGGTTACAATAAGCGATGCTGTATTAATTCGCGCGTGATGGGGCTTCGAGCAAACTGCGCACGAAGAAATCCATGCGCCGCCTTTGTCCGTAAGGGCTTTCACCCGCGCCGTGATTCGCGCCGGGGAAAATAATTAACTCGAAATCTTTATCGGCTTTGATTAAGGCATCGGCGACTTGCATGGTCGAAGCCGGATCAACATTAGTATCTAATCCGCCAACAGTGAGCAGCAATTTACCTTGCAAGTTCTTGGCGTGCGTGACATTGGAATTGTCGGCGTATTCGGGGCCGACGGGCCAGCCCATCCACGCTTCATTCCACCAGATTTTGTCCATGCGATTATCATGGCAGCCGCAGTCGGCAGCGGCGGCTTTGTAAAAATCACCGTGAAATAACAAAGCGCCCAACGCATTTTGGCCTCCGGCGCTACCACCGTAAACACCAACGCGCGATAAATCCATCCAAGGGTGCGTTTTGGCGGCGGCTTTCATCCACGCGATGCGATCAGGAAAGCCAGCGTCTTTCAAGTTTTTCCAAGCCACATCATGAAACTTTTTGCCGCGCCAATTGGTGCCCATGCCATCCATTTGCACCACGACAAACCCCAGTTCGGCCATTTTGTGCAAGTTATTTAAGGTGCCAAACGACTTCGGCGTGAAATAATCCTGCGGCCCGGCGTAAATCTGTTCGATAACCGGATATTTCTTTGCTGCATCGAAGTTGGAAGGCTTGATAATAACACCATAAATATCGGTTTGCCCGTCGCGTCCTTTGGCGACAAAGCGTTCGGGCAGCGTCCAGCCCGTTTTCAACAGTTCAGTGGCGTTAGCCTTTTCCAATTCACTCAATTCCACGCCAGTTTGCGCATCGCGCAAAGTCGTAATCGGCGCGCTATCCACGCGCGAAAAGGTATCAATTAAACGCGTGCCGTCGGGCGAGATTTGCCATTTGTGTGTGCCGTCGCCGAAAGTGAGAATTTTGAAACCGCTACCGTCAAAATTCACGCGCGCCAGATGCTCGTAATACGGGTCTTGCCCCGGCACCGCGCCCATGACGCGCAGCCAGATTTGGCGCTTGTCTTCGTCCGCTCTTTCCACCGCGCGCACCATCCACGCGCCGCGTGTTATTTGGTTTTTCAAGGCGCCGGTTTTGGCATCGAACAAATACAAATGATTGTAGCCATCGCGTTCGCTGGCCCACAAAATTTCATTTGTTTTCTCCAAGCGTTTGAAATATTCTTTCTGCGAGTAATCAATAAATGTTGGGCTGGTTTCTTCGATAATGGGCGAAACAGCACCGTTTTTATCCACGCGAAGCACGCGCAAAACTTGATGGCCACGTTGATTATAAAGAAACGAAAAGGCGCTGCTGTCTTTGTCCCATTTCAGTTCTTCGATGCTCCACGGATTTGAAAACAACTCGCTCGAAACCGCGATTTCTTTTGCGCTTTTCACGTCAAATAATCGCGGGCGCTCCTGCTCGATTTGATCGCCAGGTTTGAGATAATCAATGGTTTTCAGTTTTGGTTGAAGTTGATCTTCGGGCGAGGAATCCACGATAAAAACTTTGTGTTCCTGCGCCGGTTTGATTTGGCGCGCCACGAATTTTGTGCCATCGGGCGACCAGAAAAACGGCACTTGAAACGCGTTCTCTTTGCTGCCATCGCGTGTTAATTGAATTTCTTTTTCGCCCTCGCGCAGCCACACATTAAAATCACGGATAAAGGCCGTGTCGGGGTCTTTGGGCTGCTCGGTTTTCGGCTCTCTTTTTGGCAGCGCGAAAGTGCCGTCAATGATGGCATCGCCTTCGTCGTCCTCCGCCTCAAAAACGCCGAGCAGTTTTCCTTTGCCGTCTTTGACAACCCAAACGTGGCCCGCGAACGTGTGTTGCCGCCGCGTTTCGTTGGGTTTTATGGTGCCGTATTGCTTCAAAGCGCCATCGGTGCCCGACCAAAAAAGCGCCACTTCGCCCACAGTGCGGTTGATGAAATTGATGCCCGATTCTTCGCCGGTGCGACGACTGGGCACAACGCGGCGCGCGGCAGCAAGCGCGTTTTCGCTGATGTTTTCTTTGCTTTCGCGCAAACCGACGGCGTCGAATTGATACGTTTTTCCCTCAACGCGAAAACGCACCCAAGCGCCATCAGGCGCGATTTGGATGCTGCTGAATGGCAAACTTTGCGGCGCGATTTTTTTGCCGTTTTGTTCGCTGAGGAGCATCGCTAATTTTTTGTGATCGAATGCCGCTTTACGCTGTCCCTTTTCATCCACAAACACGAATTCAAATTCGCTTGGCCCGGTTGCCACGCGATACCAAAAGGCGCCATTATCCAACCAGTTGGGCGTCACGCGGTCACGAAAAACTTTGTTCGCTGTGCGCTTCTCCAGCGACAGCGCACGCTCATAATCAGCCCGCATGCCCTGCGCGTGCAAAGGCGCGGCGGCCAAGTTGGAAACAGTCATAGCAAGGAGGAAATAGTGCGGGAATTTCATACGGTGTGTTGGGCAGCGCATATAAATAATCAACGCGCCCCCTTAATACGCATCCGCGTAAGACATGACGTTCAAGCGCTTTTTCAACTGTGCAACGGAGAAATTTTCTTCGGTGCGCAGTTCCACAAAGTGCGGCACATTGGGAAATAAATCGAAGAAATTATCACTCGCGCGAGAGGGCGCATTTGGCAAATTGAACATCACTTGATGGTGAAATTGTTGTGCCTCAAAATGTAATTTGTAGCAGCATTCGCCGGTTTTTTCAATGGAAGGCATCAATTTTTCGCGCTCAAATTCCAAATAGCGCGGCGCAGTGAAGAAAACTGTGTTTTGCGAGAGCAATTCATCGCCATCAGTCAGAAAAATGCGCAAATAAAGAGCGCGCCGCCCATATTTGTCTATCTCTTTTTGAAAATCAAGCTGCTGTTGCAAAATGCTTTCGCCATAGCGCAAAGTCACTTTTTGGCGACCCGATTTTACAACGCGATTATCCAAGTGGTAAAGCGTCCAATGCAACTGCGCGTTGCGCGTTTTAACGCCGTCGTAAACGGTGTGAAGGTTGACTTCGTGTATATCTGACACGACTCGATTGCTTGAATATTGCACCGTTTCATCGCCGGGCACATGAGCCGAAACCAAGGCGGGCGCGAAGAATTTTTGCGCGGCAAAATGCAAGGCTTTCCACTTGCCGCCGAATTCCAAACTCGACCACGAAAACACCGGCCAGCAATCGTTGAGTTGCCAATACAGCGCGCCCATCGTGCGCGGCATGGCGCGGCGAAAATGTTCGATGCCAACTTTCATGCAATAAGCCTGATTCAATTGCGACAAATACGACAGGCCCGCAAAGTCTTTGGGAAAACGATAAAGCCGCGAAATGTAATCGAAAATGATGAGGTTGCCCGCGCCGTTTTTTTGATGATTTTCCATCGCCGGGCCAAAGACATTGAAATCTTGCGGATCGCAAAACGTAGCGGCGATTTCCGGCGAGGAATACGATTGCATTCCAAACTCGGAGCAAAAGCGAAAGTTCTTGCTTTCGTAGGTTTTGACCGGCTTGCGCGCGTGCCACACGTCCCAAAAATGGCAGTCACCGGCATTTTCGTTATTGTGGCCTTTTTCATAGCCTTCGGGGTTGTGTGGCGAACTCGGCCAATAAGCAATTTGCGGATTAAGTTCATTGGTCACACGCGCCAAAATATCATAAAAAATGGCGTCGTAGGCCGCCTTTCGCTCTGGTGTGGCCGTAATTTCCTGCGGCATTTGCTCCAACTCGTTATTGCCGCACCACAAAGCCAAACACGCGCGATGGCGCAGGCGTTTGGTTTGGTAGCGCGCTTCGCTTTCGACTGATTTAAGGAATTTTTCATCGCCCGGATACAGCGAACAAGCGAACATAAAATCCTGCCAGACCATGATGCCTTTTTCGTCGCACAGGTCGTAAAATTCCTCCCTTTCATAAATACCGCCGCCCCAAACGCGCAGCATATTCATGTGCGCTTCAACAGCCGACGACAGCAAATTATCATAGTCAGAATGCGAAACTTCGTTGACAAAACTGTGCGCCGGAATCCAGTTAGCACCTTTAGCAAAAAACGGCACGCCGTTGACGACAAATTGAAAACTCTCGCCCCATTCGTCGGCGTGACGATCCAGAATTATGGTGCGCAAGCCAAGACGTATTTTTTTGGAATCGCTTACTTCGCTGCCGCTTAACAACTCCACTTCCAAATCATAAAGTGGCTGCGCGCCCAGACCATTGGGCCACCAAAGCTGCGGGTTTGCGATGGTCAATTGCAAAGCGCCGCTACCTTCGCTTTGCGCAATAATTTCATCACCAAATTTCAGCATAGCGCGGCAATGGGCGTTTTGTTTTTTGGCTAATTCAGTCACTACAGAAAGCGTGACTTTGCCCTCAGCGTGATGCTGTTCGACGCAAAAGTCAACGATGCGATTGCCTGTCCACATTTCGAGGCGAATCTCTTTCCAAATACCGCAAGTAGGGAAGCGCGGCCCCCAATCCCAGCCAAAGGAGCATTGTTCTTTGCGGATATTGGAAGAACCGCCAACTGGGTCGCACCATTCGGCAAAATTGTGTTTTTTGCGGCGCGCTTCGATGTAATCTATCGGATTGGCAAAGCGAATTTCGATTTCGTTTTTGCCGGTTTGCAAATGCTTTTTCACCGGCCAGCGATAGCCGATAAACATATTCTCGGTGGAGGCGATTTTTTGGCCGTTGACGAAAACTGTGGCTAATGTATCAAGGCCATCGCAAACCAGTTCAACATTCTGAGCTTGCAGCATTTCATCGGTCAATGCAAAGGTGCGGCGATACTGCCAATCGGCACGTTCAATCCACGCCAATTGCAATTCGTTGCTGCCCCAAAACGGGTCGGCAATGAGTTCCGCGCGATGCAAATCGGTATGCACGCAGCCCGGCACGCGCGCCGCGAGCCATTCTTTTTTGCCTTGCTGCTTGAACTGCCAATCGCCCGTCAGCGAAAATTTCTGCATTCGATATTCCTTTTCTTTTGCAAGTGTGTAGCATGAAGCGGCGCGTAACTCAAGGGATTTCGCTTGCCAGAGGACAGGCAAACCACTTTACTCAAGCCGAGATTTCAGTCCCGCGCAGCTTGCGCCGGACGGCAAAAAACTGCTTTACGCCGAATCGGTTCATTCCCGCGCCATCGAAAATCCCGTCGGCGTGTCGATTGCGGCCTCGGCGTAAAAAGAACAAGAAAAACTGGCCGCCAAAGAGCAGAACTGGGAGCCGAGCGAGGCAGATTTTACGATTTACATCCGTAATTTTAAAAACCGCGCTTTGAAAAAAATTCCCGGCACTATTTCGCCGCAATGGGGCCGCTAATTTTCGGTTTGCAATACTTCGAGCCATAATTGGTGCAAGCGCGTTTCGCCCGCCAGTTCGGGGTGAAATGCCATCGCTAAGTGCTTGCCTTGGCGCACGATAACCGGCGCGTCGTTGTGATGGCCCAAAATTTCCGTATCTTCGCCGACGGTTTCGATGCGCGGGGCGCGAATGAAAACGCCGCGCACATTGGTTTGCAAAAGCGGCACGTCGATATCGGCTTCAAACGAATCACGCTGCGCGCCGTAAGCGTTGCGCGCTACTTCAATATCTAAAATCCCCAGCGTTTTTTGCGTGAAATTTTTGGTGCCGCCAGAAATTTGACTCGCCATCAAAATAAGGCCCGCGCAGGTGCCCAAGACGCCCATGCCGCCCGCAATTTTTTCGTGCAGCGGCTCCCACAATTCGTAGCGGTCACAAAGGCGGCTCATCACGGTGCTTTCACCGCCGGGAACAACCAATCCGGCAAGGTTTTCCAAATCTGCCGCTTCGCGCACGGGAACAACGCTTGCGCCGCACGCCTCTAAAACGCTGCGATGCGCTTCTACATCGCCCTGCAAAGCCAACACGCCAATTTTCATAAGAATAAAATTAACCGCCCGATGGTCAAAGCACAAAGAGCGTGCCCGCAATAAGAGCATTTGTTTAAGACAATTGGTTTCGCGCGGGCCAAGGAGATTGCGTCATGAAACTGCGTTTCGTCTTGTTAGCGTTGTTGATGGTTTCGTTGGTGACCGGTGGCCTGCCCGCCGTGTCTCAACCACTTTTGCCCGCGCCGCCCAACCTTGAAGCCTTGTTGAAAAAAGCCAATGGCAACGGCAAGTATTCGATGCTTTTGATGCAAATCGCCGATGCCAAAGCAGGGGCCACAGTCGGCGAGTTTGCCGACCAAGGCCTGCAATCCGCCGGCATCATCGGCAAAACCGCCGTGCCCGCTGGCTATCGCGTTTATGCCGCGCCATATTGGTTTATCTGGCGCGACCAGCGCAGCGAAAAGCGCCGTTGGGGGCCGGAACAACTGACGGGTGAGCCGGACACGCTCCAAGCAGGCGATTTTTCAACGGCGTGGGCCGCGAAAACGCGAGACGAACAAGACGAATGGCTTTTGCTCGAATACGACGCGCCCGTTTTGGCTTCCGGCGTGGCGATTTACGAAACATACAATCCCGGTGCGATCAATAAAATCACCGCGTTTACTTTAGATGGCACCGAAGAGGAAATTTGGGCCGGGCGCGACAATCCGCCACTGGACGCCATTTTCATCAATCAGAAAAACTTCCCGCGCCCGTTTAAAACCAATCGCCTAAAAATTTATCTGGACTCCAAAAATGTGCCCGGCTGGAATGAAATTGACGCCGTGGGCTTAACCGACAAAACCGGAAAACTGCACTGGGCCAGCAACGCCGAATGCAGTTCCACTTATGCCCAAATCGCCATGCAAACCATGCGCACCGGCTTCATTCCCGCCAATCCTGACGTAGATATTCTGACAATTCTCGGCCAATTGCGGCAGATGCAAACCGACATCAACGAATTGCGCCAAAAAGCCGGACTTCCGCCACGCGAGTTGCCGCCCTTGCCCGAATTAGCGCCACAACCCGAAATTTTCCTTGATTTAAAACTTCTTGATGAACTACGTTAACGAAAATGCGCCGAATGAGAATTTTGGCAGAAAAATTGGGGCAGAAAAATAGGATTTTTGCAGTTCTTTTGCGAAACGCATTCCTTGAATTTCATTTTTCTGCCCCCATTTTTCTACCAAAGCTGTTTTCCCAACACTAAAACGCGCTCATGCTTTTGACGATTTCATAGCGGCGTTCGACTTCATCCATTGTCAGCGCTTTGAGCGAGGCGAGGGAAAAATCCTGCACCGTTGTGGAGGCGACGACGCTGCCGTAAACGATGGCGCGCTTCAAGTTTTCTAAGGAAATATCGCCGGTTTTGGCCAAATAGCCGATAAGCGAACCGGCAAACGAGTCGCCCGCGCCGGTCGGGTCAACCACTTTTTCCAAAGGATAGCTGACCGAGGCGAAAATGCCGTCCTGCGAAAAGAGCAGCGCGCCGTGCTCGCCTTTTTTGATAATCACGAACTTCGGCCCCATTTCCAGCAAACGGCGCCCGGCGACAATCAAGTTATCCTGCTC
>JANMKN010000225.1:0-31859 GCA_031372065.1 Abditibacteriaceae bacterium | reverse complement strand
AAAACTGCGCCGTTGTTTGGGCTTTGACGGCAAAAAATTCCTGTAGCGGACTTTATAAATCACGTCCCTACGGGGTGTGTCCATCATTTCTCGTGTCTTTAAAGTAGTTGTCAGGCGATTGCCCTGCCCAAACCCAATGTTTAATCTCAGGATAATTGGGTATAATTGTAATTCAGCTTGTCCGAACAACCCGTAAGTCGTAGGAAGAATGTTTTCTCCTGCGGCTTTTTCTTTACCGCACGGGTTACTGGGCCATTGCCCGCCGAGGAATGAGATTATGATGAACCGCTTCGCCGTATCGCTGCGCGCTTTGAAGACGCGCCCTCTGCCGTATCTGCTACTGGCTTTGGTGGCACTTTCTGGTGCCGGACGTGCCGCCACGATTACCGTGACCAGCACGGCAGACAACACCACCGTTGATGGTCAGGTTACGCTCCGTGAGGCCATTAATGCGGCCAATACCGATGCGAGCGTAGATGGCTCCATGGCGGGCAGCGGGGGCGATACGATTGTTTTCGATGCCACAGTTTTCGCCAGCGCGCAGACCATTCAACTGACGACGGTGCTGCCCAATTTGAGCAGTAACATCACTATCACCGGCCCCGGCGCCAACCTGCTGACGGTGAACGGCGAAGCCCAATCCAACAACAATTATCGGATTTTCAACGTCACCACCGGCAATACTGTCAGCATCTCCGGTCTGACCATCAGCAACGGCAAAGCCGCCGGTGCCAATGGCGCGACCGGTGCTGTCGGACAGGGCGGCGCCATCCTCAACGTGGGCAGTCTGACCCTCACCGCGTGCGCCTTCAGTAGCAACTTTGCTCAGGGCGGCAGCGGCACCGGCTCGCTTGCTTCCGGCGGACTGGGACAGGGCGGCGCGATTTACAGCACGGGGCCGCAACTGACCGTGCAGCGCTGCACCTTCTCCAGCAACTACGCCAGCGGCGGCAGCGGCGGCAACGGGGCGTATATCAACAACACCCAAACAAGTGGCTTCCAGCCGGGCGGCCCCGGCGCCGCCGCGCAAGGCGCCGCGATTTACGCCGACGCGCCGAGCGGCGTCACCATCACCAACAGCACCTTTTACGGCAACGCCGCTTCCGGCGGTAGCGGCGGCGGCAGCGGATTCAGTAACAGCCCTTCAAATAGTGGGACTGGCGGCGCGGGCGGCAACGGCGCGGGCGGCGCCATTTACAGCGCGCAGGCGCTGACGCTCACCTCCAACACCATCGCTGGCAACACGGCCAGCGGCGGCATCGGCGGCTACAACAACGCCTTCAGCAACGTAGGAGCCGGCGGCAACGCCAGCGGCGGCGGCATCCTCTCGGTGGGCACAGTCACGATTGGCAACACCCTCGTGGCGATCAACAACGCGAATTCGGGCAGTAGCGACGTTACCCCAGGCACTGCCGCAGGGCCGGACGTCTTCGGCGCGTTCAGTTCAAACAATTTCAACCTCATCAGCGTGCTGACTGCGTCCGCTACCGGCTTCACCGGCGCCGACCAGACGGGAACCACCGGCTCGCCGCTTGATGCCAAGCTCGACCCGCAGGGCGCTCAGGACAATGGCGGCCCGACCAAGACCGTCCGCCTGAAGAAAGGCAGCCCGGCGGTGGACAAAGGCAAGGACATCGGCCCGCTGGGCGTGGATCAGCGCGGCAACCTGCGGCCCAAGGAATTGGCCGACGCCACCTATCCCAACGCCACCGGCGGCGACGGCAGCGACATCGGCGCCTTCGAGGCGCAGTCCCTGCCCAACGACGTGCCGACGGTCAACTCACCGCAGACGGTCAACGGACAGGAAGGCGTGGCCCTCAGCAACCAGCAAGTCACCGGCAACGATGGCGACAACGACACCCTGACCTTCTCGTTGGTCACCGGCACCATGCCGGACGGCCTGACGCTCAATAGCGACGGCACCGTCACCGGCACGCCAGCTGGGGCAGGACAGACGAGCGTGACTTTCAAAGCCAACGACGGCCTGGACGATAGCAACACCGCCACGCTCAACATCAACATCACCGAAGCGTCTTCGTTGGTGGTGGACACCGACATTGATAACTCGACGAACTCCGACGGCCTGACCTCGCTGCGCGAAGCGGTCACCTTCGCCGCCAACGACGGCCAGCCGACTCCGGTCACCTTCGATCCCACCTTCTTCGCCACGGCCAAGACCATCACGCTGAACCAGAGCAACGGGCCGCTTACCATCACCAGCGCCGTGGACATCAACGGCCCGGCGGCAGGAGTAACGATCAGCGGCGGCGATAGCATGAAAATCATGCAGGTCTACGGCTTCGGCGTCGGCATCGCTGTGAACCTGCGCGACCTGACGTTCGCCAACGGCCATGTTGGAGCCTTCACTTCCGGTAGTGCGCTGTCCCTGTTCAACTTTGGCGGCACGCCTAATGTGACGCTGACGGGCTGCACCCTGAAGAACAATGGCGGCGATGACACCAAAGGCGGCGCCATCGAGAATAACGGCGCAACGCTGACACTCGTCAATTGCACGCTCAGCGGCAACCACGCCGACGATTCGGGCCAGAACTTTAACTTTGCTGTCGGCGGCGCCCTCTACCAAGGCTCCGGCTCGACCACACTGACCAACTGCACCCTCTCCGGCAACCATTCCAACGGGACTGGTGCGCGCGGTGGCGCCATCGCCAATGACGGCGGCACGGTCACCCTGAACAACACGATTGTGGCTGGCAACGCCGCCACCACTGGCCCCAACATCGCAGGTGCGGTCGTCGGAACCAGCAGTTACAACCTGATCGGCGACGGCACCGGCATGACTGGCATCACCGATGGCACGAGCGGCAACCAGATCGGCACCAGCGCCAGCCCGATTGCCCCGCTGCTCGGTGCGCTGGCCCCCAATGGCGGCCCGACCGAGACGATGGCGCTGCAAACCAGCAGCCCGGCCATTGACAAGGGCTTCAAATTCGGCGCTACCACCGATCAGCGCGGCCTGACCCGTCCGGTTGGCACCGCCTTAGTCGCGGGTGGCGACGGCTCCGACATTGGTGCTTACGAAGTGCAGGCGCCGCCCGTTGAGACGCCGTCGCTAATCGTGACGACCAACATTGACAACTCGACCAACACGGACAACCTGACCTCGCTGCGCGAGGCCATCGCCTACGCCAACAGCAACGCCGACGCCAGCGCCATCACCTTCGACCCAACATTCTTTGCCACGGCGAAGACGATCACGCTGACGGGAGGCGAGTTGCTCATCACGACCGCCACGACCATCACCGGCCCGGCGGTGGGCGTAACGGTTGATGGAGTGACAGACTCGTTCGATATTTTGAAGGTGAACACAGGAGTAACCTTCACGGCCAGCGGCCTCACCATCAGCAACGGCCTCACCGACCTCACCAACTATGGCACGGCGACGGTGACCAACTGCACCCTGAGTGGCAACACCTACGGCATAGGAAACTATGGCACGGCGACGGTGACCAACTGCACCCTGAGTGGAAACACCACCACCGGCCTCTACAACGAGGGCACGGTGACGGTGACCAACTGCACCCTGAGTGGCAACTCCTACGGCCTCGAAAGATATGGCACGGCGACGCTGACCTTCTGCACCCTGAGTGGAAACACCTACGGCCTCTACAGCGAGGGCACGGCGACGGTGACCAACTGCACCATCAGCGGCAATAACAAGGGCGTTGATAACAGTGGCGGCACGGCGACGCTGAACAACACCATTTGCGCGGGCAACACCGCCGACGTAATCGGCGCGCTGGAAGCAGCCAGTAGCTACAACCTGATTGGCGACGGCACCGACCTGACTGGCATCACCAACGGCACGAGCGGCAACCAGATCGGCACCAACGCCGCGCCGATTGATCCTCTCCTCGGCACCTTAGCCAACAATGGCGGGCCGACCAAGACCATCGCGCTTTTGCCCGGCAGTCTGGCGCTGGGCAAAGCCAATCCCGCTAATGCTCTGGCTACCGATCAGCGCGGCTTTCCGCGCCCGCAACCCAGCGGCGGCAAGCCCGACATCGGCGCCTTTGAAACCGAAGTGCTGAGTGTGAGCAATCCCACCGTCACTGAAACCGTAGGCGGGGTCAATGCCGACTTTGTGGTGAGTTTGGGCAGTCCGGCCTTGCGCGCCATCACCTTCGATGCCGCCACCCAAGACTACTCGGCCCTGGCAGGCAAAGATTACACCGGGTTGGCAACCACAAGTTACACCATCAACGTGGGCGAAACCAGCAAAACCATCAGCGTGCCGGTCTTGGACGACAGCGCAAACGAACTGCAAGAAGCCTTCCGGCTGCTGTTGTCCAACAGCAATCAAGCCGGCATTCGCGCCAACAGCGGCATTTTGGGTGGGCGGGCCATCATCAACGATAATGATCCGGCGCCCACCGTTTCCACCGCCGATTTGCCCACCATCAACGAAGGCAACAGCGGTATACAAAGCCTGCACTTCTCGGTGCAATTGTCGGCTGCCAGCAGCAGAACGGTGGTTGTGACTTACAGCTTTGGCGGCACGGCGACCTACGGCAGCGATTACACCGCTCCCGGCGGCAGCGGCGGCACGCTGACCTTCACACCGGGCCAAACCAACAAAGCTGTGGCGTTTGTAGTGCAGCGTGACACGGTGCCCGAAGCCGATGAAACGATTCGCTTGCAACTCCTCTCGGCGACTTCTGGCACCTTAGGCAGCAAGACGGGCACGCAAGTCCTCACCAACGACGACGCCTTGCCTAAACTTTCGATTAACGATGTGACTCTGGCCGAAGGCAGCAGCGGCACGACGAACTTCACTTTCACGGTAAGTTTGTCGAAGGTCAGCGGCCAAGCGGTGACGGTCTCGTATCAAACGGGCAACGGCAGCGCGGTGAAACCGGGCGATTACAGCGGTAAAGCTGGCACGCTAACCTTTGCACCAAACGAGACGAGCAAAACCGTCACCGTCGCGGTGGTAGGCGACGCCGTGCATGAAAACGACGAAACCTTCACCGTGGATTTGAGCAATGCTGCGGGTGCGACCATTCTTGATGGTCAAGGCCAAGGCACTATTCTGGACGATGACGCTTCCGGTTAAACGGGCGTAAAACACGTAAGCCAAAACGCGCCAGAGAATCAATCTCTGGCGCGTTTTGGTTTTACGATGTGTTCAAATTTCTCGAATTGACGGCTTGAACCATAGCCCATTATTCTACGCAATCAATTCTTTCACCACGTTGCCATGCACATCGGTTAAACGAAAATCGCGGCCCGCGTAGCGATAAGTCAGTTTGGTGTGGTCAAAGCCAAGCAGTTGCAAAATGGTAGCGTGCAAATCGTGAACGTGGACGGGGTTTTCCTGCGCGGCAAAGCCGAAATCATCGGTTGCGCCGTAAACGGTGCCGCCTTTGACGCCGCCGCCGCACATCCACATCGAAAAGCCGTAATGATTATGATCGCGGCCATTCATTTTGCCCGCGTTGGAGCCGGGTGTCGGCAATTCCACAACCGGCGTGCGACCAAATTCGCCGCCCCAAATAATCAAAGTTTCGTCTAACATTCCGCGCTGCTTGAGGTCGGTAATTAAAGCGGCAATCGGTTTGTCCGATTGGTTCGCCAAATTGCGATGGCCTGATTCGATGTCATCGTGATTATCCCACGGCTGACCAGCGCCATGATATAGCTGTATAAAACGCACGCCGCGCTCCGCCAAACGCCGCGCGATTAAACATTGCCGCGCGAAATCGCCGGGGCCATACATTTCACGCGTTTTTTGCGATTCGCGGCCCACGTCGAAGGCATCTGTAGCGTCCGATTGCATTCGATAGGCCAATTCAAACGATTGAATGCGCGATTCCAGTTGCGCATCGTTCTGGCGCTCTTTGAGGTGCTTGGCGTTCAGTTCCTGCACTAAATCGAGTTGGGCGCGCTGGTCTTCGGTTGTCAAATAATGGTTGCGCACGTTGGAAACTAATTTTTCGATGTCGGTATTTTTGGGGTCAACATAAGTCCCGGCCAGAACGCCGGGCAAAAAGCCGGACTGCCAGTTTTGCGTTTCCTGAATCGGATAGCCGCCGGGACACATGGCGATAAAACCGGGCAAATTCTGGTTTTCGGTGCCAAGTCCGTAAGTAATCCACGAACCCATCGAAGGACGCACCAAACGCGCTTCGCCGCAGTTCATCAGCAAAAGCGATGGCTCGTGATTCGGCACATCGGCGTGCATCGAGCGAATGACGCACATATCATCAATATGCTGCGCTGTGTTCGCAAATAGTTCACTGACTTCGATGCCGCTTTGCCCGTATTTTTGGAACTTGAAAGGCGACCCCAGCGCGCTGCCGGTTTTGCGTTCGGTGCGCAATTCGAGGGGAATCGCTTTGCCCGCGAACTCTGTTAATTTTGGTTTCGGGTCGAAAGTATCCACTTGCGACGGCCCGCCATTCATAAACAGGAATATGACGCGCTTGGCCTTGGCCGGAAACTGCGGCGCGCGCGGCGAAAGCGGACTGTCAATGCCTTTGGCAGGCGCTTTACTGCCTGCGGGCGCATTGGCCGCCAACGCTTCCGGCCCGATGACTCCGGCGAGGCCCAAGGCCGCAAAGCCATTGCCCATGCGCGAGAGAAACTGACGGCGCGTTAAAAAATGATCTTCCAAACGGGACTTGTGATGTGACATAATCTTCTTCCAAAACGAATCTTTAGTGTGTCTGACAACGCATTGGTTGCACGAATTTTACACAGAGAACCCATCGTGTGCTTCGCTGTCCAATTTTCAATATGAATAGCAACGAATTGAATGTCGAAGCCGACGCTTTTGATTTAGCGCGCTTTGTCGAAGCGCAGAAAGGCGTTTATGTGCAAGCTCTCGCTGAGTTGCGGCGCGGGCGCAAAACAAGTCATTGGATGTGGTTCATCTTCCCGCAAATCGAAGGATTAGGTCACAGTGCTATGGCGCAGCGTTACGCCATCAAGAGCTTGGACGAAGCGCGGGCTTATTTAAAGCACGCTTTGTTAGGCGAGCGATTAACCGAATGCTGCGAAGCGCTTTTGCATCACCGCGACCTCACGGCCAGCGCCATCTTCGGATTTCCCGATGACATGAAACTCAAGTCAAGCCTGACTTTGTTTTCTTTTGTTGCCGCTGAAAATTCCGTTTTTACGCGCGTTCTTGAGCAGTATTTTAGGGGCGAACCAGATCAAAACACGCTTGATTTGGTGGAAGATTAACCCCCTTTAATCCACGAAATAAAATTCATTGCTCATCATCAGCGCTTGAGCATAGCGCGCCCATGCGGGAAGCGGAACGGTAGCAACGGCTTTTTCCGGCCCGCTGAATTGCGTTTGCGCATCGAAAGTTGGGCCGTTATCAAGCGTGATGCTAACGAGCCATTCAAATGAATCGTAGCCATCGTTGGCGCCGCTTGCGGCGATAAAGTCCAACGTATCGCCTTTTTTGACCTTGATGTTGGGCACTTCGGTTTTCGCCATGCCGTTGAAAACTACCCAGCGGCCTAAGTTACCATCGCGGCTCGAAACGAGGCGCAATTCGACGCCATCGCCTTTATCATTGCCGTGGTTAGCATTGCCCGAAACCGAAACAGTGCCATCTTGCGGCGCAATCCAGCGCCGAATAACACCGTGTGCTATATCGCGGCCCGGATGACCACCGTTTTGATTGAGCGAAGCATATCCAGCCACAGAAGAAGACGGAAATTCATCGGCAAAACGATAGGCGCCCTCTTTGAAAACTTTAAACGGCGCAAAGGTGGCGCGATTGGTTTTTTCGTCGTAGCCGCCATAGCCATATTGCCATTTAGGGTCTTCGCTTGGCGGCGGCGCCGTGTCTTTCACCGTTTGCAAATACTTTTGCGAAAGCGCAATTTCGTCGGGCTGCGGCGGGCGCGCGAAGAGAATTTGATACAACACGCGAATGCGCGCCGTGTCGTCTTTGGCGTCTTTGATTTCGGGCCGCTCCACCAATGCGCGCGCTTGTTGCACTACCAGTTCGTCATTCATCATAAAAAGCGCCTGCTGCGGCACGACGGTGCGAAAACGCTGCGGGCTGCTGGCATCGGGCGTGGCGAAATCGAAGGTTTTGAAGATGCCCGGCAGGTTTTGCCGCTCAATCTGGCCGTAAACCGCGCGGCGCGCTGTAAAAGGCGCGCTCCACAAATCTACAGATGGGCCGCCAATTTGGGCATCGAGTTTTCCTGAAGAAGCCAAAAGGCTATCGCGCAAATCTTCCAGTTCTAAGCGGCGGCGATTCATGCGCCAGAGCAGCATATTTTCTGGGTCGGCGGCGAAATCTTTCGCGTCGAAACTGCTGTCTTGCTGATAAGTCGCCGACATCAAAAGTAGCTTGTGCAGTTTTTTCTGGCTCCAGCCATCATTCATAAAACGCCGCGCCAGATAATCCAGCAGTTCGGGGTGCGACGGCGCTTCGCCGCGCGTGCCGAAATCGCTGGGCGTGCGCACCAAGCCGGCGCCAAAATGATGCGTCCAAATGCGATTGACCATGACGCGCGCCGTGAGCGGATTCTCTTTCGAGGCAATCGCCTGCGCCAGTTCCAAGCGCCCGCTGCCTTCTTTCCATTCATTGCGTTGCGGCGGCGATAACACAGCCAAAAAGCGGCGTGGCGCCGGATCGCCCTGATTTCCCTGATTGCCGCGCTTGAAAATGTGCTGCTCCACAGGTTTGTCTTTGTCTTCCATCGTCATCGCCCTATCAGGCGCGGGTGGATACGATTTTTTCAGGCTTTCGAGCGAAGCACGCAGAGTTTTCAATTTCTCGCGTTCGGCCTCGCCAAAGGAAACCATCACTATATTCAATTGCCTCTCGTCCGGCATTCCATCTTCGCGGAACTCGCCTAACGTCTTTTTGACGTCCTCCGGCAACGCTTCTGCTTTTTTCAAGCGTTCGCGCAGCAGTTTTACCTGCTCACGCACAAGATTATTCTTTTCATTTTCCGTATTACGAACATTATCGTCGTGCGCCTGCCACGGGTCGGCAATCGCTTTGGGCGAAATCGGCCTGTCGGGTGGCTCGTTGCTGCTGGCAAAAATGCCATACAGCGAATAATAATCTTTGGTCGGAATCGGGTCGAATTTGTGATCGTGACAACGCGCGCAAGAAACGCTCAAGCCCTGAAAGCCGCGCATGGTTGTATCAATGCGGTCATCAATAATATCCGGCTGCGCATTTAAAAAGCGCCGCCCGACGCGCAAAAAGCCCAGCGCCGCCAAATCGCCGCGTTTTTCATCGGGCAAATTCACACGGTCAGCGGCTAATTGCAGCGTGATAAATTGGTCGTAAGGCAAATCGTCGTTGAAGGCTTTAATGACCCAATCGCGGTAGCGAAAAGCGTTCGGATAAGCGCGGTCTTCGTTGAAAACATAGCCTTTGGTGTCGGCATAGCGCGCCACATCCAGCCAGTGACGGCCCCATTTTTCGCCATAGCGCGGGCTTGCCAAAAGGCGGTCAACGACTTTTTCGTAAGCATTTGGCGCTTTATCATTTACGAAATCCTGCACTTCCTGCGGCGAGGGCGGCAAGCCGTGTAAATCGAAAGTGGCGCGGCGAATAAGGGTTGTTTTAGCAGCCGGTTTATTGGGCGCAAGGCCGCGCGCTTCGAGCTTGGCTAAGATGAAATTATCAACTTCGTTGGCAGTCCAGCCACCGTTTTTAACTTTGGGCGGCGCGAAATTGCGAACCGGCTGAAATGACCAGAATTTGCGTTTTTCGTCGCTAATTTCGTCCCCATTAACGGCTACAGTCGCATCGCCGGGCCACGGCGCGCCCATTTTAACCCACGCTTCGAGCGCTTTGATTTCTTCGTCTTTGAGTTTTCCCGCCGGCGGCATTTTGATTTCGCCGTCGTAATGCACCGTTTTAATGAGGGAACTTTTGGTCGGATCGTTATCCACAATTACCGGGCCAAACTCCGAGCCTTTGGTTATCGCCGCCTTGGAATCGAGGCGCAGCTTGGCTTTTTGCTTTTGTTCGCCGTGGCACGAATAGCATTTTTCGGCCAAAAGCGGGCGGATTTTCGTTTCAAAAAACTCCGCTTGTTCGGGCGCAATTTTTACAGGTGGCGCATCGGCGGCACGGGCCATCGAAACAAACGCCAGCGTTGCTAAAGTGTTTATGGCGCTGCTTCGGAAAAGTTTTTGTTTAAAGGTGGAATCGAACATCGCATAAACGGACAATCGAGGCGCGCCGGGGTTCTGTTTTGAGCAAGCGGTTTTCGCAAAATTGTCAAATACGCTCTTTCAAAGCAGTTGATGAAGAACATGATCTTTCCGGTCGTGTTCCAGAAATGATGTTGAGGGAGCATAGAACCTCAAACAGGCTCCCTTTGGGGTGTGAAGAGCAAAGAAATCGCCTGTCCGAGGTATGGTCAAAGCCACATCAAAAAGAATGGCAAAACCCGCCACGGCAAGCAACGCTCTCGCTGCAAAGAATGCGGCAGGCAGTTCCTGTTTTGTCTGGACTACACCTACCGCGCTTGCAACCCGTTGTATTGAGAATTGATTGTGCCGATGACACTCAACGGCTGACGTGCGACACTTCGCCACCGGCAATTGGCAAAGCTATGGTAAAACCCTTGATCCCAAACGTCATCATATTGGCAAAGAGGGCACGCAAAACATTGAGCGCAAAAACCTCAACTTCCGCACTAATATCAAGCGATTGCAGCGCAAAACCATTTGCTTTTTCAAATCGCTCGAAATGCATCAGGCCGTCATAAAACTCTACATCCATGCACTCAATTCAAAACAGCATCATTTCTGAAACACGACCAGCGTTGGAAAGCTGTCTAAGCACTCTATCCTATGAAAACCAGTGCGCTCTTGCCGGCAATTATCGGCACGCTGATGGTTTTGGCGCCCTCTGTGCGCGCCGCCGAAGCCCCCACGCCCGCCGGGTTGGCGTTCTACGAGCAAAAAGTGCGGCCTCTACTGTCGGCGCAATGCTATAGCTGCCACAGCGCACAGTCGGCCAAAATCAAAGGCGGATTGCGCCTCGATACGCCGGACGGCTGGGAAAAAGGCGGCGCTTCGGGCGAAGCTGTAGTGCTGCCCGGCCAGCCCGAAAAATCGGCTCTGATTCGCGCTGTTCAATTCCACGATGCGGCTCTGACGATGCCGCCGGGCCGCAAACTGCCGGATGCGGACATCGAAACGCTGGTGACATGGGTCAAAATGGGCGCTCCCGCGCCGCGCAACGCCGACACCAAGCCGCGCGCCGATGCCGCATGGTGGTCGGTGCAACCTGTCAAGGCCACGCCACTGCCTTCGCCGCCAAAGTTGCCGACGGCTTGGGCGAAAAATCCCATTGACCGCTTCATCTTCGCGCGACTTGCCCAAAATAACCTGCAACCGGCGTCCCGCGCCGACCGCCGCACGCTGATTCGCCGTCTCAGCTTCGATTTGCTCGGTCTGCCGCCCACGCCCGAACGCATGGAGCAGTTCGTGCGCGACACGGCGCCGGACGCCTACGAAAAGCTCGTGGACGAATTTCTCGTCTCGCCGCATTATGGCGAGCGCTGGGCGCGGCACTGGCTGGACATCGCGCACTATGCCGACACGCACGGCTTCGAGCGCGACCAATTGCGCCCCAACGCGTGGCGTTATCGCGACTACGTCATCAAGTCGCTCAACGATGACAAACCGTATGATCGCTTCGTGCGCGAACAAATCGCTGGTGATGTAATCGCGCCCAATGACCGTGAAGCTGTTATTGCTACCGGCTTTTTGGCCGCCGGGCCGTGGGATTTCGTGGGACAAGTGGAAACCCAAAGCCCGACGTTGAAACGCGCCGCCCGCGCCGGCGACTTGGACGATATGGTGACGCAGGTGATGACTTCCACCGTCGGCATGACGGTCAACTGCGCCCGCTGCCACGATCACAAACTCGACCCCATTTCGCAGCGCGAATATTACAGCCTGTGGTCGGTTTTCGCCGGACTAAAGCGCGCCGACCGCGACATCTCACCGGTCGAAGTGGCGCGCCTCGCCGCAACGCGCCAGGAACTGGAAACCAGTCTGCAAACTACGCGCACCACCATCGCGCGCCTGCGCGGCGACGGTTACGACCTGGCCGACATCGTGGGCGGTGGCGACGGGCGCGGCAGCGGCAAAATCGGCGCTGGTGTTGACCAGAGCAGCGGGAAGGCGCAAAGCGACAAACGCGGCTATTTGGAGGGCGCCAAAACCAATCAGTTCGCACGCGCGACCCAGCGTTTCGTGGACGGCGTGGTGATTCCCGACGGGGGCGAGGACGGCAAAACGCCGGTGCCGATTTCTTCGACAGGAATCACCGTCACGGGCGTGCCCAAAACTTCCGGGCAGGCGTGGGACGCGGTTCGCAACGGCGCGGTCAACGACCAGTTTTCCACCAAACTCGGCGAAACCGACTTCGCCACCGGCCACACGCTGCTGGGACTGCACGCCAACGCCGCGATTACCTTCGATCTTGCGGAACTACGCAAAGCCGGCGTGCCGCCGGAGCTAAAATTCGTCGCTGGCGCCGGATATTTCGGCCAAACGCCCAAAA
Source organism: Abditibacteriaceae bacterium (assembly GCA_031372065.1). GTDB lineage: Bacteria > Armatimonadota > Abditibacteriia > Abditibacteriales > Abditibacteriaceae > DASWNL01. The sequence continues at coordinate 19,324 of JANMKN010000225.1, read as the reverse complement.
ACGGCGCCGATTTTCGCGTTTTCGTGGACGGCGAACTCAAAACCTCGCGCGACAAAATTGGCCGCGACGATGGCCTGTTTCCTTTTGAAATCGCTTTGCCTGCCGCCTCGCGGTTTCTCACGCTGATGGCCACCGACGGCGGCAACGGCATTGGCATGGATCAGATTTGCTTCACCGACGCCAAAATCCTGCTCGCGCAGCCAACTCTTGCCGACGCCGACAAAGCCGAACTCGCGCGCCTCGAAACCCTGCGCGACAAACTGGAAAACGACCTCAAAAACCTGTCTGCACCCGAAAAAGTCTATGCCGTCGCCAGCGAAACGGCGCCTGCCGTCAAAATACTCAAACGCGGCGACCCCGAAACGCCGGGCGACGACGTGACGCCGGGCACGCTTTCGTGGGTAGCCGCACTGCCCGCCGATTTCGGCACTAATGAGCTTGCCGAAGGTGCGCGTCGCATTGCTCTGGCGAACTGGATTTGCGACTCGCACAACCCTCTGACGCCGCGCGTTTTAGTCAACCGCCTCTGGCATCATCATTTCGGACAGGGCCTCGTCACCACGCCCAGCGACTTCGGGCGCGGCGGCGATAAGCCTTCGCATCCTGAACTGCTTGATTATTTGGCCGGAGAATTTCTGGCGCGCGACTGGTCGCAAAAAGCGCTGCATCGTTTGATTTGCAGCAGCGAAACCTACAAGCAATCTTCCGCCGTTCAAAACGAAAAAGCCACGCAAATCGACGCCGGCAACCGTTTATTGTGGCGCCAGAACTCGCGCCGCCTCGACGCCGAATCGCTGCGCGATGCCGTGCTGCAAACCAGTGGAAAATTAAACCTTGCGATGGGTGGCCCCGGCTACCGCGATTTCGATTACAAGGAAGAATACGCGCCGGTTTATTCCTACATCACGCCCGATGCGCCCGCCCTGTGGCGCCGCAGCATTTACCGCTTCGTGGTGCGCACCACGCCGCACCAGTTTATGAGCACGCTCGACAGCCCGAATCCGGCCAACTTCACGCCGGTGCGTAGTAATACCACGACCTCGCTGCAAGCCCTGACGCTGTCCAACAACGAATTCATGCTCAAACAAGCGCGCTACCTCGCCGCCCGCATCGCAGCCGATGTCGGCACCGACGAAACCGCGCAGGTCAACCGCGCCTTCGCGCTTACTCTGCAACGAGCGCCCGGCGCCGTCGAACGGGGCGCCGCTTCCAAACTGGTGCGCGCCCAAAGCCTATTCGCATTGTGCCGTATGCTGCTCAACGCGAACGAGTTCGTTTATGTGGATTGAGATGCGTTTTGCGAGGCAAAATCACGCAATAATTATGGATAGGGGCATTTCAAGCGCAGTGAATATTCCGAGGAACCAGCGGTCTTAGTCAGGTGGATTCATAGCCGGACAAAAACGCCTCGTAATTGGTGTGGAGTGCGCGCTCCGACAAGTAACGCCGATATGCCGGAATATGAAAGAGTGCTTCAGCGATCAGCTCTTGATCCTCTGTCTCTAAACCAAAATCGCCCGCAAGCTTCTCGTAATCGGCAAGCTCTTCCAAAAGTTCGTCGCATTGTCCTATTGTCGCACCGTTATGCCCGTAAAGCACGCCGCATGGAAGTTCGTGCAGAGCATAATCGAACCGGGAGCGCATTAAAATCAGAAGGCGCCTCTTTGCACTCGTATCGTTGGGATCGTCATGGGTGGCGCGTAACAGCAGACCATATTCGGTGCGCTGATTCTCTGGCAACTGTTCCAGACAAGCTGGGGACTTGTAAAGCAACTGTGCCAAACCCGCCAGGCAGCGAGCAGAACCCGGAACGGCATTTTCCATCCCCGTGAGTAACGCCGGAAAGATAACTGCACGGAATAATGGAAAGCGGATCGGCGTGTCTTCTTGCTTATCTACGACACGCTGTGCAAATTGCTGTGCCCACGGCTGCCAGACTTCGGCAGGAAGTAGTAACAGCGCGTTAATGAAGCTCTCCAACGCTTCTGTGGAGTGCTGTCGGATACGCACCTGCTCCGTAGCAAGGTAGTCGGCCCAGAGTCGCTCAGTTTCAGCAGGAATCATAGTTCACCAAAGGTTTTAAAGTGTGCCCGCTTCGAGCTGTTCCAGATAAATAAACTCCGGCGCCTTAACGCCCGCTTGGGCGCGGATGCACACCAGTTCGGGCGATTCGAAAAAGCGGCGCGCGGCTTCCAGCGAAGTCCACGCCGAAAAATGCACAATTTTGTTGGGGTCGCCTTGAAATTTCAGCACTTGATAGGAGCGTTCGCCCGCCTCATGACGAATTCCGGCGGCGCCGTCGAAGACTTTTTTCCAAACGGCATAATCTGCGACTTCATGAATAATGAGCACATAGGGCATAAATTCAGTTTATAGATTCCGTCTGGCTTTCGCGCCTTATGCACTGCGTAGCGTGGTCAAATGTTATCACCATGAATCAAGATGCTTTTCCCTGCCGACGACGCGAAGGCGCGGTTTCGCGTCGCGATTTTCTCTGGCAACTCGGCGGCGGTCTGGGTGGCGTGGCACTGGCAGCTCTACTCGGCGAAGAAAGCGCCAGAGCTGCCGCTGCGGAAGCAGCGCGGGAAACCGCTGCGCGCAATCCTCTGGCGGCCAAAACGCCGCTGCTTCCGGCCAAAGCCAAAGCGGTGATTCAGATTTTCTGTCCTGGCGGCCTCAGCCACATTGATTCGTGGGATTACAAGCCTGAACTCGCCAAACGCACCGGGCAACCGTTCGACGCTGACGGCAAAGTCATATTTTTCGCATCCAAACCGGGCAACTGTCAGGGAAGTTACTGGCCGTTTAAGCAATATGGCCAGTGCGGTCGGTGGATGAGCGATTTGTTCCCGAAACTCGCGCTCTGCGTGGACGACATCGCGTTTTTGCATTCGATGCAGAGCAAATCGGCGTTGCACGGCCCGGCGATGTTCATGGCCAACAGCGGCTTCATTTTGCCGGGTTTTCCCAGCATGGGCGCGTGGGTGACTTACGGGCTGGGCAGTCTCAGCGACAACCTGCCCGCCTTCGTAGTGCTGCCCGATCCGCGCGGTTTGCCGCCCGGTGGGGTTATTAACTGGGGCGCCGGGTTTTTGCCTGCTGTTTATCAGGGCACCACGATGGAAACCGACGCCGCGCGTTCGCCCATCGCCGATTTGTTTCCGCCCAAAGATTTCGCGCAGAGCGATGCCGACGAACGCGCAGAGCGCGACTTTTTGCGAACACTCAACAGCAATCACGCCGCCGCGCGGCCCGGCAACTCCGAACTGGAAGCGCGCATCGCGGCTTATGAACTGGCGGCGCGATTGCAACTAAGCGCGCCTGACGCGACTGACCTCAAGGGAGAAAGCGAGGCGACGAAACAGCTTTATCAGCTTGAACACGCAGATGTCGGCCCCTTCGGGCGGCAATGTTTGCTGGCGCGGCGCCTTGTGGAGCGCGGTGTGCGTTTCGTGCAGATTTATTGCGGCGCCGAAAACACCAGCAGCAAAAAAATTCGGCCAAACTGGGATTCGCACGAAGATTTGGTGCGCGATCACGGCTACTGGGGGCCGATTCTCGACGGCGGCGCTGCGGCGCTGCTCACCGACCTCAAAGCGCGGGGTTTATTGGACAGCACGCTGATAATTTGCACCACTGAGTTCGGTCGTCAGCCGGCGTCGCAGGGTGGCAAGGGCCGCGATCACAATCCCGGTGCGTTTACAGCGTGGATGGCGGGCGGCGGCATTAAAGGCGGCACAGCTTACGGCACCACCGACGAACTGGGATTCAAGGCCGAAGAAAACCCGGCCTACTGCTACGATCTTCATGCCACCGCGCTGCGCCTACTTGGCCTCGACCACGAAAAAATCACCTTCTATCACAACGGCATTCAGCGACGCCTCACCGACGTGCATGGAGATGTAATTGCCTCACTCATGGCATGAAACTTTGTAACTCACCTTACGCAGAAGAAGCTTTGCGGGGCGCAAAAGCAAAAGAGTTTGTCATTCTGAGCGGAGCGCAGTGAGGCACGAACGCGGGTGCCCTCTAGGCAGGTCAGTCGAAGAATCTTGTCGTGGCAGCGTCGCATAAAAGATTCTTCGACTGCGCTCAGAATGACAACGCTTCTTTGGTCGCTTTGACTCGAAACGTTGTTCTGCGTAAGGTGAGTTTGTAATATGCGCCCAAACGAACATCTTATGTTACGCGGTCGGTGCCTCGGTGCCATGATCCTGTTGTTGGAAAGCCTGGCTATTGAGTGCATCATGAAGATTTGTGTGATGTCCAAATTGCTGCCACAGGTAGTCACCAAACGGTAGGCTTTGCTATTGAACTTCCCGATTAAACTATTTGCTCGGATGGTTTGACGGTTCAGTTCCACTTTTTCCACTGTCCACCTTATTGGGTGAACTCTACTGGCCCGCTTGCTGGCATGGAACAGTGGATATGAGTGAGTGTGTGTAGACAGGACGAAAATGCCCATGAAGTTTTTGCGTGCGCTGGTGTCCGTTTTTTCGCTGCTGTTCCTCGCCGTCGCAGCGAGGGCCGACGACAAAGACACCGTATCTTTCGATGAGCAAATCAAGCCTATCTTTCGCCAGCAATGCGTCACCTGTCATGGCGATGCGGTGCAAAAAGCCAACCTCAACCTCAGTTCCTATGCGGCGGTGCTCAAGGGCGGCGGCGACAAGGTCGTGGTAGCCGGACGTTCCAGCCAAAGCCTGCTCTTTAAGGCCATCACCGACCCGGACGACGACGCGCGTATGCCGCCAAAAAAGCCGCCGCTGCCCAAAGAGCAAATCGCGTTGATTCAAAAATGGATTGACGGCGGGTTGCGCGAAACAGCGGGCGGCGCTTCGCTGGTAAATCAAAGCGACACCAGCTTCAAGCCGGTGGTTGAAATCGGTGGCAAGCCAGTGGCGCCCGCGATGCCGGAGAATCTTGCCGAAGTAAAAACGCCGCCAACGCTGCGGCCTCTGGCGGTTCTGGCGATGGATGCCAGCCCGTGGGCGCCGCTGGCGGCGGTGGCCGGGCAAGAACATGTGCGCCTCATCAACACCCAGTCGCAGGCCGAAGTTGGGCGACTGGCTTTCCCCGAAGGCGTGCCGCAGGTCATACGTTTTAGCCGCGACGGCGCGGTGCTGCTGGTGGGCGGCGGGCGTCCTGTCGAATCCGGCAAAGTAGTGCTGTTTGACGTGAAAACCGGCAAGCGTCTGGCGGTTATAGGCGACGAAGCCGACAGCGTGCTGGCCGCCGACCTCAGCCCCGACCAGAAACTGGTAGCACTCGGCGGTTCGGGTAGGTTGGTGAAGGTTTATTCCACGACCGACGGCAAGCTGCAATATAAGATAGAAAAACACACCGACTGGATCACCGCTGTGGCGTTTAGTCCCAGCGGCGAAAAACTCGCCACCGCCGACCGCGCGGGCGCCATTCACCTGTGGGAAGCCAAAAGCGGGCGCGTGTTGCTGGCCCTTTCCGAGCACAAAGCCAGCGTGCGTGCGTTGGACTGGCGCTCGGACTCGAAAATGCTGGCTTCGGTGGGCGAGGATGGCTTGATTATCTGGTGGAGCACGGTGGACGGCTTCCCCGCCGTGATGAAACCCAACGCGCATCCTCCGGCACGGCCTTCCGGGGTTTACGGCAAGATTCCCAATGGCGTGCTCTCCGCGCGCTTCGACCAAAGCGGCAATCTTACCACTGCCGGGCGCGATCACACCATCAGACTGTGGGACGCCAACGGCAACGAACGGAGGGCTTTTGCCCTGCCCGAAAGCCAGCCGCTTTGTGCTGCGATTTCGTTCGATGCCAAAACCGTCATAGGCGGCGATACTACCGGCAGCGTGCGCTTCTGGAACGCTGACGGCACCAAATAAAGGTGCCGACCAAAGGCTTTTTATGTCACTTCGTAGGAACTCTGAAAAACAAGCTGCCGAATCCGATGCCAACCACCAGGGCTGTGCGGGCTTTCGTTCGCTGTCGCGCCGCCAGATGATTCGAGCCGGGGTTTTTGGCGCGTTAGGCTTGTCGATGGGCGATTTGTTTCGCCTTCAGGCGCAGGCAGCGCAGGAAACCGCGTCGGTGGACAAGGGCAAAAAACTCGATGTCAAGGCGCTCAGCGTGATTCAGATCCATCTGGGCGGCGGGATGCAGCAGCAGGAATCGTTCGACCCCAAACCCGAAGCGCCGGTCGAGATTCGCGGTGGGTTTGGGGTCATCAAATCCCGCACCGGCGAGGCGTTTAGCGAGAATTTTCCGCAAACCGCCAAAATCGCCGACAAAGTCACGGTGCTGCGCAGTATGGTCGGCAAAATTCCCGACCACGGGTTGGCCACCTATCACTTGTTCACAGGTTACACGCCGTCTTCGGTCATCGACTACCCGCAAATGGGGTCGATTATCTCCCACGATCTGGGGCGGCGCGGTGAATTGCCGCCCTACGTGGCGATTCCCAACAAAAACGCCTTCGCGGGCGGAACGGGTTTCCTTAGCAGCAGCTACGCGCCGTTTGAACTCAACTCCGACCCTGGCGACAGCAATTACAAAGTGCGGGATTTTTCGATTCCCGGCAATGTTTCGATGGAGCGATTCGACCGCCGCCAGACGGCACGGCAAATCGTGGAAAACCGCATCCGCGAACTGGAGTCCGACCCTGAAACCCTCGGCACCATGGACGATTTCTACAAGCAAGCGTATACGCTGCTGACTTCGCCCAAAGCCCAGGCCGCCTTCACGCTGGAGGGCGAGACTGACGCCACGCGCAAGCTTTATGGCAGCGACGTGGTGGGCTTGAAAGGGCCGGATAACAAATTTCACCCGAAGGGACTGGCCGAAAAGCTCATCGTGGCGCGGCGTCTGGTGGAATCGGGCGTGCGTTTTGTGACGGTGAACTACGGCGCGTGGGACTGTCACGTCGATGCCAAGCGTTCATGTCTCGACCAGATGCCCGCGCTGGATTACGGTATCGCGGGACTCATCTCCGACCTCGACCAGCGCGGTTTGCTGGATACCACCATCGTATGGGTGACCACCGAGTTTGGCCGCACGCCGAAGGTCAACAAAGACGCCGGGCGCGACCACTGGGCGCGCTGCTATTCGATGCTGATTGCGGGCGGCGGCTTCTCGCGCGGACAGAGCTACGGCGCCAGCGACACCACAGGCGCCGAACCGGCGCGCGACGCGCTGCCGCTGGAGCATCTGATGCACACCATCTATCATCAACTGGGTATCGACGCCGACAAGCGCCTGCTGGCGTTTGGCACGCGGCCCATCGAAATTATCAAGGGCAAAACCGTGCCCGGCTTGCTGGCCTGACCGATTTGGCCTCACCATGAAACGTTTGTTTGCCGTCATCGCGCTGGCGTGCGCCGCCGGGTTTCGGCCTTGGCCCGCAGTCGCGGGCCAGCCGTCTTATCTCGTCGAACGCGTGCTGCCGCGCGAGGGACAGCGCGGCACCACGGTGGAAGTCACAGTGCAGGGCGCGTTTGTGCGCGACCCGCGCGAGGTGATTTTCTTCGGGCCGGGCATCCGCGCGGTGAGCATCGAACCTCTGCCGAACCTGCAAAACCGCGTCGGGCTGGCGCACGGCTGGTTTATACAGGAACAGATGCGCTGCAAGTTCGAAATTGCGCCCGATTGCCCGCTGGGCGAGCATACGTTTCGCGTGCGCACCGCCACGGAGCTTTCCAACATCGGCACGTTTCACGTCACGCCGTTTCCCCTGGTTGATGAAAACGAAAAAGGCTACTACGACAACGACACCATTGATAAAGCCACGCCGATTGCGCCCAACGTCAGCGTGCGCGGGCGTCTGGGGCCGGGAGGGCGAGGCGAGGCCGATGTTTATCGCGTGCCCGCAGTCGCAGGGCAGCGCCTGTCGGTCGAAGTGGATTCGGCGCGCATCAGCGACACGCATTTTGGCGATTCGGAGTTTGATTTGGCGGTGCGTATTTTGGACGAAAATGGCCGCGAACTGGCGCACAACGACGACAACGCGCTGCACCTGCAAGACCCCGTGTTGTCGGTGAAACTGCCGCGCGACGGCGTAGCCTACGTCGAAATAAAACGCTCGGTTTTTACGCCCGGCGACACGGCCTACGTGGCGCATATCGGCAACTTTCGCCGGCCATTGGTGGCATATCCCGCCGGAGGTCAGGCGGGGCACGACGAAAAAATCCGCCTGATAGGCGATGCGCTCGGAGATTTTTCGGAAACGGTCAAGGTTCCCGCGACCACCGGAGATTTTGGTTATTATGGAGATGCGCCCTCGGCGGTGCCGTTGCGCTCGTCGCTCTATCCCAACGTGCTGGAAAACCCCCGTCAGGGCGAGGCGCAGGCGGTGCAGCTTCCCGCCGCGCTCAACGGCATCATCGCCGCGCCTGACGAAGTGGACAAGTTTCGCTTTAGCGCCAAAAAAGGCGATCACCTGCAATTTCGCGCCTTCGCTGCCACCTTAGGTTCCCCGATAGACGCCAAAATAGTGCTGCGCGCCGTTGGCGCCGACGGCAAAACCGACGCGGTGGTGTTGGAAGCCGAAGACGCCACGCCGCAAGACCACGATATTTTTGGCACCTCGTTTCGCAGTCGCGGCGGCCTCAAAGAGATTCTCGACCCTTCGGTGGTGTGGGACTGTCCTGCCGATGGCGACTATGTGCTGGAAGTGAGCGATTCCAGCGGCAACGGCTCGCCTCTGGGCGTTTATCGTGTCGAAGCCGCCACGCCGGGCGACAGCGTTTTTACGTATCTCGCCAGCACCGGCTTCGACTGGGTGGAAACGCCGCGCACCACCGCGCTTGCCGTGCATCAGGGCGCCAGCCATACCGTGACGGTGAACCTCGCCTCCGGTCAGGGCAGCCAGTTCAAGGGCGAGATGGAACTTGTCGCGAGCGGCCTGCCCCAGGGCGTGCGCCTCGTGGCCAACCGCGTTCCGTCCGGGGCCAGCAGTTGGCCGGTGCAGTTCGTCGCTGATGCCAATGCAGCGCCGTGCAGCGCCGTGATTACGCTGGAAGCCCGTCCCACTGACGCCACGAAAAAAATCGAGAGCTTCTGCCAGCAAAACGTGCCTTTTATCAATCACTCCGGCGGCGACGCCTGGCGCACGGTGCGGCTCGATCGCTTTATTTTAGCCGTTACCGACCCGTTGCCGTTTGTTATTGAGTTGGCTCCGCCCGCCACGCCGCTGGTGCGCGGCGGCGAAGCGGTTATTCCAGTGAAAATCACCCGCCGCGCCGGGTTCGAAGGGCCAGTGTCGTTTCAGGTGAACTGGCTGCCCGAAGGCGTGGACAAAGGCGGGCCTGTGGTGGTGCCTGCCGGGCAAAGCGAAGGCGAACTGCACCTTTCGGCTGGCCCCAACGCGCGGCTGGGCACCTGGCCTCTGGCGGTGGTGGGGCAGGACGACACCCGCGACGAAACCGCCAACAACTCCGGTGTGTTTTCGCTTGCATCCGAAACCATTGGCCTCACGGTGGCGGTGCCCTTCGTGGAATTGTCCAGCACGCTGGAAAGCATACGGCGCGGCGAACGCAAAAAATTCGTGTGGAGCGTGCAGCACAACGGCGCCATGCCCGGCGATGCAACGGTGAGGCTGCTGGGACTGCCCACAGGATTAAAAGTCATCGAGCCGCTGCCGGTTCTCACGCAGGACACCAAAGAAATTGCTTTTGAAATCGAAGCCACCGACGACGCGCTGCTGGGTCGCACCGGCGAACTCGGCTGCGCCGTGGCCGTTCGCGTCGGCAATCAGGAAATCGTCCAGCGCACCGGCAAAGGCGCGCTACGCATTGACCCAAGGTAGTCCCAAGGCAGTGAGCAAGGTCTCCATGAATCACCTCCCCAAAATCCGTCTGCCCTTCCCGCGTCGCTTCGCGTTGATGCTGCTTGGTTTTGCCGTTGCGCCTGCGGCACACGCCGCTGACCGCGCTGCGGCGGTGCCGAGTTTTCGCGGAGATGTGATGCCGGTGTTTTTCCGTTCGGGCTGCAATGCGGGCAGTTGTCACGGTGCTGCGCGCGGCAAAGACGGTTTCATGCTGTCGCTGTTTGGCTACGACCCGGTGGGCGATTACTATCGCATCGTCAACGATATGCCGGAGCGTCGCGTAAACACCGCCGTGCCAGAGCAAAGTCTGCTGCTACGCAAAGCCATCGGCGCCGTGGCGCACACCGGCGGCAAGTTGTTTGACGACAAAAGCGAATACTACGATATTCTGCGGCGCTGGATTGCCGCCGGAGCGCCCGACGATGCCGTCGGCGTGCCCGACACCGTGGGCATCGAACTGCTCAAAGACCGCTTCGTTTTTGATGGCGGAGAAGGCAGGGACGCGTTGCGCGTGATAGCCCTCATCAGTGACGGCACCAAACGTGATGTCACGTCACTGGCGCGCTTTAATTCCAACAATGTCAGCGTCGCCGCCATTGACGAAAACGGCCACATCACCACTGGCGGCCCCGGCGACACCGATGTTTTTGCGCGTTTTAACCGTTTTTCTTCGGGTGCCAGCGTCATCGTGCTGCCGCGCGGCGATAACTTCGTCTGGCCCAACCCCAAACCGTTCAACTACATTGATGAAAATGTCTTCGACCGCCTCCAAAAACTCCACATCGCGCCTTCGGAGTTGTGCGACGACGAAACGTTTTTGCGGCGCGTCACGCTCGACCTCAACGGGCATCCGCCTTCGCCCGAAGAATACCGCGCTTTCCTCTCCGATGGCCGCGCCGACAAGCGCAACCTGAAAATAGACGAGCTGCTCAACAACGATGCCTTTGCCGACCTGTGGACAACGCTTTGGGCCGAACAACTGCGCGTGATGGGCGGCAACTACGCGCCCGATGCCACGCACGTCAAAGCCGCCGACGCCTTCTATGAATGGATCAGGCGCCAGATGCGAATGCGCCGCCCTCTCAACGAGTTTGTCTCCGAAATGGTGACGGCTTCGGGCAGCAATCTCACCAACGGCCCGGCCAATCTCTACACCATGATGGTGCACAGCCCAAGGCTAACGCCCAAAGCGTTCGCGTCGGATTTTTCTCAGTCCTTCCTCGGTGTGCAGCTTCAGTGCGCCGAGTGCCACGACCATCCCTTCGACCGCTGGAACATGGACGATTACTATGGGTTCGCCAGTTTTTTCACCGGAGTCAAACGCAAACCCGGTGTGGAGCCGCGCGAAACCCGCATCTTTTTCGACCCTGCGGCGCCGTTCGCCACGCACCTGCGCGACGACCGCCCGGTGCGCGCCAAAGTGCTGGGCGCCATCGAAGCGGTCAAAGCCGAGGGCGACCCGCGCCGCGCGTTGGCTTCGTGGCTGACCTCGCCCGACAACGCTTTGTTTAGCCGCAACCTCGCCAACCGCATTTGGGCACAGATGATGGGGCGTGGCATTATTCATCCCGTGGATGATGTGCGTGTGACCAACCCGCCCGCCAACGAGCCGCTGCTGGATGCGCTTTCAAAACATCTGGTGCAGTCGCACTTTGATTTGCATTCGCTGGTGCGCGACATCTGCACTTCGCGCACTTATCAATTGAGTTCGCGGCCCAACGAAACCAACAAACGCGACGCGCGCCAATTCTCGCGTTCGTATTTGCGCCACCTGCGTGCCGATGTGTTCAGCGACACCATCGTGGCCGTCACCGGTGTCAGCCGGAACTTTAGCGGCTTCCCCGAAGGCACGCGCGCCATTGACTATTACCCGCGCAACAGCGGCGACACCGAAGGCCCTTACTACGGCGAGGATTTCTTCAAGACTTTTGGCCGTTCCAGTCGCGGCACCATCTGCGCCAACGAAACGAAATCCACGCCGACCATCTCGCAGACGCTGCACCTTTCCGTGGGCGACACCGTCAACGCGCGCCTCGCCGCCGGCGGCAAAATCAAGGCGCTGCTTGATGAACAGGCCGCGCCCGAAGCGGTGCTCGAAGAGCTTTTCATCCGCGCGCTTTGCCGCCGCCCCACCGATAAAGAAAGCCGCGACCTGCGCGCACTCATCGGCACCGATGTGAAAAACCCGCAGATTTACGAAGACATTTTTTGGGCGCTGCTGAACTCCACCGAATTCGCGTTCAATCATTGAGTGCCCCCATGAAAACACTGTCCGTCGCTTCTTTTGTTTTTGTATTCCTCCCCGTGACAGCTCCGCTTCTCGCTGCGGTGGACTATGGCAAGAGCATCAAGCCGCTTCTTCATGACCGGTGTTACGCGTGCCACGGCGCGCTCAAGCAAAAGGGCAAGCTGCGTCTGGACACCGTCGAGTTGATGCTCAAAGGCGGGCAGTCCGGCGCGGTAATTGAGCGAGGGAAGCCGGAAAAAAGCCTGCTTGTCGAGCGAGTAATCAACCCGGATATTGCGGAACGGATGCCGCCGCAGCACGAAGGCGAGCCGCTGACGGCGGAGCAGGTGACGTTGCTGCGCGAATGGATTGCCGCCGGGGCACCGGCGATGGCAGGTGAGAAGGCTGAAACCGACCCGAAGGAACACTGGGCTTTTCGTCCGCGACTGCGCCCGTCCGTGCCGGTGATAAATTCGCAATGGGTGCGAAATCCCATTGATGCCTTCGTGGCCAAGCAACACAAGGAACGCGGCCTGACCCCACAGCCCCAAGCCCCGCGCTCCGTGTTGTTGCGCCGGCTTTACATCGATCTCATCGGTTTGCCGCCAGCTCCCGCTGACATCACTGCGTTTGAAAACGACACTTCTCCCGACTGGTATGACAAGGTCGTGAAGCGCCTGCTCGATGATAAGCGCCACGGCGAGCGCTGGGCGCGGCACTGGATGGACATCTGGCGTTACAGCGACTGGTGGGGCCTTGGCGATCAAATGCGCAACAGCCAGAAACATATGTGGCATTGGCGCGATTGGATTATGGAGTCGCTCAACAGTGACGTGCCCTACGATGAGATGGTGCGAGAGATGTTAGCCGCAGACGAGTTGTATCCCAACGATCTCCAGAAACTCCGCGCCACTGGATTCCTATCGAGAAACTGGTTCCTTTTCAATCGTCATCAGTGGATGGAGGAAACGGTTGAGCATGTGAGCAAGGGTTTTCTTGGTATCACGATGAACTGCGCCCGATGCCACGACCATAAATACGATCCTATTGCGCAGACCGATTACTACAAGATGCGCGCTTTTTTTGAGCCGTATCAGGTGCGGATGGATATGGTAGCCGGCGAGAGCGACCTGTCGCGCGATGGGATTCCGCGCGCCTTCGATGGTCAGCTCGACACGCCGACCTATCGTTTCGTGCGCGGCGACGAGAGAAATCCCGACAAATCGGTGGTCATCTCGCCGGGTGTTCCAGCGATATTTGCGTTCAAGACGTTAGATATCCAACCTGTTTCGCTTCCTCTGGCAGCCTGGCAGCCTGAGCGTCGCCCGTGGGTGCTTGATGCCTTACTCGCGGCGGCTCGGCAAAAAGTGGAAGGCGCCGCCAGCAGCCTTGCAACCGCCAAGGAAAAACTGGCATCAGCCCAAAAACGCGAGACTGAAACCACCGACCTCGCCGCCGCTGTCACTGCTGCTGTCTCCGCCGCAAAGGGCGAAGTAAACCTCGCCGAACTCTCGCTGGCGGTGGCTAACGCTGAACTCGTGAGCTTGAAAAAACGCAGCGCCGCGATGAGCGCGAAGTGGGCCGGAGCCAATGACCAGCGAGAGCAAGTCAAAGCCGCTGTTCAAGTTGAGCGTGAGGTGGTTGTGGCCAAAGCTCTTCTCGCCATGACCCATGCGGAGCTGCGTTTGTCCAGCGCTGCCAAAGACCAAAAGGACGCGTGTGAGAAGGAGCTAAAAACCGCCCGCGAGGCGCTGGACAAAGCCCGCAACACCGCTGCCGCAACGGTCAGCGATGCCGATGCTTTCACGCCTTTTGAGGGCGCAAAGTGGAGTCCAACGCGCTTTGTGTCGTCAGACAACGACGACCCGGCCATTAAATTTGGGCCTCAAAGCAGCGGGCGCCGCGCCGCGCTGGCCGACTGGATAACAGACCCTCGCAATCCCCTCACGGCGCGTGTTGCCGTCAATCATCTCTGGTCGCGGCACATGGGCACGCCACTGGTTCCCGATACGTTTGAGTTTGGCCGCAAGAACCCGGAACCGGCCAACCCGGAACTGATTGATTGGTTGGCGTCCGAGTTGATTAAAAACGGTTGGAGCATGAAGCACCTGCATCGGCTTATCGTTACATCGGCGACCTATCGCCTGAGTTCGTCCGCCGCAGGCGGGCAAGCCAATCTGGCCAAAGAACCCGACAACCGGCACTGGTGGCGACGCGCATCCGTGCGTATCGAATCGCAAGCGGTGCGGGATTGTATTTTGGCGCTTGCTGAGGAACTCGATCCCACTCTGGGCGGGCCAAGTGTGCCACTTGCTAATCAATCCGACTCCAAGCGGCGCAGCCTTTATTTCTTTCATTCCAACAACGAGCGCAACCTATTTCTCACGACTTTTGACGAAGCCAGCGTCAAAGAATGCTACCGGCGCGATCAGAGCATTGTGCCGCAGCAGGCGCTTGCACTTTCCAACAGTCGCCTTGTTCTCGATGCTGCCAAACGCATCGCGGCGCGTTTCGGTGCAACGCTGGCGCCCAACGATGATGCCGGGTTTGTCCGCCAAGCGTTTTTGGGCGTGCTCGGCACCCGACCATCCGAAGCGGAAACCGCTGCCTGTGTCAAAACCTTGGAGGCCTGGCGCAAACTTCCCGACACGACTCCCGAACAGGCGCGAGCCAATCTCGTATGGGCGCTGCTCAACCACAACGACTTCGTCACGCTCCGCTAAAACAAAACGCTTATGAAAACGCCTCCTAACCCGCTAATCCATACGCTCACGCGCCGCACCTTCCTCGCCGATATGGGCATGGGATTTATGGGAATTGTCTTAGGTGCCATGCTCCAGCGCGACGCCCACGCCAGCAGTGCTGTGTGGACGCCTCCGACGGGTCGTCCCCATTTTGCGCCCAAAGCAAAAAACGTTATCTGGCTTTTTATGAACGGTGGGGTCAGTCATATGGAGAGTTTCGACCCCAAGCCCATGCTCACCCAATACGCGGGCAAGACGATTGCGGAAACGCCGTTCAAGGACACGCAAGACCCCAAGAAACTCGCGCTCGAACGGCTGGTGGTCCCCGACGCCAACGGCAACCAGCGCAACACACTTTATCCGTTACAAGCAGCCTTTCAAAAGCACGGCCAGAGCGGCATCGAAATCAGCGATTGGTTTCCGCACATCGCTCGTAACGCGGACAATCTGGCTGTGGTGCGCTCGATGTGGACGACTGACAGCAATCACGGCGCGCAAACGCAGTTTCACTCCGGGCGCAACATGCTCGACGGCGAGTTCCCGACGCTCGGCGCCTGGGTGCACTACGGCCTTGGCAGCCTCAACGACAACCTGCCGCAGTTCATTTCCATGGGCACGCGCGAATACTGGAACAAGCGAGACGGGCATTATCTCGGTCCCGCACACGATGCAGTGCCGCTGCGTATAGACCCTGACAACCCGCTTGATTTCGGCAAGCCGGAACGGCCCCTGTCCGCAGAAGCGCAAAACCTCGGCAAAGACCTGATTCAACAGCTCAACGCGCTCCGTGGCGTCGAATATCCGCAAGACCCCGCGATGGCTGCCCGCATCGCGTCGTATGAACTGGCCTTTCGTATGCAGCGCTCCATCCCTGAAGTCTTAGATTTTTCAAAAGAGACGGCGGAGACCAAAGCGCTTTACGGCATTGACCAGCCGCACTGCCGCGAATTCGCCATGCAACTGCTGGCTTCGCGGCGCTTGGTTGAACGCGGCGTTCGCTTTATTCAGATTCAGCACGGCGGCGGCGGGGCCGGCGCATGGGACGCGCACAGCGGCCTCAAGGCCAACCACGAAAAAAACGCGCTCGCCGTAGATCAACCTATCGGCGCTCTGCTGGAAGACCTTGAACGTCGTGGCCTCCTCGACGAAACGCTCGTAGTTTTCGCCACCGAGTTTGGCCGCACACCGGGTTCGCAGGGTTCCGACGGACGCGACCATCACATTTTTGGCTTTAGCGTCTGGATGGCTGGCGGCGGATTAAAACGCGGCGTTGTCCATGGCGCCACCGATGAAATCGGATTCCACGCCACGGAAAATCGCCACTACGTCACCGACATCCATGCCACGATCCTTCATCAACTCGGCCTCGATTCGCGCAAACTCGAAATCCCCGGACGCAAACGCCTCGAAATAGACCACGGTAAACCCATCGAAGAAATCATCGCGTGAAATGGACAACCGCAAAAAACTCATAATGAAACCCAAATTCCCCACTTCGCGCCGCCGTTTTTGGCGCAAACATCGGTTGGAACTCCCCGTTAATACAGACAGGTGAAAAATAGAACTACTGCAGGAGGTTAGCCCCGTTAGGAGAGCTAATAAGACTTGGGGAGAAGGCAGCTACATCGCCGAAAGCGTAAATGAGTTAGATCCGAGCCGGATTCGAACCAGTTTTTCAGGCTTTGCATCAGCGATGGGGCACGATGCCATATTCTGCTGGTGTCGTTATCAGGTTTATGTTTGGTATTTGTTCGGTTCTACTGCCCCAGCCACTACAGTATTAAACCAGTCATTTTGAAGATTACGTTCCGGCTTAACAGACTGATTCCGGAAGCCAGTTTCTTCCCATTGACACTAAGCTCGCAGCCATGATGTGGCACACGCACGCGCCGATGGGTGCCAGTGCTATATGGCTGATGGGTGTTCTTTTCATCTTCATTTGATTCGTCAGTTCCAGTCAGAGAAAGGCTCCGGTCACCGGAAATCAGCAGATCGGTCTGCGCCTGCGGATGGAGCCTGACGCTTTGAAGAATCAGAAGCTCGCGCAAAGCCGATTCCTTCGATGACGACGCGACCGTCGGCCTGCGCGGCGCTGATGGTCACACGCGCCGGTTTGCCGGGGACGAAATCGTAGGAGCCGAGAAGCGGTCCAAACCCAAACGAGCGCTGGTTTACATGTTCGATGGATGTTCCGCCGGCGTGTTCCACAACGACGCGAACATTCGAGGCGCGTTTGGCGTGCGCCGGGAAATTCAGGCGGACGGCGTAAAGGCCTGCCTCACGAACCAGAAGCGTGAATGTCAATGTGGCGTCGGTCTTCGGCTCCGCCAGCAGGTAGTTAAAGTTGTATAGGCCCCACATTCCTGCCTCAGTCTTTTTCTCCCACGGGCCGCAGATTTCCACGCCTTGCGGCGAATCCCAATTCAATACGTCGCCCTCGCGTGCCATGATGGAAAGCGTGGCGTTGCTTCTCGCGGTGCCGCCAGTTCCCATCTGGCTCACGTCAATCCATGCAAATCCGCCGGGATAGTTTGCGTAGTCCTTCGCGAGCGTGAAATCGCCACGCGACGGATCGCGCAGCGGCGAGGGACTGTCCTTCGATTTCACGACAAGGTTTCGCTCGTCAACCGTTCCCCGCGCGTTCGCGCCCTTCCAGTTGGTGTTCCAGCGCGTCGTGTCGCCGACAATGATGTTGTTCACGAACTCGTTGTTGTCGCCTGCGTTGAACTGCAGTCCACCGGTAAGCGTGTTGAAGATGATGTTATTCTCGACGCGCGTCGAGGCAGTGAACCAGTCGAGGTAGATGCCGCGTGCGATATGGCGTTCGCGTCCGCCGCCGGGAAGTTGCCGCCAGCCCCAGACATCGGCGACAAGGTTGTTGGCGATCCGATTCGGCGCGGCGAGCTGGTTCATCGTCGCGAAGTGAATTCCGCCACCGTCCTCGGTCGCGAGCATGATGTTCTCGATGCGATTGTATTCGATGATGTTCCCGCCCTGATTGCGGAACGCGAAGATGCCGTTTCGCGGCATATCGTGGATGAAGTTGTTCGCGATCCGATTGCCGGCGGCCAGCGCCGTTTCGGCGGGCCGCGAGTCGAGATGAACGCCGCTGTTATAGTAACGGATTCTTCCGCAGTGGTGAATGTGATTCCGCGTGATCTGATTCCGCAGCGGCGCGACCTTCGCCGCTGCCGCGCCCGGCGTGAACAGCTTTGAATCGTCCATGTAACTGAAGCGCGCAGAGGTCAGCAGCACGCCGCCGCCACCGGCATCGGTGATCGTGTTGCCATCGATCGAATTCTCGCACGAGTCCAGGTGCAGCCACACACCGTAGCCGCCGATGTTCTCGAACCGGCACTGTTCGATTCGGCAATGTGAAGCGTTCTCCAGCACCACCGCTGCGTCGGTGTTCACCCGCGCCTCGATATGGTCGAGGGTGTAAGTCGTGTGACGAAACTCCAGCCCGCGCAGGACCACATGTTCCACGCGCGTGCCTGCGTTGACATCGCCTCGAAAATGGAAGATTCGGTTAAGCCGTGGCGCGACGACTTCCAGTTGGTTGGGATCGTGGCCGTCTTCCGGCCAGTAGAAAACTCGCCGCGCATTCGCGTCAAAAAACCACTCGCGCACCTGATCCAATTCCTCGCGCACGCCCTCGATGTGAAACCATGATCCGTCCGTGATGCGCGCGTGCTGTTCTTCAGGGCCAAGACCGATGAGCGACCGTGCGGCGTCCACGCTGGCGATCGTCTGAATCTGGTTGAAGAACCGCCATTCCGGAACGACATGAACCTGCGCGTCGCGCGCTGTGCCCCAGGCCGTCTTGATGGCCCCCGGCGTGACCGTGATCGAATCCTTTTTTCCTCCGCCACCGAAGAGATGCGGCGGCGTTGCATCAACGTTTGGAAACCGAGCGCGGATTTCCCGCCGCCCGTTCACGAAAAGCTGACGAAAATTCCAATCGTGATCCGACCCCGGCAACTCCGCACTCCAGATCGCGCCTTCATGTTTCTTCCACGGCCCCTTGATCCGCCGCCCACCGCTGAGGACGACGCGTTCGCCGTCAGCCGCCCGATAGATAACTGGAGCCTTCTCCGTTCCCGAATCTGCCGACGACAACAAGATTGTCTCCGGCAGGAAATACGTGCCACCATGAATCACCACGTCAATCGGCCCATCGGTCATCCGCTGCCTTTTCAATTCACGCACCGCATCGCGAGCGCGCGTGAGCGTAGCGAAAGGCTGATTCCTGGTGCCGGGGCCATCGTCACTTCCATTGATGCCGACATGGATTTCAGCACCGTGCAAAGCGTTCAGAGGTGCGAGCAACAAAGTGGTGAGGATAAGGATGTGTTTCATGTTTTGTTCTACTTAACCCAAGTTTGTTGCCGCCTTCAGGGCTTGGAAACGGCGCTTGGCGAAAAGTTAATCCCGTCAACGAACTCGTTGGTTTTGAAAAACGCCGCGTCGCGCACCGGCTTCCCGGCGAGGGTGAGGTTCTCGAAAGTGATGTTGCGGATGCGGGCGTCGGCCTGGCCCCACAGCAGTTGCGGCTCG
>JANMKN010000222.1:0-3331 GCA_031372065.1 Abditibacteriaceae bacterium | reverse complement strand
CGGGAACAGACTGACACGGATGACACGGAAAGGGCACGGATGACACGGATCGTTCGTGGCATGTCGAGCGGTGTGGATAGTGCTCGGCTGGACCGCGCACTTTTTTAATAAAAAAAAGAAGAGCATTTCAGAGGCAATCGCGCGATGTCCCGCACTCGAACAGAACAATCCGTGTTCATCCGTGCCGTTTCCGCGTATGGAATCCGTGTTCTATTTCAAGTCAGTCGCAGAATTTGCAATGCACATGATTGGCGGCGTCTCGGCTGATGCCAAAGCGCGCGTGGTCCACTTTTATCATCAGCGGGTTGCCATCGCGCAAAATGGTGACTTTGGCGCCTTCGCGCACACCCAAGTCGCGCAAGCGAGCCGCTTCATTGTCGTCGCCGATTAAAGCCGTGACTTCCAACGATTCGCCACGCTTGCCGCAGCACAGCGAAGTGCAATGCAACTCGTGTTCTTGATGATGTAGTTTCGCCTGATGGCGCTTCTGAGCGCGCAGTCTCGCGCGCAATCGCAAACGTGAAATCATGGCTTTTTGCCACCTTTTACGGCTTTTTTACGACTTTTTCGGGCTAAGTTCTACTTTAGCCCATCAATTGACAGCGCACAACGTAAATTGTAACTCTGTCCTTCATAAGACTTTCCTGCCAACGAAACGTTTTCGCCGTTTTGGAATATCAAAATTCGTATTCGGCCAATAAACGCACTTCCGACTTGTTTCCGCCGCGACTGTTCACCGGAAAAGCCCAGCCGCCAACAAGCCATACATTTTTTGAAGCCGCAAGGCCCAAAACCGGCCCGGCGTTGATGCGTCCGCTGCTCAAATTGTGAATCCACTCAAAACCGCCGCGCACATCGCGCCTCGCCAAAAAGCCCTTGTCACTGAGCGAACGCGCGTAGCCAAACGAATACACATTCTCAAACTCAGCGCCGTTTTTCAATTCGCGCTCGACGATGTAATTAAACGAAAAATCATCGCCCTTTTTGCCATAACGCGACAAAATCAGCTTGCCTTCGGCCTCATCAGTGTCTTTGCGCACCGCTTCATATTCCAAATACAAACCGGGCAACCACGAATTTGCTTTGTATTCACCCAATTGATAACGCCCTTCCAGCTTGAACGCTTCCAATTTCAAATCGCCGTTACCGTTTTTCTCAAAAACCAAATACGGCGCCAGCATCAAGCGATCCGAAATGCCGTATTCAAACTCGATTTCCTGCTGAAAACCATTGTCTCGCCCGCGATAACGCGATTTTAATTCGATTTCCTTTTCGCCTTTGCTGGGCTGCTGCCAGTCGTAAGTGAACGGAAAATCACGCCGATGCGCCTGCGCGTTTTGCACGGGCAACGCGCAACCCAGCGCCAAAACAGCGCCTATAACCTTGTTTTTCAACTTTTCTCCCGGCGCGCGGTTTGGTTTTGGGACGCCGCGCGCCGCAATTCTTGTGCGAGTGTCAGGCAAATGGTATGCTCAAAAGTGGCTGGCAATGAGCAATCCCTAAGGTTGCACCATGCCTAACCTCGCGGGAAACGCGACCCTCGTTTCCCCTCAAAAACCCCGGTGCCCACCACCGGGGTTTTTGCTTGTTTCTAATTCCGAGCAATTAACTCGGATTTTGTTTTGCGAGGCGCATTTTAACCCGCTTGGCGCGGTGCGCGCAAGGTTTTTTGGAGAAAAAATTATTTTGATTGTCAGCAAATACTAATCGCATCCATAAATCCGCGATGAGCGCGACCCTTTTATACTTTCAAGATGTGGCGAGTGAAGTGAAAAGTGACATTGCGATTATTGGCGGCGGCGTAATTGGCCTCTCGTGCGCGTGGCGTTTGGCGCAAGGCGGCGCCAAAGTGGCGCTGTTCGAGCGCGGCACCTGTGGGCGCGAAGCCAGCTACGCTGCAGCGGGCATGATTGCGCCCCTTATCGAAGCCGCGCGCCATCCGCCGCAAGAGGAAAATGCGCGCCGCGCCATGCTCGCTTTGTGCCTGCAAAGCCGCGATTTATATGGAAGTTTTGTGGATGAACTTTCGTCTCTTTCAGAAACGAAAGTTGATTTGTCGCTGAGTGGCTCTTCACAAAAATCATCTTGGCCTCAAGGCACATTTTATTTAGCGGCAAATGATGAGGATAAAGCACCATCAGCTTTCGCAGCTATGCACGATTTGCCAACTGCCCCGCTAAAGCTACAACGTGAGGTAGTGGAACGTAAATGGTGGAAGCGAAAATTACCTAAAGGCATTGGCACAACAGCGCGCATCAAAGATTACCCTTTTCAAGTTCCAGACGAATGGTTAGCATGGTTGGATAAAGGACGCCTTTTTTGGTTGAACAGCGAAGGTCGGGTTAATAATCGTCAACTCGTGAAAGCTCTAAGCAAAGAAATTCGTCGCCAAGGGGTGCAAGTTTTTCAAAGTAAATCTGTGCGAGGGCTGCGAAGACGAGGGGATCAAATTGTCGGCGTGACAACTGAGGAGCAAACAGTCCATTATAAATCCGTTTTGATTTGTGCTGGTGCGTGGAGCCGACATATTGAAAATACGCCCCTATACCAAGATGAGAGATTTGCGCCAGTTAAAGGGCAAATGGTGCAACTTAGCCAGACTTATTTACCACTAAATGCCACAGTTTATGCTTCAGATGTTTATTTAGTGCCACGCTCAGGTGGACGCTGCTTAGTGGGCGCGACAATGGAAAAGGGAGAGGTTGATCGCTATGCCACGGTGCAGGGTGTGCAAGAACTTTTAAAGTCGGCGTGTCAACTTATACCTTCTCTACGCACAGCGCGTGTTGAGACAACATGGGCCGGTTTGCGGCCTGCGACGCCGGATGGCTTGCCAATTTTGGGAAGCACGCCGCTGAAAAATTTATTTGTGGCAACCGGCCATTTTCGCAACGGCATTTTGCTGACGCCGATTACGGCGCAACTGATGGCCGATTGTCTATTAAACGACAAAGAACCGCCGTCAGAATTTAGTATGGGACGTTTCTTTTGATGAAAATTCAACTCAACGGCGAAATTACGGAAACGAACGCGCGAACTATCTCTGAACTGTTACGCGAATTAAAGGCACCTGACAGCGGCGTCGCTGTGGCACAAAATGGCGTGGTGGTGCGCCGCGCCGAATGGGGAAACACATCGCTGCAAGACGGCGACGAAATCGAAATGATTCGCGCCGTGCAAGGCGGTTAAGTCTAAGAGTCTGTCTTCATGCTTTTCTGTAATGAAAGGGCGGATCAACTGCCGGTTTTGGTTTGAGACGATTGAGCCAACGGTGCAAAGTGGCAATTTGCAGAGTAGCTCGGCTACATTCTGGATTGGCTTCGTAATCTCG
>JANMKN010000210.1:0-13924 GCA_031372065.1 Abditibacteriaceae bacterium | reverse complement strand
GTGAGGTGATCATTAATCTCATCCAACTGTGCCGCCGTCAAAGGCTGCGGTAAAACATAATGTGCCACGTCTTTCTCCCTTGAAACTGAGAATTCGTATCTTGCATTGAAGACACGTTGAAACACATTATAGCGTTGAGTTATTATTTTGAATAGATGTAATTTATTTGTTTTGAGGACAGGAACCCCATCCCCGGCCCATCCCCGTTTCAAGGGGCAGGGCCGGGGGTGGGGGTTAACTGTTCAGAAGGCTTTGGCCTTAATACCAAACACGATATTAAAACGTGGCGCGGGATAACCGGCGACTTCTTCGTATTTACGATTCAGCAAGTTTCCGGCGCGCGCGTAGATTTCTAAATTCGGCTTTAAATCATAGCCGAGAGTCAAATCCAAGCGTATAAAACCCGAATAGAAGCCGCGCACATTACCGGGGCCGAAGACGAAATTGTCGTCGAAGCGGCGGCCTTGCGAAATCACAGCAAAATCAGCGTTCCAGCGCTCATTTTTGTAAATCGCATCAATGGCAGTAGCATATTTCGGACGGCGCAAAATATATTGCTGATTAACCGAATCCACACTTTGCACGGTCTGATTCCACGTTAAATTCCAATTCTTCGCCACCGGCTGCGAAAGGAATAATTCCACGCCTTTGGTCGTCGCACGGTCAATGTTAGTGGGCAAAAAAGTAACCGGGTCACTGCCGATTAAGTTGCGGAAGCGGTTGTAGAATAGCGTTGCTTCGACGCGCCCGCCGCCTTTAGTCGGGCGCTCGTAGCCGAAATCAAAGCCTGTGCTTTGTTCGGGCTTGAGATTCACGTTGCCAAAGTTTGGAAAATATAATTCATTAAACGTCGGCGCACGAAAACCCGTGCCGATGCTGGCTTTTAAGCGGCCTTTATTTAATTGATAAGCGCCCGCCAAGCGGCCATTAACATCGCCGCCAAATTGTTCGTTGTTTTCGTAGCGCAATGACGGCACAATGGAAAATTTGGCCTTGCGAAATTCATCTTGTCCAAATAGCGCCCAATTGCTACGTTTGGGCGTGAAATTGGCGGCAAACGGCCCAAAAGGGCCACCACTTTTGAAGGAAAGATTGGCCTTTTCGCGGCGATAATCACCGCCGAATGTTAGCGTATGAGGCCCGCGCAAGAACGAAGTTTGCGCTTCCAACTGCGCATCTTGGTCGTCGAACTGATTATTATCAAACGAGCCGCCGGGCGCGTCTATCGGATTGTCGTAGCGATATTTGCGATCAAAAAAGCCAAGCGAAATCTTGTCGCGACGTTTTTCGCCCGCGTTGTTCCATTGCACGCTACTCGTCCAGTTCTGCGATTTGGCGCGGGCATTGGGGTCAAAGGCCAAAGCGCGTTGATTCGGCGCGCCGCTTTTGGCATCTTCCAAGCGTGTGATAAAACTTAGCGAGCCAGTTTTGGAGGTTGGCAAGTCATAACGTAGCGACGTGCCGAGATTTTTATAGTCGTCATTGGCAAAAAATCCATCACTTTTCAATCGCGTGGCCGAAAAACTGAGTTTTCCACGCCCCAACTCGCCGCCCGCCGTGACGACTTGCTTGTTGGTATTCTGCGAACCATATTCTAAAAGCCCGCCCGTGGTAAAAGGGCCACTGCCTGAGCGCGTGATGATGTTAATCACGCCGCCGAGTGCCTCCGAGCCGTATAAACCACTTTGCGGGCCGCGTAAAACTTCAATGCGTTCGATATTTTCAACCAGAATTTGCCCGAAATCAAACAATCCCGTGGACGGCGAATTCAAGCGCACGCCATCGAGTAACACCAAAGTATGATCGCTTTCGCCGCCGCGCAATCGGACAGTTGTGGTTTGGCCGGGCGAACCACTGCGCGAAATCGAAACGCCCGGCGCGCGGTTTAAAAGTTCGGCTAAATCCAGTGGTTTTTGCGCTTCAATCTGGCGGCGCGTGATGATCGTCACCGCCGAAACCGATTGCGCAATATCGCGCGGCAAACGCGTCGAAGTGATTTCTACGGTTTCATCGGCTTCGGGCGCGGTTTGGGCAGGCGTTTCTGCCTGCGTGTGGCTGGCAATTGTTGTAGCAAAAATGGCGGCGGTCAACGTCAGAAAAGTCCTGTTCATAATCTCGCTTTCGCCCGCCGGATAGGGAGTCCCACAGGCAATAAAAAACCCCGGCCAGAATTTCTAAATCTGGTCGGGGCAAGGCGAATAGCGCGCAGTGGTTGGCAAGCAGTGGTCAGTGGGCAGTAAAGCTAATACTAACCACTAACAGCTAATTGCTAAAAGCTGACAGCTAAATTCGCCTCACCCCTTCCCCTCGAAAGAGTGCTGCATGGCAACCGGCCGGTCTCCTGACTCATCGCATCATCCGCAGCCCGTCTTCCCAAGCGAAAACTCGCTCAGTGACATGGGGCTTTGTCCGCGATTACAGTGGCGGGGCCGTCCCTTTGACGAAATCAAATTTAAATCTCGCCGCAGTGTTCCCGTGAATAATGCCAAGCGGTATCATTCATTTCCGGTCACCAAAATCAAATTGTGCTTTCCAGCATAACCGCACTACGCCGATTCGTCAATCGGCAAAATATGGCAACCGAATCGCACCGTCTGCTTGATTATGTCAAATAGTAGCATTAAAATAACAATCCTACCGTTCGTATTTTGTCTCGTCGCTCTTCTGTGTTCTGTCGCTGCGCTGTTGGGTGAGTCAAATTTTGCTGTGGCAAAAATGGATGACCTCTTATGACCTTACAACGCAAAACATTGCTGATCTTTAGCATCAGCTTTCTGTGCCTGCTGGCGACTTTGTATCTTGCGTCACGCTTCGTTTTTCAGAAAAACCTCGCTGAATCGGAACGCGATGCAGCGCAACGGGCTTTGCGAGCCTCAAACGGCCTGTTGGAACAAATGACCGAGCAATTTAACACGCGTTTTGCCGACTGGGCGGCCTGGGACGATGCCGTAGATTTCGTCAAGACCGGCAATCCTCGTTTCAGTCAAAGCAATCTGTTGGACGAATCGCTCAATCTGCTGCATATTCACACCATAATTTTTCTGAATACAGCGCGCCGTCCGGTGTTCGCCACCAAATTCGATACCGATAAAAAGCGTAGAACGCCTGTGCCGCCGCAAATCATGGCGCTCTGCAAAGATAAGAATCTTACTACGTTTCAAAAGCCAACTGACAGTCGCCGAGGCTTGTTTATGGTGGAAGGGCAACCTATGATCGTTTCCCTGCACCCGATTGTGACTACACAACTCAAAGGCCCGGCGCGCGGCACCTTGATTGTGGCGCGTTACTTAGACTCTGGCGAAATGAAGCGTCTGAGCGAGTGGAGTGGCGCCAAAGTTTCGCTTCGTGCCGTTGACGAGCCAGCGTTACCCGACGAAATTAAGGTCGCCAACGCAAATTTACAAGGCAACACAGCACAAAAAAATGCTATTTTCCTCCAACCGATAGACGAAGAACACTTCGCCGCTTACAAACTGATAACGAATTTGCACGGCAAGCCTTTGCTGATTTTACAAGCGATTATGCCGCGCGATGCTTATGCAAACAGCTTGCAAAATCAACGTTCTTTAGTGCTGGCCTTGTTCATTTCGGCAGTCGTTTTCGGATTAGTAACCGTCGTGTCGCTGCGCCGCCTTGTGCTGACGCCGCTCACGAATCTCAGTGAAGAAGTGCATCGTGTGCGCGATGCCGGTCAGGTGCAAGCGCGCATCACAGTAGCCGGCGAACGCGAACTGGCGCAGGTAGCGCAAAGCATCAACAGTATGCTGGAAGCGCTTGAACAAACGCAGGCTTCGCTGCACAATAGCATCGCCGAATTAGAGCGCGTCACACACGAGTTGGCTTTAGTCGGCGAACTCAGCGGAATGCTCCAGTCGTGCCGCACGCGCGAGGAAGCCGTCGCAGTCATTGTGCAGTCTCTCCGTCGCCTGTTTCCCATCGAAATCGGTGCGCTATGCCTCATGAATTCGTCGCAAGATCGCGTCGAAGTCGTAGTCAGTTGGGGCGAAGACGAAGCGCACGAAACCGGCACGCAACCCCATTTTGCGCCCGACGAATGTTGGGCCTTGCGCCGAGGCCGCGCGCACGTTGTGGATGACCCGCGCACACAAATCCGTTGCGCGCATATCCTGCCCGCAATGGAAACCGCCTCGCTTTGTTTGCCCTTGATGGCCGAGCGCCAAACGCTGGGCGTTTTGCATTTGCGAGCGCACGAAGCAACGCCGTGGCCCGAAGCAAAACTGCAACTGGCGCGCACCGTATCAGAGCAAATTTCGCTGGCGCTGTTCAACCTCGAACTGCAAGCCACATTGCGCAATCAATCGGTGAGAGACCCGCTCACGGGCCTTTTCAACCGCCGCTACATGGAAGAATCGCTGGCGCGCGAATTATCGCGCGCCGAACGCCAAAAACATCAAGTCGCCATGATTATGTTCGACGGCGATCATTTCAAGCGATTCAACGACACTTTCGGGCACGATGCGGGCGATTTAGTGCTCAAAGAAATCGCGCAAGTTTTGCAATCGAAAAGCCGCAAAATGGACATCGCCTGTCGCTACGGTGGCGAAGAATTCTTGCTGATTTTGCCCAATTGCCCGCTGGATATCGCCGTGCAACGCGCCGAACAATTGCGCACGGCTGTGCGCGAACTGGCGCTGACTCATGAAGGTCAACGCCTCGGACAAATCACGCTCTCGCTTGGCGTCGCCTGCTATCCCGACCATGCCAACAGCGGCGAGGCTTTGGTGCGCATCACGGACAGTTTCCTTTATCAAGCCAAAAAAGCGGGACGTGACCGCGTCGCAAGCGCCGAACAAGTCCCAACCGAACTGCCCTACCCGCAAATCAATAATAATTTATCGTAAATCAATAAAAATATATTGCAAAGCGCTATCCCATTCATTATAATATCTTCCATGACAAACCAAGTTTCTTCCTCGCGTCGTGAAAAAGTAAGCCGTCTCAGCCACCACTTTCGGACTTTGTGCCGTGTCATGCTGGGCTTTGGTGGCTTCGTTATCGTGGCTTTGATTCCGCCATATTTTCTCGCCCGCAGCGGGCCGGGGCCGGATTTGTATTCGGCGGGTGCCACCGTTATCGGCATCGGCGGATTGTGCTACTGGCTGGTGGGCGCGTGGCTGTTGGAACGCTTGTTCAGCAACTTCATCGCGGGCCGTTATTTTGAAGCCAGCAGCGGTTTGTGGCTGAAACGTTTCGGCTTCTGGATGGCGACCTGTTGCCTGTTTCCCTTCGCCGGGCGCTATTTGTGGGACGTGGCCTTTTACGGTGGGCCGGGTGCCATTCGAGAATCGCCGATGGCGCCGATTTTCGGCTCGATTTTGGCCGGATTATTTTTGATTATGTTGGGCTGGGTTTTGGAGGAAGCCGCCGAAGTGCAAGCCGAAAATGAACTGACGGTTTAAAATTATGCCCATCAATGTGCGTCTTGACGTGATGTTAGCCGAACGAAAAATGAAACTGAACGATTTAGCCGACGCCGTTGGCATCAGCGTGCCGAATCTTTCGATTTTAAAAACCGGCAAAGCCAAAGCGATTCGCCTTTCGACTTTGGAAGCGATTTGTGAACATTTGCAATGCCAACCGGGCGACATTTTGGAATACAAAGCGCTGGATTGAACTCAATCCGGCGCTTTTTGCTGCCTATGAACACTGAATCAATACCGGAAGCGCCGCTTTCAGCAGAGGAATTGCTCGACCTCGCCAACGCGCAATTAAAGGACGTTTTGCAGAATATGAAAGAAGCGAAACGCGTTTTAGCGCGCGATTGGGAGCAATTATCGCCGCGCGAACGCTCGGCTTATGCGCGGCAAGTCAAAATGTGGGAAGAACGCCAGAAAACGCTGCTTGAAGAAATTGAAATCCACAGCGCAAACTTGTGAAAATTGGCTCATGCGCCGTCCCACATCGGTTTTTCCTTGAGCAAATTCCAATAAACGCGGCGCGGCAAAGCGGCCCAGACTTGCGCTTTTAAATTGAGATTTTGCGCGGTGTCGCGGATGGCGTCGCGAATTTCTTGATCGGTGTAGCGCGTCGAAATGTGATACAAAACGATGTTTTCGATTTTCGCTTCTTGTGCCACGCGCAAGGCATCGAGAACCGTCGAATGCATATGACCGACATCTTCGCCCGCTTCTTCGGCTTCATAGTCGTCGGGCGAGAGAAACGTCGCTTCGTGCAGCAATAATTTAGTGCCCACGATGGCTGCGGCGGACAAAGGAACGCCGTCGCCACCGATAGTAATCCATTTTTCATCAACCGGTGACGTAATGCCGTCGCGTCCGATTTGAGCGCGCACTTCGTCCAGTTCTTTTTGCGATAAATCACGGTATTCCGGCTTCACTTTCAGCTTGCGCCAGATGAGATGAAAACCCACCGAGCGCGGCGCACGTTCGGCGTTGTCATCGGCATAATGGCGTGTGCGGAAACTTTTCAAAACGCGGCCTTCAACGCCTGTCGGAAATTCGTCGCCTTCTTCGGCTTTGTGCCAAATGGCATTGTGCGAAGTGCCCGGATTAAATTTATTGGCGAACGCTTCCAGTTGGCCAAACGACGAGCTACCGCATGGATAAATCAGGGCAAAAGCGCCCGCTTCGCCGCGCTGATTCACCACTTGCAGCAAGCCGCCTAAATGATCGCGGTGGGCGTGCGTCATGGCAACCGTATCAATTTTCCGAATTTTATAACCCAGCGCTTGCGTGGCGCCATCGCCGGCGTCGCACAGCAAACGCCAGTCGGGAATCCATA
Source organism: Abditibacteriaceae bacterium (assembly GCA_031372065.1). Lineage (GTDB taxonomy): Bacteria > Armatimonadota > Abditibacteriia > Abditibacteriales > Abditibacteriaceae > DASWNL01. Next base: position 7,162 of record JANMKN010000210.1, on the reverse strand, counting down.
TCCACGTCGAAAAGCGCGGCGATGAGTGAATCGCCAGTTGAATATCCATAATCTTTCTGAATCAGGCAGTGTAGCAAGCACTCAGGTGAGGCGTCGGCGCGCTTTGAGAAGCGTAATTTCAAATTGCATTCTGCTAAACCGCTGTTGATGAGATTGAAATGCGGCCACGCGCCGCTGTTATTTGAAGGCGCGACGCTGCTCGGCAAGTCGCTTTACCTGCTGAAATTAGGTCGGACGCGGCGTGTCCGTTGGCGTGGGCAAATCGTGTGGCGCAAGCGGCGCCATTTTTACGCGCCGCTGATTGTGAGCGTTGGCAACGCGCTTTCGCGTTTTTTTCACTGCGGCGTTTACGGTTTGTCACACGGCGCATGGTTATATTGGGAAGAAACCTTGTCGCCGCTTTGTGGCGACGGTCAAACACGGCGACAAGGACAAAATCTGCTGTCGCTTCCCATGCCCGGCGTGCCCCTCCGCGAGGTTTTACACGATGAAAACGCCCTCGCTTTTTGCGCGGCATTACGCGAATTGCAGCGTTTACACAACACGAAAATGCGTTTTCCCGTTGGCAAAGTTGATTTTTGGAGTCACGGCGATGCACACGCAGGCAATGTGTTTTTCGATGCGGCAACGGACCGCGCTCAATGGTTCGATTTTGAAAGCATCCACGATTTGCGTCGCTCGCCTGCTAATCGCCACGCCGCCGATTTGCAGACTTTTCTGTTTTCGACAGCGGTTTATCTTGCCGAAAATCAGTGGCCGCAAATTGTGCGTTTAGCGCGCGAGATTTACGCTGATGAGCTTATATGGAGAGAAATTTACGACGATTTATTGGAGTTTGAAAACTGGCCGAATCTTGTTCATTTGGGGCACGCGCATTTGAACCGCCACGCACACGCGCGTCTTTTGAAATTGTTAAAAACGGCTTGTCAGCAAGATTTAGGGCACCGAGAGGCTTTTCACTAACTGACGGGTCGCCCCATGCTTATCAGAGCAGATAATAGTGAAGCGATTAAGACCTTGTTTCACCGGAACGCGATATATAAAAACGCCATTACCCAGCACGGGCACACTTTGACCGTTAATTGTAACAAAGTCGCCTAATTCGGCACGACCCTGAATTATAGCGCGGTTACCATCGTTCAAGGTGCGAACGTGCGCGTTTAATTCCGGTTTGATGATGCTTTCCTGCGCCGCAAATTTCGCCTCGATGGCTTGCTCATCACTGCGATTTTCGTCCACCTGAACCTGCCCAATGGTCTGCGAAAACGCGATTTTGCCCGGAGTGATGTAACTCTCGCTGAGTTGATTGCTTTGCCCACTGGAAACACGCACTGCGCCTTTGTAGACAGCAACTTCGGTTTTCCCACGCTCAACTTTCACCATAAAAATAGTGCCACGCACGGCTGCTTTGGCGGTGGGCGTTTCGATTTCGAACTTGGATTGTGGGTTCAGAGTTTTGATAATACGCACGAAAATTGTGCCACGATTCAACTGAAACTGGCTATTGTCGGCTTTGCGGGCCGCGTTGTAGCTCGTTTGTTTGACTGCGAGATCGCTATTCGGCTCCAACTTGACGCGGGTGCCGTCGGCCCATTTTAGTTCAACATGACCGTCTGGGCCTGTGCTAACTTCGTCGTTGGGTTTGATAATATCGCTGCGCATAAGAGCTACTAAATCGCCCGCGCCATTGGGACGCACCATAACACGCCCCCGCAAATTTTCGACTTTTGCGAGCCGTTTTACAATGAACAGAGACTGCGTCATCAAAGCCATCACTAAAATTAAAATGAAGGCATTAATGAAAATTAAATATATCGAACGCCTCATCTACAAGTTCACCCGTTGGTTCCTTTAAGAAAGCGTATTCGCTCAGGTCACGCCGGAAATCGCGCTTATATCCTTCTATTATGTGTCATTCCGCCGAAAATGAAACATTCAAGCCAAAATTGCATTTTTCTGCCAAAACAAAAACGGCGCAATTTTATAAAATTGCGCCGTTTTGCGAAATAATTGATGCGAACTACACGCTGGCAGTAGCCGTTTCTCGATAAGCGGAGGCACGTTCTTCGGGAATTTCGTCCGAAGGTTCTCCATACGGCAAATCATCGGGCAACGGCACAAATTCGCCGATTTGGCTCCACAGTCGCGAAAAATCTTTGCTGACATCGCCAGATAAACAATCTGTGAGAGCGCCCGCAGCATCGGGATGTTTTTTGATGACTCGGCCAAACGAAAAATCGGGATTATAAAACGCATAAACCAACTTGCGCATATTTTCCACGCCAACGCGAATCGCGGCGCCGTAAGGCGCGAAATGTTCGGGCGACAAATCACCGTTTTCCAAGCCTTCATGCACGGCTTCGCCAGCCATCATTCCACTTTTTAGCGCTAACATCACGCCGCTGCTAAAGACCGGATCAAGAAACGCAAAAGCATCACCAACTAACAACAAACCGGGCGCGGCACAATGGCGCGAGTGATGCGAATACTCGCTGATGACGCGGTATTCGCCTGTGCTTTCGCCCACGGCCAAATGGTCTTTGACCCATTGATTTTCCTCAATTTCGCGCTCGAAAATGGCTTGGGGGTCGCGCACACCATCGCGCGTGAGATATTTGCCCTCCGCGACCACACCAATGCTGACCATATCATCGTGTTGTGGAATATGCCAAAACCAACCCTTGTCGGGAATATAAGCGACGGTAGTGGCACCTTCGTCAACATCGTCTTCGCGTTGGGAGCCTTTGTAATATGTCCACACCGCAATTTTATTTAGATAAGGGTCTTTAATACGCCAACCGTGTTTGTTGGCAGTAAAGGCTTCCTTGCCGGTGCAATCCAAGGTCATTTGGGCGCGATATTCGGTGACATTGCCGTCTTTATCCACGGCGACGGCACCCGCGATGCGCCCTTCTTCTCTTATCAGTTCCGTGACGCGCGTTTCCTCACGCACCTGCGCCCCTTTTTCGCGCGCGTTGTCGAGCAGCATCTGGTCGAATTCCGAGCGCAAAACCTGCCACGTCTGCGCCACGCTGTCGCGGTCATAGCGGTTGAAGAAATAAAACGGCTCCGAGGCTTTGCCGTTCGGCGACACGAAAACCACGCTGTATTTCTTGACAAAGGCCGATTCGTTCATTTTAGGAATCATGCCAATGCGCTTGAGCGGTTCGTAAGTGAATGGAATCAACGATTCGCCAATGTGATAGCGCGGAAATTTCTCGCGCTCCAAAATGAGAACATCGTGGCCGTATTCCGCCAAAATCGCTGCTGCGCACGAACCGGCAGGCCCGCCGCCAATAATCAAAACGTCCGACTTTTGTGTGTCCATAACACTCCAGTTTAATCCTTACGAGAATCCATCTCACGCGAATTTTCGACAGAGATGTCACAGTATAGACCGATAGACCACCCGTTTTGTCTCAGAAAAGTTTAATTTTCGTATAGATTAATCGCACGAAACGAAAAAACGTAAAAACTCACAGAAATCAGGATTTCGCTTCGCTCGTTGCTACCATGCTTCCTGCGCGTGCTGGCGGCGCATCAAATCATCTTGACAAGGGGACAAGGCCTTTTTATAATTGGGGCAGTTCTTTTAAGAACTAAAATTTTGTTTCGCTGGTAGATTGACGGACGCAGCAGGGCACAAGAAGCTATCGGGCAAGGGCGATTAGTCGGGGCATTGCAGTAAGAATTGCAGCACAGACTGACGGCAAGGGACTCAGGGCCAAAGCCAATTCGCAGCACCGGACGTTGCGCCAGCACAGGAGAATTGTCACATGGCAAAAGGCACAGTGAAGTGGTTCAATGACACCAAAGGATTTGGGTTCATCGAACAAGAAGGCGGCGGCGAAGATGTGTTCGTCCACCATAGCGCCATCATCGCGGATGGTTATCGCTCTCTCAAAGAGGGACAACCTGTCGAGTATGAATTGGCTCAGGCGGACAAAGGTCTGCGTGCTGCCAACGTCAAAGCCGCCGGCTAATCCTTTTGGCCCACGCATAATCTGACGCAACGTCGGCAAACGGTAAAACGAATCCGCCAACGAAAAACCCCGCCACGAAATTTCGTGGCGGGGTTTTTCGTTTGGTCAATTTAACTATCCAATTGTGCGACGCGATTAATGGAGCGATTCAGCGAAATACACGATCCGACAAGGCCAAAAATCAAGCCTGACATTACAATACCAACAGCACACTGCCGTGAAATCTGCGCCACCATTGCGGGTGACATCGTGCGCATAAACGGCGGCATCCAATTGCCGATCATGGAATGAAACGAAACTAAGAAAATCGCCGCTAATAGCGAACCAAAAAAGCCAATAATAATGCCTTCCATCACAAAAGGCACGCGAATAAAGCCGCGCGTGGCACCGACCAATTCCATAATGCGAATTTCACGGCGCCGCGCATGAACTGTAAGGCGAATCGTGTTATAAATAATCGCCAAAATCGCCAATCCCAGCACCACCAAAGAAATCGAGCCGATAATTGCCACTAATCGGCTGAAACTCAGTAATTTTTGCAAAATATCGCGGTCACTGATGGTGTCATCCACGCCTTTGCCTTTGAGCGTTTCCATGTAAGTGCGCACAGCAGGAATGCTTTGCGGGTCTTTGACTTTAATGCGCAATTCATCGCTCAGTGGATTGTTTTTGCCTTTCAAATCGGCGACGGCAATGCCCGGTGTGTCACGGTGCATTTCCATCAAGACCTGATCTTTGGTGCGCAATTGCACATCCGCCACTTGCGGAATGCGGCTCGCCAAAAAGATGTCGCGGCGGCGTTTGGGAGTGATATTAGGGTCAAGAACTACCGTAAGATTCAGCTTGCCCGTCTGGTTTTTAACTAACTCACGAACGTGCGATAAAGTCAGGTAAAAACCACCCAAAATGAACAAGCCAATGGCAACAGTGCTGAGAGCCAAAAGGCTCATCAGCCGGTTGCGCACCAGATTGGAAAAGGTTTCGCGTGTCCAAAAAAGAATAAATTCAAGAGGCATGGTGGGAATTTTGAATCTTGAATTCTTAATTTTGAATTGTGGTTACGAATTTAAAATTCAAAATTAGAAATTCAAAATCCTCACAGTTCTTCGTTATCAAGTCCAATGACCAGAGGATTTTCGGCTGTGCCCAAGGGGGCAGAATTTTTGAGTGCCGAATGCACTTCGCTGCGGCCAATCCATGGGCGCGTGTCCACAACAGGTGGATTTTCGGGCACTTTGATGGTGATTTCGGCGGGAGATTTAGCAACTTCGGCGCTTTGTTCCGGCGGTGCATTAGTCACAACTTCTATCTTCGGCTCAGCGTTTCGCTCTTGTATAACGGTTTCGAGAACTTGTTCTCTTTTCTCGCGTTGCTGTTGCGAATCTTGGTCAAGCAAAGCGCGCATCAAGGCTTCGCCTTTTTGCGCTGCCAAACCTGTTGGTTCATCATCAATTTGATAAGCGCCTTCCTGCTCATCGGACACCAATTTGCCGTTGGCAAAGCGCACTACACGGCGGCGCATGGCATCAACCAAAGCGCGATCATGTGTTGCCATCACAACGGTGGTGCCGCGTTCGTGAACACGCATTAAAACCTGCGCAATTTCTTGCCCAGTGGCCGGGTCAAGATTGCCCGTTGGTTCGTCGGCCAGCAAAATCAGGGGTTCATTGACAATTGCGCGGGCGATAGCGGCGCGCTGCTGTTCGCCGCCCGACAATTCACGCGGACGCGAACTGGCGCGGTGCGAAAGTCCAACGGTATCAAGGGCTTGCGCGACGGCGTTATTTAGCTTTTTGTGCGGTGTGCCCGTCACTTGCAAGGCAAACGCAATGTTTTCCCACACGGTTTTTTGTTCCAGCAATTGAAAATCCTGAAACACGACGCCGAGTTTGCGGCGCAACCACGGAATTTGTTGCTGCGGCAAATTAGTCGCGTCACGTCCATCCACGATGACTTTGCCTTTGGTCGCCTGTGCGCCCGCGTAAACCAATTTGAGCAGCGTGCTTTTGCCCGCGCCCGTCGCGCCCACAAAAAAGACCCACTCCCCCGCTTCTATATTCAGCGTCACGCCACCGACGGCCTGCACATCGCGCCCTCGCCCGGTGCGATAACGCACTTCGACATCTTGAAACTCAATCAATGAAACACCTGCTAAAAAGGGAGAATTTTGAATTGAGAATTGAGAACTTCTGGCTCAATTCTATTCTCGTCAAAAGCGGCGAAAGTCTATGTTAAGCACCCCCAAGACGCAATTTATTTGAGGTAAGGGGCTTGTCACGAAGCCTTGACTTTAAGAATTCGTGGCTTTAATCTGCAAGATGCTTCGTAGGAGATTCTGATTTTCAACCTGATATTTGAATCGAATTGTGACAGGTAAAATGAATTATACCAAACGTTTAGGCGTAATTTCATGGTTTTTAAGCCTTGGATTTTGTTTTACTAAAGAACTCTGTGAGTCTTGACCATGAAAATCTATCTCGACGGTAAATTGGTGCCTAAAGAACAAGCTGTGGTTTCGGTTTTCGATCACGGCTTTTTGTATGGCGACGGTGTGTTTGAGGGCATTCGCGTTTATAACAAGCGCGTGTTTCGCCTCGCCGGGCACGTTGAACGGTTGTATCGCTCGGCCAAAGCCATTTGGCTGGAGCCGCCGCTTTCCAAAGACGAAATGGCCCGCGCCATCGAAGAAACTGTGGCGGCCAACCAACTCGAAAACGGCTACATCCGCGCCATTATTTCGCGTGGTTTTGGCGATTTGGGCCTTGATCCGCGCAAATGTCCGAAACCAACCGTGGTTATCATCGCGGCGAATATCGCGCTTTATCCGCCGGAGGTTTACGAAATCGGCATGGAAGTCGTGACCGCCGCCACGCGCCGCAGTTCGCCCGATGTGTTGAACCCGGCTATCAAATCGCTGAATTATTTGAACAACATTCTGGCGAAAATCGAATGCATCCGCGCCGGTGTGCCCGAATGCATCATGCTTAATCAGCAGGGCCTTGTCGCTGAATGTTCGGGCGACAATTTATTCATTTATGCCAGCGATTTCAGTGGCAATTATGAACTGCACACGCCGCCGATTAGCGCCGGTCAACTCGAAGGCATCACACGCGAATGTGTGATGCAAATTGCCGACGAAATGGGCATCAAATGCGTCGAAAAAGACATCGCGCTGTTCG
>JANMKN010000201.1:0-8157 GCA_031372065.1 Abditibacteriaceae bacterium | reverse complement strand
CGCGGGCTTCGGCAAAATCGGTCAGGCCATCCGCATCGGTGTCGGTGCCGTTGTCGGTTGGCAACACCTGCGCCGCAGGAGCGCGTGTGCCGACGCTCAACCCAATGCCGGCCACGGTCAATTCAGCAATCGCCCGCTGTTGGGCCGCGAATAAAACGACTTTAGCAAAATTCAGCGCCAAATATTAAAAGCCTGCACCATGAACAATTACTCCATTTATCAACCCGCCGTGAAGCCACTCAGCGAAGAGCAAATCGCACAATACTTCTGCGAAGGCTACCTTGTGGCTTCCGGTCTTGTGCCGCCCGAAGCCGTCGAAAAAGTGCTGGCGCCCATTAAAACCATTGAGCCAAGCGGCAATCGCTGGACGCCAAAGATTTTTCTGCATGAAAAGCCAACTTTAGATGCGGAATTTCATCAATTGCTGATTGAGCCGCGCATCGTGGGCGCCGCCGAGCAGATTTTTGAATTACCGGCGCGCGTTTACTACGGCATGGTAGCCGTTGTGCCCGCAGGCGGCGGACATGGTTTGCCGTGGCATCAGGACAATCAATATCATCAGATTTTGGGCGGCGCTCTCAATATGTTTGTGGCGCTGTGCGACATCACGCCGGATAAGGCGATTTTGTGGGTCGCGCCGAAGTCGCATTTGGGCGGAGTGCAGCCCAGCAAGCAAAACGAAACCACAGCCATAGGCCACCGCGAAGCGCTTGTCGAACCGGAAAACGGCGTGCCGCTGCCAGCCATGAAAACAGGCGATGTTTGCATTTTTGACCGCAGTTTTTATCATCGCTCGCTGCAAAACCACACCAACGAGCATCGTTATGCCTACGCCGCGCAATATCAGGCCGATAACGCGCGTCTGGCCGATAACGGCGAAAAAGATGCGCGCAAAATGCGTGTGAGTGAATTGCAGGAAATCTGGAACAACAGCGAAAGTTGAAGCCCCTTTCGCACCGCTATTTGATAGAAATAAGCATAATAGTCGGCCATGTGCGGCCTATCGGGGCGTTTCATTAGGCCCTGAATAGGTTACAGGGCCTAACGGAAATACCTCAAAGAATGCCTTGGCAAAGTATTCGTCCAGCACTCCACCGTATACAACATCCGCCATAACCAAACTCTTTTGGCCGTAGTCAGAAACCCACTTGAAATCGTAGCGCACCTGAACCCAAGGATAAAGTTCCTCATCGTCATCATCGTCGGCACCATCTGCGATATCACGGGGTAGTTCTTTAATCGAAATTGTGAATGGGGCATCCAGATTCCAAACAATGGGATATTCCGCATCTGGAGGACTGAAACCGGCAAGCTGCTGATACCAGCCAGTTCCATCGGGATTAAATTGCCATATTACATCTACTCCGCTCCAACCGCCTATTGGCCCTTCTCTAAACTTTTTCCGATGCCCTTCGACCGAACGTAGGGCGAACCCCGTGACAATCGCTGTAAACAGTTTTTGCAGTCCTGCTGGTGTTTCTTCGGCCCACGGCAGGATTGCACCACATTGGCACTGCTTAAAATTGTAGGGATATGGTTCGCCACATTGCGAACAATTACCCCAATGCGGCTTAACCCAAGGCAGAATCGCGCCGCATTGACACAGTTTCGATGTGTAAACGTTTTTCGCACCGCAAACCTCGCAATTTCCCCATCCCTGATTCTTTGGCCTTGGTTTCACTCCTTCAGTTTAACCCGCACCTGTTTAAACCAATATGGAACGGGCAACGAAGCGGACTTTTTGAAATCAAATAATCCGTTTATCTATGAAGCGCGCCTTATCTCTTGCTTTGCTATGTGGTTTTTCTGCGCGTTTGCACGCCGCCGAACAGGTCGCGTTCGCGCAGGCGGCGCAGCCGTTTCTCAATCAAAATTGTGCCCGTTGCCATGATAACAAGGTTCAAAAGGGCAATTTTCGCATTGACACATTGAAGCCGGATTTCGCTGACTTGGGCACGGCGCAGCGCTGGGCCGAAGTCATTACGCGCATGAACGCGGGGGAAATGCCACCGCCCAAAGAACCGCAGCCAACGCCGGAAGAACTGGGCCGCGTCGTGGATTGGATTGCAGCGCGCATCAAAGAAGGCGAAGCGGCGCGCATGGCCAAACGCGGACCGGTGGCGCATTATCGCCTGAGCCGCGACGAATACGCCAACACGATTTACGATTTGCTGGGCGTTTATTACGATGTGACGCAGCCCGGCGCTTTCAACGAAGAACCTCGCTGGCACGGTTTCGAGCGCATCGGTTCGATGCTGTCGCTCTCGCCCTCGCACGTTGAGCGCTATTTCAACGCAGCGGACATCATTTTAGAGCGCGCTTTCCCAGAAAAGCCGCTTACTCCCGGCAAAGGGCGCGCGGACGCCATCGAAATGCGACACCGCGAAACGCGCAAGCGCATCGAAGCGCTGGGCATCGCCGACAAAGTGCGCGCTCCACTGTGGCCCGAAGGCAGCGCTCCGGCGTGGCGCAGCTACTTCTACAACAATTTGAAAGAGCCGGGCCTTTACAAAGCGCGCGTGCAACTGAGCGGCTTGCCGGGCCTCAACGGACGCGCGCCGCATCTTTCGGTGTGGAATGCCAAACTCAAACGCAGCATTTTCGACGCGGATATTCTCGCTCCCGAAGACAAGCCGACTACTGTTGAATTCGAAGTGTTCCTTGATATGCCGAGCGAACTGGATTTTCTCAACGTGGTGTCGCCGATCTTTGTGCGCGATGGAAACCACACGCTCAATGTGTTGAATCAGGGCGGCGGCATTTTCACGTCGTCCAAAGATGTGGGCCTGCTCAACCCAACAGGTTACAAACTCACCACCGAAGAAGGCCGCGCCATTTATCCGCTCCTTTTGGTGGATTGGGTGGAATGGCAAGGGCCACTAACCAGCGAAGCCGATTTGCAAAAACGCGCCGGTTTCTGGCCCGAAAAACCGGACGATATGGCGCAGGCGCGCCAATGTTTGCAGCGCTTTGCCAGCCGCGCGTGGCGTCGTCCGGCCAGCGACGGCGAAATAGATCGCTATGTAAAAATCATCGAAACAGAGTTGGCGGCAGGCGAAAAATTTCGCGGCGCTTACAAAGCGGCACTGACCGGAATTCTCACTTCAAACAACTTTTATTATCTGGCCGAAGGCTCGCCGACTGAGCGCCGCGACAAGGTCAATGACTGGGAATTGGCTTCGCGCCTGTCGTATTTTCTATGGAGTTCGCTGCCCGATGGCGAACTTTTGCAGGCCGCACAAAACGGCACGCTGCACACACCCGAAGTTTTGCGCGCGCAACTGGCGCGCATGATGGCCGACCCGAAAATCAAGCGTTTCACCGAAGCGTTTCCGCGCCAGTGGCTGCAACTGCATAAAGTGGGAATGTTTGCGCCGGACGAAAAATTGTATCCCGACTACGACAAGTGGCTGGAAAAAAGCATGGTGCTGGAAACCACCGGCTATTTCAACGAAGTCTTCACCAAAAATTTGTCCATCCGCGAGTTTTTGGCTTCCGATTGGACGATGGCGAATCCGCGTTTGGCGCAGCACTACAAATTGCCGCCACTGCCCGATGGCGTTTTGCAGCGCATCGGGTTGAAACCAGACGATCATCGCGGCGGTTTGCTGACACAAGCCGCGATTTTGTCGCTAACTTCCGACGGCACACGCCACCGTCCGGTGCATCGTGGCGTGTGGGTTTCCGAGGCGCTTTTCGGCAAAACGCCGCCACCGCCACCGCCCAATGTCGAACCGATTGAGCCAACACCCGCGCAATCGCCCAAAGCCACTGTGAGAGCGCAACTCGAAGCGCACGCGACCAACAACAACTGCGCCTCGTGCCACAAGAAAATAGACCCGCTCGGCTTTGCCTTCGACAATTTCGACGCCATTGGCCGCTGGCGAACTGAAGAAGTCGTGCCTACCGGCCAAGGTGCTAATCCGCCGGTCAACGCCAGCGGCACCCTGCCCGATGGCCGCGCTTACAACGGCCCCGATGAGTTCAAACAACTGCTGCTGGCTGACCTTGACCGCTTTGCTCCGGCGTTCGTCGAAAACCTCTCCACCTTCGCCCTGCGCCGCGCCATGACATTGGATGACGAGGCGCAAATCAAAGCCATAGCACAGGCCAGCAAAAAAGAGAATTATAAAATGAAAGCCCTCATCGAAAACTTGGTTTTGTCGGAGTTGTTTCAAAAGCGGTGAAGAATTTATCAGTGGTTCAAAATCGAAGGAAACTATGAACATCCAGCGCCAAAATTGGCTTCTCAACCGCCGTCATTTTTTGCGCGGGGCAGGCGTTGCGCTTGCTCTGCCGCTGCTTGATTGCATGGTGCCGCAACGCGCTTCCGCTGCCGAAAAGCAGGTGAAGGCGCGGCGCAGCGTGTTCATTTATCTGCCAAACGGCGTGAACACGGCGGATTATCAAATCACGCAAGCGGGCGAGGGTTACAAGTTGACCAAGCCGTTGCTGTCGCTGGAAAAACACCGCGCCAACATTACGCCGATCAGCGGTTTGCATCATCCAAATGGATTGGGCCATCATCACAACTGCCGCACCATATGGCTGACCGGCGGCAAAATCGGCCAATCGGAGCGCAATACGGTTTCGGTTGATCAATTGATGGCACAAGTCACCGCGCCACAGACCCGCTTTTCCTCGCTGGAACTGAGCAATCAAGGCGCGAGTTTGGCGTGGAACCCCGACGGCATTCAGTTGCCCGCGCAATCGAATCCCGGCGTGGCGTTTCGTGAAATGTTTGAAGACCCCAAAGGCGGCATGGCCAGTCAACGGCGCGCTTTGCAGCGACGCGGCAGCATTTTAGATGCGATTTTGGACGAAGCGCACACTTTGAACGATAGCGTCGGCAAAGAAGATCGCGGGCGTTTAGATCAATATCTCACCGCCGTGCGCGAAGTTGAAGTTCGCACGCAGCGCAACGACAAATGGCTCGACACGCCGCGCCCCAAAGTCGAACCAGCGCTGCAAACGCGCCTTAACCGCGACGTATCGCTGCAAATGCTCGGCGATTATCTGCGGACGATGTATGACCTGATTGTGCTGTCTTTTCAAACCGATATGACGCGCGTTGTTACTTTCAACACCGGCGAAGAAGGCCAAGGCCCGGCGGTGCCCGAAATCGGTGTCAAGCAAGACCGCCACGCGCTTTCACATCACAACGGCAACGCTGAACAACTGCGAATGCTGACCGAAAGTGACGCTTTCAACATCGCGCAATTTAGTTATTTTCTTGACCGGCTCAAAGAAACTCCGGACGGCGATGGCACTTTGCTGGATACCACAATGGCGCTCTACGGCAGCGGCATGGCCTACGGTCACAGCCACGGCAACGCCAGCCTGCCGATTATTTTGGCCGGCGGCAGTAAACTCGGCCTCAAACACGGCAGGCACGTTGATTTCAACGCCACCAAAGATTTTCAAGGCTACGACAAGCAACAGGCGATTTACTTCCGCCCTGTCAACGAAAAAGCACGCCTCAGCAACTTGCTTTTAACAATGGCGCAGAAAATGGAAGTGCCCGCCGAAAAATTTGCCGACAGCCTGAGTGAAGTTTCCGAGGTGCGCGCGTGAGGTTTTTTGAACCACGGATGCACACAGATGGACACAGATGGTTTTTGAGATTGAAGAATACAAGCCCCACGCTACTCCGTTTTTCTCTCTTTTTCATCCGTGTTCATCTGTGTGCATCCGTGGTTCTTTTTCTTGCCGTTTCCCAAGCCCAAGAAAAAACTGACTATCTTCCCAAGGTAGGCGAGTTTCCACCGGCGAATTCCGCCACTTATATCGCGGGCGAATTGGTGCAGGTTGATCATGTCAATCGGCGCGGCGCTTTGCGTTTGTTTGGCGACGGCGTGGAAGACAAATATCACGCGGCGCCCTCGCACCGTTTCGCGCTTTTACCTTATGGCACGATTCGCTATCACGGCGCCCCGGCGGAACTACGCGATGTTCCCATCGGCACAATTTTGCACGGCTATTTTTTTCTGCCGCCGGACGGCGACAAAACCATTTTGCCACCAAGCAGCGGCGCGCAATATGTGCCCAAACAAACGCACGCGCTTTCGCTGGAAGATGATGCCAGCTTTTATCAGCGCCAAGGGCAAAGCTGGAAAATTCTCTCGATTGACCCAAAAGCGGGCAAGCTCAAAGTGGTTTCGGACGGCACACAGTCACCCGATGGACTCAAAGGCGAAAAAACCTTTGATGTGGATGCTTCGACGCGTATTTGGAAAGGCCGGCAAATCGGCACTTTAGCCGATCTCGCTGCCGACCAAAGCGTGCAAATCAACCTTTCGTGGGCACCTAACTGGCTTTACGGCAACTTTTTTTGTAGCGACATTTGGCTGGACAAAGAAAGCCTCAAAGTCGCTGCCGAAGCGCAGCGCCAGATTCATTTGCGCTATCAGCGCGTGCGCGGTTTGGCCGCGATAGTAGATGGAGTGGAACACGGCGAAAACGGCAAAGGCACCGTCACCGCGACCTTTTTCGGCGGCATGGATGCCTCGCTTTACGAAGAATTCAAAGAAAAACAAGGCCTGCGCGCCGCCGCCGCCGAGCCGACGCTGCGCACATGGTGGCAAGAACACGACAATAAATACGGCACGATTTTAGAAATCAAAAAAATGGACAATCCCCCGCCGGGCAGCAGCGGCCTCCAAATTCGCTTCAGCATTGACGAACTGCTCGAAGGCTTCCGTCCGGGCCGCATTATCCGTTTGTGTGCTGCTCAATGGCCGCGCATCAAACTGCCACCCGAAGAGCGCGTAAAAGATATGCTTGACCGCTAAAAGCATCACATGGCACGACCAACTATGGAGACCGTTATTCGTTATTTTCTCTTGTTCGCTCTCGCTGTCCATGTCGCGCCTGCTCACGCGCAGTTACCGCCAGCGGCGACGCGGACGGTGGATTTTGAGAAAGATATTCAGCCGATTTTTGCGACCAAGTGTTTGAAATGCCACGGCGTGGAAAAGCAAAAAAGCGGCTATCGTTTGGACATAAAAAGCAGCGCGCTAACTGGCGGCGATGTTCATGCGCCGAACATCGTGCCGGGCAACAGCGCGAAAAGTCCGCTGATTCAATTCGTGGCCGGATTCGATAAAAACATGAAAATGCCGCCTGCGGGCGAAGCGTTAAGTAACGAGCAAATTTCACTTTTGCGCCGCTGGATTGACGACGGCGCGCCGTGGCCGGAAAACGCCAGCGCCAAAATCGCCGACAAAAAAGATTGGTGGTCGCTCAAACCCATCGTCAAACCGCCAGTGCCGCGCGCTACGGCGAATCTAATTGATGCCTTCATCCTTGAGAAACTTGCGGAAAAAGGGTTGGCAATGGCAGCGCAGGCCGATGCCCGCACGCTTTGTCGCCGCTTGTATTTCGACCTCACCGGATTGCCACCGACGCCCGAAGAAATGGACGCTTTTGTGGCGGATAAATCGGCGGATGCCTACGAAAAACTCGCGGACAAACTGCTGGCTTCGCCGCGCTATGGCGAGCGATGGGCACGGCATTGGTTGGACGTGGTGCATTTTGGCGAAACGCACGGCTACGACAAAGATCAACCGCGCCCGAACGCGTGGCCGTATCGCGATTATGTGATTCGCGCTTTCAACGAAGACCGGCCTTATACACGTTTTGTGCAAGAACAACTGGCAGGCGATGTGCTGTTTCCCGGCACGCGCGATGGCATCGAAGCGCTTGGTTTTATATCTGCCGGGCCTTGGGATTTAATCGGCCATGCGGAAGTGCCGGAAAGCAAAATTGACGGCAAAATCGCGCGCCACCTTGACCGCGACGACATGGTGAGCAACACCATCAACACCTTTACCTCGATGACGGCGCATTGCGCACAGTGCCACGATCATAAATTCGATCCGATTTCGCAGGAAGATTATTACAGCCTGCAAGCAAATTTCGCCGCGCTCGACCGCGCCGACAAAACCTACGACGACGACCCCGCCATCGCCGCGCGGCGCTTGGCATTGCAAACGGAGCAACGCACGCTGCGCCAACGCGCCGACGAATTGAAGAACAAAGCGCAGGCGCAAGCGGGCGAAACGTTAGTCGCGCTCGACAAAAAAATCGCCGAATTCAAAACGCCTGCCGCCAACCTCGCGGCGCAGTTCGGCTATCACGCCGAATTGGAAAATCGGC
>JANMKN010000184.1:0-12269 GCA_031372065.1 Abditibacteriaceae bacterium | reverse complement strand
GACGAAGCCTATATTGCGGCGGGCATGGATAAATTAGTTGTGATTCTGCCCAATGAAGGTATTATTCAACGCTGGAATTTGCTGACCGGCGAACGCGAATTATCTACTTTGTTGCCCGGCGGCTTTATCGCTGTGGGCGCAGGCATGGGTGCCTCGTCGCAAGGGCCGGTAGGCATAGCTCAACAAACGCGTTGGCGTGGGCCAGATTCCGGTGGCCCGATTGTCTTTTTCGACTTGCAAAAATTGCAGCCGCTGGATGTGAAAATAATCCCTAATGGCGTCAACCCGCGCGGCATCGAAGGCAAAAATGTGCGCGTTTCTGCCGATGGAACCTTATTCACGGCGTGGGTCAACGAAGGGTCGCCGCGCGAGGGGGGCATAACGGTGCTAAACGGCAGCGTATTAAGTCGGCGTGTCGGCGTTGCTGATGTTGGCCTTGTCTTACCCTCGCCCGATGGCCGCACGATTTATACCTCGGTTGGCCTTTTTACGCCCGACATGAAACCGCTTGATGGGCGAGAAAATGAGCGCCGCAATGAGGAAATTGCCTTTCTTCCATCCTATTCCTCGGCGTTTTATTTAGGACTGAATGGTGTCAATCGTTTTTGGGGACGCGCTGGTGGTTTTGGGCAGCAAAAACCATCGCCAGTCGAATTATCTTTGTATTCGGCCAATGACCGCCGCTTGATTATGAAACTGGCGACACTTGAGGAAGTCGGCGACCCAATGGCCGGCGTTCGTTCAAGTGATCGCTTGCCCGCCGATAAACGCATCTTTTTCATGCCCTCTTATAATTTGCTGGTGACGCTTTCCGCCGCGCGTGACCAATTGGTGTTGCGGCCTATCGAACTATTGCGCGAGTTACAAAAACTTGATGTGGATTATTTATTCGTGCAATCTGTGCCGCCGAACGTGGCCGTCAAAGGACGCCACTACACCTATCAATTGGATGTTGTGGCGCGCCATGCTGTGACATTTAAACTGGATAGTGGCCCGCCGGGAATGGCGATTACAGAAAAAGGACGGCTCACTTGGATGCCGCCAGCCAACTACACGGGCACTGAGGAAGTTGTAATTCTTTCCATTCACGACACGCTGGGACAGGAAATTTTTCACACTTTTCGTATCAAAGTTGAGGATGCGCCATAGGTGTTATAAAGCGCGCCTTCACGTCCTCAATTGCAGCCATGCCGCTGATTTTTGGGTGTCGGGATGTGCGGCTCCTAATCTGGTGTGTTGAGCGGCGTGAGCGCGGGCTGCAAACTCACGGGCAGCGGCTTCGTTGCCATGCGCGGCTTCGAGTTGGGCCATCAAAAAGAGACTTTGCGCCAAGCGGGGATGGTCATTTTCGAGGGCGTTTTCCTGAATGGCAATCGCGCGCTCCAAAGGTGCCCGCGCCGCTTTGAGTTGGCCGCTATGCAATTCAATACTGGCGTGTTTGAAATAGGTAATGGCGAGATTGGGATTATCTGGCTCGAACGCGGCTTCATCGGCGGTGACAGCTTTCAAAATCAAGGCGCGGGCCGCCTCGAAGTTTCCCAAATCACGCTCGGCCATCGCTTGATGTGAGTAAATCACGGCCAGCGCGGGATGGTCGGCACCGAAGTTGTCTTCAATAAGGCGCGCGGCGTCTTGCAACAAGCGGTGCGCCTGCGCCGCGTTGCCCGAATCCAACTCAACCAGCGCCAAATTGGAATAACGCGTTGCCAAAGCCGGATGCTCCGCGCCCAGTGACTTCTTCTGCAAATCAATGGCGCGTTCGAGCAGAGTTTTCGCCGCCGCGTAGTTGCCTAAGTCGCGTTCGATGGTCGCCAAATTGGAATAGCCAATTACCAGATCGGGATGCTCGTCTCCCAAATTTTGTTCTTGCAAATTGATGGCGATTTGCAACAAAGCACGCGCCTCAGCGAGATAACCTCGCCCTTGTTCTACCGCTGCCAGATTCGCGTAGCGCACCGCTAAATTCGGCGCCTCGGTGCCTAATGCGGCTTCTTCAATTTGGATGGCTTCGTTTAATAAACGCGCCGCCTCGTCGAGATGACCGGCTTCTCGCTCAATATCGGCCAAGTTGGAATAGCTGGTCGCCAGCGCCGGATGCGCCGCGCCCAAAGTTTGTATTTCAATTTCAATCGCTCGCTGAAGCAATGAACGTGCGGCATTCAGGTCACCTAAATCGGACTCAACACCCGCCAAATTAGAAAGCAGGCGCGCCATAATTTCGCCGGAAAGTTGATTGTCTTCGGCCAATTTTAACGCGTCGTGGAGGCGCGATTTTGCTTTGCCAGTGTCGCCTAAGGCTTGTTCGACCAAAGCCAAATTCGACAGCAAATCAGCGTGCAAAACGGGCGCGGATAGGCCTGTGGTGGCCTGTCCCAGCAAGGAAAGGGCGTCGTAATAGCGGCCCAACAGAATCAACACATCGGAAACAGGATTTGCCAGTGTCGCGCCTTGCGCGAAGGTGGATTCATCCGATAAAAGCAATTTGGCAAAGTCCAATAAGGGGCCGACTTCCCAGCGATTGTCAACGCCAGTCCAGTTTTCCAACAACCAACTGGCGCGCTCCGCTGCGTGGGCCACCAAAATAGCGCGCTGGCAAAAGGCATCGTCAAGGCGTGAGGCAATGATTTCCTGCGTCAGTCGCGGCATCCGGGCAAGGCGCGTTTCTTCGCCTTCTGTCAAAATGCGCAGACCTAAAAGGCGTCTTTCGATTTGCTTCCACTGATCGGGATAACCGGGTTTGACCGGGCCAGAAAAGCGCGCGTCTGTTTGTCCAATCAGCGCCTTGAGCCACGGAAATGCAATGCGCTCTGGCGGCAAAAGGGCAGCGTAATTCACTATGAGAGTTTCGGTGGAATCTAACGAATCCAAAGTTGGTGCCAGCAATTGCGAAAGCACTGTTTCATGATGGCGCGTCAGTTCGACACCTTCTTCCATCGCCACACCTTCGACGGCGCCCAATCCTTCAGCACCCACGCGTGCGGCGTAGCCTGAATACGAAACTTCCGGTGTTTGCCAAAGATAAACGGCGACAACTTCCATCGCTAAAGTGTGACCGCCCAGTCGCGCCACAATGCGCCCGGCAGCGGCGCGATCATCTTCATTTTCAAATGGGCGATGCTTTTCCAAGAGCGCCAACGCTTCGCGTTCGGGCAGGGCGTCAATGGTGATAAATTCCAAGCCATGAGCGCGTTTGGCTTCGAGGCGCGTGGTCGCTAAAATGTGAACGTTGTCGCTGGCAGGCAGGCATTTCGCGCGTTGTGCGGGTGAGAGAAGCGTGGCCTCGTCCACGCCATCTAAAACGAGCAAACTGCGCGGCCCGCTTTCAAAGGCAGCGCGCACGCGGGCAAAAGCCGCCTCCAAATTTTGACGTTCGTCTTCGGTAAGTTCAACGCCTTTTAAGTCGGCCAAATTGATAATTGGTATGCGCAAATCGGCGACACCAGCAGCCGATACCACAAAGCGTCCGCCGGGATATTCGCTGGCATAGGCGTGAGCATATTCAAAAGCCAAGGCGCTTTTACCGATGCCCGCCAAACCGTGTAGCACGGCGATTGTTCCCACGCGACCCAAAGCCAATGTTTCGCGCAATTTGCGCAGTTCTTCGACGCGCCCCGCGAAATTGCGATTATGTGGGGGCGCATTGGTCGGCGAACTGGCGACATCCTCGGCGAATTGTAACTTTTCGGTGATTTGCTGGTCGAGTAGGGCAATGCGCATTTGGGCGTCCTCGTGTTGCAAACCTGCCGGGCCATGCTCGCGCCACAATCGGATATCCAAATACTGACGGCGCTTGAGGTTTATCAACCAATGATCAAGCGCCGCCGCTGCTTCATCTTCAAAGCCGGGTTCTGTGGCGACATAAATCGGCGCGATGCCTTGGCCGGGTAGGGCACGATCCAATTCGTGATCAATGTAAATCTCCCATTCTTTGCGGCAATAAGGGCTGTCGAAATAATGCGGCGAAAGCAGCGCTAACATGATTTTCGAGCCGCGCAAGCCGCGCAAAATGCGATGTTCCCAGTCGTGCATAGCTTGAATATCATCGCGATCAAAAAAGAGGCGCAGTGGCGTTGGCGTGAAGCGGGCGTGCTCGGTTGTAAGGGCATCTACGAACGCTTCGACCCATCCATCATGGTCATCGCGGTGCGCGTAGGAAACAAAGATGTCGAAGTCAAAAGAAGGAGCGTTCAGAGGCATAGTTTGGGCCTTACAAGGCTATTGTAAAGGCAATGCGCTGTGCGAGCAACGCTGAGATTATGCCATTTTAAACGCAAAAAATTGTCAGTTGCTTCGGCCCATGCGCGCCAAGAACTAAAATGCGCTCAATATCGCCCGTGCGACTGGGGCCGGTAATAAAACCCATCATGCTGGGCAAATCATCGCCGTAAGAAGCGCGCAAAAGTTCAAAAGCCGATGGCAAATCGGGCACGAGTTGCTCGCGCCGCGCCAACACCACATGATGCGGCGGCAAAACCGAAAGAGCGCGGCCTCCGGCACTGCGCGAAGTAATTAAAATGCTGCCAGTTTGCGCAATCAGCGCGTCGCACAGCGTAATTCCGGCATCGCATTTTTCCAGTTCGTCGCGGTCATAGCCTTCGACAATTTCCAGCGACGGCAAATCTAAAGTGTGTCTGGCTGTTTCGGTTAATTCACCGCTATGAAACGCGATGCGCTGCCAATGATTTTCGTCGCGCAGTTTTTGCAGGGCGGCGGGCAATTCGCTTTCATTTGCCAGCAAGCGAAAGTCGGCTTTCAAGCCTTCGGCGTTGCTGGCAAAGAGCGCGGCCCAATCGTCCCATTTTTCACCGGCGGGCGGCAGCCATTGTTGCCACTGCGCGCCGTTGATGACAGGAAGCACAACTCCTCCCCCTGTGGGGGAGGTTGGGTGGGGGGTGGTATGCGCACCGGGTTTTGGCGCGGGAATTTGCAAGGCGCGTGTGATTTTGGAAAGAATCGCTTCGCGCGCGCCGAGTTGCTGGCCTTTTGCTACATTTTTCATGCGTCACCTCCGCGTTCGGCTTTGGCGGCTTGCCATTCTTCGCGAAACGAGCGGCGCGCTAATCGGGGAAAAGTGCGCACTGTTGTCCACGCTTTCAGCGGGTCAAGCGGCGTGCGATCAACTAAGCGATGAAACGGCTGAAAAACGCGGCCCAATAGCATGGCAGTTTGGTAAAGGCGCGGACGCCGCATCAAAAAACTAAAGCCTTTCCACGCTAAATTTTCGGGAAATTTCGGCTTTTCCGCTGCGGCGTTGCGGCGGCTTTGCAGCAAATGATGATGCAAATCAATTTTCACCGGGCACGCTTCGGTGCAGGCGCCGCATAACGAAGACGCACCCGACAAATGCTTCCATTCTTGCAAACCGCGCAAATGCGGCGTGATAACCGCCCCAATCGGGCCTTGATACGTCGTGCCATAGGCATGGCCGCCGACGTTTTTGAAAATCGGACAAACATTCAAACAGGCGCCGCAGCGGATGCAATGCAAAGCATCGCGTTGTTCGGGGTCGGCCAACAGTTCGGTGCGCTGATTGTTGAGCAAAACAACGTGCATTTCTTCGGGGCCGTCCGCTTCATTTTCGCGTCGCGGGCCAGAAATCATGGTGTTGTAGCCGGTGAGCGGCTGGCCGGCACCTGCGGTGGCGAGCATCGGCAAAAACAAGGCGAGATCATCCAATTTGGGCAGCACTTTTTCGATGCCAACTAAAACAATATGCACGCGCGGCAAACTCATCGTCAAGCGCGCGTTGCCTTCGTTTTCGGTGATGGAAATGGTGCCCGTTTCGGCGATAGCGAAGTTGGCGCCCGTAATGCCGACATCCGCTTCGAGATATTTTTGGCGCATCACGCGCCGCGCAATCATGGTGAGTTCTTCGGGGCTGTCACTGGGCTGCGTGCCCAGTTTTTCTTGGAAAATATCGCTAATTTGCCCGCGCGTCAGGTGCATCGCCGGAAACACAAAATGATACGGCGCTTCTTCGCGCAATTGCACTATATATTCGCCCAAATCGCTTTCCACCACTTCCAAACCATTTTGGATCAGGGCTTCGTTGAGATGAATTTCCTCGCTGGTCATCGTCTTCGATTTGATGACTTTGGCGCCCGCTTTTTTGCAGACTTCGAGAATATAATCGCGCGCCGCCTTGCTGTCTTCGGCCCAAAAAACCTGCGTGCCGCGCGCGGCGATTTTTTGCGCGAATTCATCCAAATAGCGGTCAAGATGATTGACAGCTTCCCATTTGATTTCGCCCGCCGCCTGCCGTGCGTCCTGCCACGACACATAGCGATTCTTCCATTCATCGCGCTTGACATAGTAGCCACTAAGCGCCTTTTGAATCAGCGCACGATGCGCCAAATCATGCGTCATTTCATGCGCGTCGTGATGAAACTGCTTGGCGGGCGACGAATATTGCTCGGAATAAGTGTCGGCAGTATGGCTCGGCGTATGAATCTGTTCGGCGGTGGTTTCAGCAGTGGTCATGGGATTGGCTTTCAATCGGTAGCTTACAAAAAATGGCCGCGTTCATGAATTCTTTATTTCTACTCTGGCTTTTGGAAATGATGCCAGTCTTTCATCGTCGTCCAATGGCCGCCCCATTCCCAGCCGCGTTGTAAAAAGGCGCGCACCGCAGCATCATCGTCTGTCATTGTGCCGGGTTTTGTGGGGTTGTAAACGGCGCCGGGCGGCTCAATTTTTCCGTCGTGTTCCCACGGATTGAGAAACGGGTTGATGTCAATGGCGCGGCCCATCGCGTGCAAGGATTTGCGCCGCGTGCCCGACACGCGGCGCGGATTGTAGCCGCTGGAATTGTTGTCGGCCATAGAAAGGTCATCGTCCCAATTGTATTCGCATATAAGGCACATTTTCGCAATTGGAAAACGCGCGACGCAAATATCCTCGAATAGGGCGCGCACTTCGTCGGCTAACACTTCATTGACGATAATTTGCCCTCGATGCAAAGTGCCATCGAAACTCCAATAATCAATGTCCAGCAGCGACAAATGACGCCGTATAAATTGCGGCACACGTTTGCCTTCAAACGCTTCATCGAAACTGCGCGCGCTATCAATAATCATGTTTGGTCATGTCGCGCCGTAATCACGAAATCAATGCCGCCGCGCACATTGTAATGGCCGGTTACGACCATCCATTGGGGCTGAATGGCTTCGACGAAGGCATTGAGAAGGATGTTGGTCACATCTTCGTGAAAGTGGCCTTCGTTGCGAAAACTCCACAGAAATTGCTTGAGACTTTTCGATTCGAGGCAGAGCGCAGCGGGCGCATATTCGACAGTGAGTTGCGCGAAATCGGGCTGCCCGGTCAGCGGGCACAGGGTTGTAAACTCCTGCGTTTGAAAGCGAATGGTGTAATTGTTGGCGGGATGCGGGTTGGGAAAAGTTTCCAGTGTTTTTGTTGGTTGCAGTGGCATAACAAGCGAAGTTTACACACTCTCGAAATGATTCTACGGACGAAATTGAAAGCACAGTTTCAAGCGAAAACTTAACCCCAAAGACCTATTGCGAAGCCTGATTGCGCGCCGCATAAAGCAAAACGGCGCCTGCCGCTGCGACATTTAACGATTCGGCGCGGCCAAAAAGCGGAATTGTCACGCGCACCGAGGCATTTTCTTCCCAAACGGACGCCACCCCGCGCGTTTCGTGGCCGAGAACTAAAGCGCAGCGCGCCGGCCAGCGATATTCAAAACAGCTTTGTCCGTTGTGCGCCACAGCAACAATAATCGGAAGGTTTTCGCGTTGCAAATGTGCGGCTAATGCTTCCGGTGCGTGATTCTCGAATGTTAGCGGCGGCAAATGAAAAACGCTGCCCGCCGAAGCGCGCACGGCTTTGAGGCCAAAAGCATCGGCGCTGTTTTGCGAACATAAAACCGCCGCCGCGCCAGACGCATCGGCGCTGCGAATCAGTGTCCCGACATTGCCGGGGTCGCCGATGCCATCCAACACCAAAATCAGGCCATCGCGCGGCAATTCGCCTTGTTCTTTTGGCATTCGCGCGATGGCTAAAACGTCCGGGGCGCTTGGCACATCGCCGATATATTCAAGTATTTCTTCGTCGGCCAAAACCAGCGGCACGCCCGCATTTTCAGCGATTTGTGCCCAGCCGCTTTGCGCATCGTCGGGCGAAACAACAATGCGCTCTAAAGGCCAACGCGCCGCTAATGCAGCCGTGACCGCGTTGCCGCCGGGCGCAATAAATAAACCGCGCTGTCTTCGTTCGCGCGGCTGATTTAAAGCGCGCACTAACTTGCAAAGCGGATGCTGACGAGATTTTATAATGGGGGCGTTCAAATGATTTCGTTAATCGTGCCGCTGCTGCTGCCGAAGGCTTCGGTTTCGATGTTCATGCGTTGCAACATCGTCACGAACAAGTTGCTAAATGGCTTGTTATTTTGCGCGTCGAAGGCATGATAAGCGCCGTGTTTGAAGCCGCCGCCAGCGAAAACAACGGGCAAGTTGCGCCAGTCGTGCGCGTTGGCATTGCCGAGGTTGCTGCCGAACAAAACCATCGTGTTATCAATCAAGCGCGCATCGCCTTCGCGCTGATTCTTCAGCGAATTTATCAAGCCGCCGAACGCCCGAAATTGCGCTTCTTCGACGCGTTTCAGTTGCGCCAATTTATCGGGGTCTTTGCCGTGATGACTGAGGCCATGATGGTCAATCGTCACGCCTTCGACGAGCGGCACTTTGCCGCCGCCCGAAACTAAAATTGTTATCAAACGCGTCGAATCGGTTTGCAAAGCCAGCGGCACTAAATCGAAAAGCAGTTTGGTGCGGCCAATGAAATCGCGTTCGTCTTGAATGTCTTTGGGCGGCTCCACATCCACTTTGGGCTTGGGTTTTTGCGTCCAATCGTCGGCTTTGACGAGGCGCTGTTCCATCTCGCGCACCGAGGTGTAATATTCATCCAACTTGTCGCGGTCAGCTTGCCCGATGCGCTTCGAAAAGCCGTTAGCCTGTTCTTGCACCGCGTCCATGATACTGCGGCCTTCGCGGATTTTTTGCATTTGCGCTTTCACTTCGCCGGGCGAGCCATCAAGAAACAATTTCGCAAAAACGCGCGACGGGCTGGAATCGGCGGGAATCATTACGCCGCTGCGCGTGTAAGATTGACTGCCGCCGCCGCTGCCCATAATCAGTGATGGATAACGCGTTTCGTAGCCGATTTTTTCGGCAATATATTGGTCAATCGAAATGGTATTGCGGAAACCGGCAAGCCCCGGATTTTTGGCGCTGGTCAGCCACGTCATTTCCGATGAATGCCCATCGCGGCCCGACTGTTCGGGATGCGAAAGGCCCGAAAACACCGAAAAATCGTCGCGGTGGTCTTTGAGCATTTCCAAATATGGCGTCGGCGTATAATCGCGGCCCGGCGTTTCGGGAAACAGATTTTCTGCGTGCAACCCAAGCGAAGTGCAAATGCATACCATACGACGCGGCGGCGCGGCTTTGCTGCCATCGGCAAGCAAGCGCTGCGGCAGCATCGCATCAAGAAACGGCAGCGAAAGCGCCACGCCTGAGCCTTTCAAAAACGTGCGCCGCGACAAATTTTGTGTGTTCATGGGCTTCTACTTATTGCGAAACGCCGGACTTTGCACCACTTCGTGAATTAACGAGCGCAAACCGATTTTATCTTGGCTCGCATTTTTCACGATCTCTTCGACAGCGGCGCGATCAGAAAATTGCACACCTGCGCCAGTGGCGTAGGTTAATAACTGCCCGGCCAAGGCCCGCGCGATTTGATCTTGCTGTTCCATCAGCAGTTTTTTGAAATCGCGCACATCGCTGAATTTGCGGCCATCAGCCGATTCACCAGTCGCGTCAACGGGCAAACCGAGTTTATATTCGTAAATGCTGCGCCCTTGAAATTTATAAGTCGGCCTATCTCCTTTGCCTTGCGAGCGATAACGGTCACGCCAGCCGCCGATAACATCGAAACTTTCAAGAGCAAAACCGGGCGGGTCAATCAGGCGATGGCACGAATTGCAAGTCGGCGAAGTGCGGTGCTTATCCAGTTGTTCGCGCACCGTTGTGGCGCCGCGCGTGTCTGGTTCTATACTCCCAATATTGGGCGGTGGCGGTGTGGGCGGCGTGCCCATGATATGTTTTAGCACCCATGAGCCGCGCAAAACCGGCGATGTTGTCGTGCCATTGGCTGTCACTTTTAAAACGGCGGCTTGCGTGAGAAGGCCACCACGCGGTGAATCGGCGGGCAAACTTACGCGCCGAAATTGCTCGCCTTCGACGCTCTCAATGCCATAATGCTGCGCCAAGCGGCGATTGAGAATCGTCCAGTTCGAGTTGATGAACTCGGACACGCTCAGATTCTTATTTAGCATCTCGTTGAAGAACGATTCGGTTTCGGTCAGCATCGAAATTTTCAAAAGTTCATCGTATTCGGGATACAGTTTTTTGTCGGGCGTGGTGTCGTCAATTTTGCGCAGTTCCAGCCATTGTCCGGCAAAGTTCCGCGCCAAAGAATTTTTCTCGCTCTTCAACATTCGCTCGGTTTGGGCGCGCAAAATTTCCGGCTTGCGCAATTCGCCTTTGGCCGCGAGATTTAATAATTCTTCGTCGGGCATGGAGCTGCACAAGAAATAGGATAGGCGCGAGGCTAACGCATAATCGTTGAGCGGCCCCGGTTTTTCTTCTAAAAACAAAAACGCGGGCGACACTAAAATGCCGCGAAAGGCAACGCGAAGGGCATCTTCAAATGAAGCGCCCGCTGCCAAGCTATCCTCCGCCAACTTGATAAAACCATCCACTTCGCCTGCCTCCAATGGGCGGCGATAAGCGCGCGTTGCAAAGCGTTCGACCAGCGGACGAATGGAATCTTTCGGGTTTCCCGGTGCCAATTGATACGCAATTTTGCGTCCGTTGGCGTAGCGTTGTTTTTTCTTTTCTAACTCGACCATTGGCGTGTCGCCGAAAAGCAGTTTCACGCTTGGTGGCGGCCAGCTTGCCAGCAGAGGGCCTTCAATATCTACGGCTTGCACGGCAAGCCCGGCGCCTTTGTAGTTGGCCGCGCCGACATTGTAAATATTCTTGCCGTCGGGCGAAGCGTCGTTGTTTTCGGGCGCTGGATAAACATAATCGCCCGCTTCGATGTGCGCTGTCCATTCCACTTCGCGCGCTTTGCCATCGGCGCTTTTGGACGGCATATCGAAGTTGCCCAAAATGCGCGTGCTGCCCGCTTTGTAAGTGCCCGCGTAAAAGATGAGGCCGACAGGTTTTTCGCTTTGATAGGCGTAGCCCGACACACGAAATTTATACAGGCCATTTTCTCGAAAATTTACGCCGTTGATTTTGGTAATGTAAGACGCATCGTTGAAAATGACCGCCGCATCGTCCAACGGCAAAACTTGGCTATGTTCGGTGGCGGCGTTCTTGACGATACCTTCTTGTTCTTTATAGACGAAGTGCTGCTGTTTCACGTCTGGTTTTTCGTCCAAGCGAATCGCGTTATTCAAAGCGAGGTCGGCGGCTTCGAGATATTTTTCGATGTGCAACTGCGAAAGCCGCAAGCCCTCGGCGACGGTGTCGAAGCCTTGCACAGGCGTGTCTTCGGGCAGAGATTCTTGCAAGCGCGTGTCAATGCCCAATAAATCGCGCATAGTATTTTCGTATTCCACGCGGTTCAAACGACGCAAAACAGTGCGGCCTGAGGCGGCTTGTTTTTGATGCGAAAAATCCAGCAAACGTGAGCGCAAATAAGCGAGATGTGCCGCGCGATCATGCGCCGAAGGCTGCGGCTTATTGGGCGGCGGCATTTCGCCTTTGTCCACGCGATCAAATACGCGCAGCCATTGATCGAAGTTTTTGGCGTCCTTGAAATCGAAGGCTAATTTATCCAGCGCCAGCCCGCCTTTTTTGCTTTGGGAATCGTGACAACTAAAGCATTGCTGCTCTAAAAAGGCGCGAAACTGCTTTTCGCTGACATTCGGCTTGGCACTTTGCGCCACAACAGTTTGCGGCGCGTTAAAACACAGCAAAGCCGCACCGCCAACCGACAAGCCTAAAAATGCAAATAGAATTCGATTCATGGAAATTTTCGAGACAATATGCGGACAAATTTCGCTTTTGCAGGTTGCAAAGTCGCCGCATTGCCTATTATGTTTGCCATTAAGCCGTCCGCGTTCGCGCGGCGGCTGTTTTCGTTATACAGCGTCGAAACCTCAAGGGAAATCTGGCTTTTCTCAAGAGAAATCCAGCTTTCTTCAAGAGATTTCCAGCTTTCCCTTCGAGAAAGTGACT
>JANMKN010000182.1:0-32221 GCA_031372065.1 Abditibacteriaceae bacterium | reverse complement strand
ATTCGCACCGGCGACGACAAGATTTTAGATCAGGTCGGCTTCGACCAGAAACTTGACAATCAAGTGCCGCTTGATTTGCAGTTCCGCGACGAAAGCGGAAAAACCGTGCCCCTGCGCCAATTTTTCGGCACAACGCCGGTTGTTATTTTGCCGATTTATTATCGCTGCGGAATGCTTTGCCCGATGGGAGCCGAAGAAATGCTGCGCTCTTTGAAGCAAATCAAGCCGACTATCGGACGCGATTTTCAAATTGTTACGGTGAGCATTGACCCAACGGAAACGCCCGCTATCGCGGCGGAAACGAAAAAGGGTTACATCAAACAGTATGAGCGCGATGCAGCCAGCGCTGAAGTCGGTTGGCATTTTTTGACGGGCCAACACGAAGCGATTGACAAATTGTGCGATGCCATTGGTTTTCGCTACGCTTATGTTGAAAAAACCGGCGAATATGCGCACCCCGATGGCATTGTGGTGGCGACGCCCGAAGGCAAAGTGTCGCGCTATTTTTACCGTTTGGATTATCCGCCGCGCGATGTGCAATTTGGTTTGATGGATGCTTCCAAAGAGCGCATAGGTTCGCCGCTGGATTATCTGGCGTGGAGTTGCTTTCATTACGACCCGACAACCGGAAAATACAACTTGAGCATTATGAAAGTGTTGCGATTGTTTAGTGCCGGGTTTGTCGTGCTGTGCTTATCTGTGATTGCTATTGCCGTAGGCCGCGAAAAACGCGCAACACAGCGGGCTTTGGACAGCGAAGAAACGAAGGCGGAAAAAAAGAAAGAAAATCATTCAGACGTTTTGCCAGCCGCCAAATAAGGCAGCAGGGGCAACACATTTTGATCTGAATTTTTGGAAACGCTATGCAGGGATCAATTTCAATTTGGCCGGAACAGGCATCGGTGCAAGCGGGGCCGATTGACAATATCATGCACCTGCTGAACGCCGTGACGTTTATTTTCACGGCGGGCATCTTTATCGCCATGATTTATTTCGTGGTGCGCTACCGGCGCGGTGCCAAAGTAGATCGCTCGAATCCGCCTTTGGAACATCACGTTTTGGAAATTACATGGTCAGTGATTCCGATGATCATTTGCTTGGTCATTTTCGGCTGGTCAACGGTGGTGTATTACCAAAACAAAGTGGTGCCCAAAGACGCTTTAGAAATTTACGTTGTCGGCAAGCAGTGGATGTGGAAGTTGCAGCATCCTGAAGGCCGCTGGGAAATGAACACCTTAACTGTGCCCAAAGGCCGCAACGTGAAACTCACTATGACTTCCGAAGATGTGATTCACGCCTTTTTTATTCCCGAATTTCGCGTGAAATCGGATGTAATTCCGGGGCGTTACACACAAATCTGGTTCAATGCCACCAAAACCGGCACGTTTCGTTTGTTTTGCGCCGAGTTTTGTGGCACTGATCACAGCCGCATGATTGGCAAAGTTGTGGTGTTGGAGCCGTCGGAATATGAATCATGGCTGCAAACCGGCAATGTTAATCAGTCGCTGTCGACCAAAGGCGAACAATTGTTCCGCCAGCATGGTTGCAGCGGTTGTCATGGGGCCAATTCCAATGTGCGTGCGCCATATCTCGAAGGTTTGTATGGTGCGCAGCGTCCGATTCAGATTCCGCAGGATGGCGTGCCTTTGGAGCGCATTCCGGCCAAAGTCATCACGGCAGATAATCGTTATATCCACGATGCCATCGTCTTGCCTGTCAACGAAGTTGCGGCTGGTTTCAAGCCGATCATGCCTTCGTTCAAAGGCAAGTTGAGCGAAGAAGAAATCGTGCAAATCATCGAATACATCAAAACGCTGAAGACCAGCAACGGCACGCATAACGGCAGCAGTAGTGGCGGATTGCAAGGTTATCCGGGCCAGGGTGCTGGCAACAACAAGCGCACCAGCGACATTGGAGCCGATGACATTCGTGCCCGCACCGGCATCAATCCGGCGCCCGTGAAGGTGCAGTAAGAGTTAGTTTTTGCGTGTCAGATTGAAGGACTGAAGGGAAGTATATGGTTAGCACACCAGCGGAAGGTTTGGGTTTGAGTTCGCGGCCTGCGGAAGAAGTTCCCGCAGCGCAAGGCCTCACACCGCAGGGCGAGACGATCAATTATCTCAATGCCACCACCGGCATCCGGTCATGGCTGTTCACACTCGATCACAAGCGCATCGCGATGCTGTATTTGATTTCGGTTTCGCTGATGTTCATTGTGGGCGGCACGGCAGCGGGCATGGTGCGCATTGATTTGCTTGATCCGCAGGGCTTTTTAATCAGCCCCGAAACCTATAACAAAATGTTTTCGGCGCACGGCATCGTGATGGTGTTTTTCTTCATCATTCCGGCGATTCCGGCGATTCTGGGCAACTTTTTCGTGCCGATGATGATCGGCGCCAAAGACCTTGCGTTTCCCAAAATCAACTTGTTTAGTTGGTATCTTTATATCGTCGGCGCCTTGTTGGTGCTTGGCGCTCTGGCGTCGGGCGGTGTGGCAACGGGTTGGACGTTCTACGCGCCGTTGTCGAGTCAATACACGACTGGGCCTATTGTTTTCGTAGCGCTGGGCGTTTTTGTCGCCGGGTTTTCTTCGATTCTCACCGGATTGAATTTCATCATTACAGTGCATAAAATGCGTGCTCCGGGCATGACGTGGTTTCGCCTGCCGCTTTTTGTGTGGGGAATGTATGCCACCAGCCTGTTGCAGATTTTGGGCACGCCCGTAGTTGCCATTACGATTTTGCTGCTGGCTGTCGAAATCGTTTTCAAAGCCGGTGTGTTCGATGCGACCAAAGGCGGCGATCCGGTTTTGTTCCAGCATTTGTTCTGGTTCTACTCGCATCCGGCGGTTTACATCATGATTTTGCCGGGCATGGCAATCATTTCCGAAGTTATTGCCTGCTTTTCGCGCAAACCCGTATTCGGCTATCGTTTCATCGCCTTTTCGAGCATGGCGATTGCGATTCTAAGCTTTTTGGTGTGGGGACATCATATGTTCACCACTGATCAGTCTCCACTGTCGGCGATTGTGTTCTCGATTATCTCGTTCCTTGTGGCGATTCCCTCGGCGATTAAAGTGTTCAACTGGACAGCGACGCTTTATAAAGGCTCGGTGCGCTTGAACACACCGATGATTTACGCTCTTGGCTTTATTGGCTTGTTCACCATTGGCGGCTTGACTGGTTTGTATTTGTCCTCGCTGGCAACGGATATTCACTTGCAGGACACCTATTTCGTGGTGGCGCATTTTCACTACGTTATGGTTGGTTCGACAGTCATGGCTTATATGGCGGGCATTCATTATTGGTGGCCGAAGATGACGGGCCGAATGTATCCCGAAGGTTGGGGCCGCACGGCGGCAGTGACGCTTTTCGTTGGCTTTAGCCTGACGTTTATGCCCCAATTCATCGCTGGATATTGCGGAATGCCACGCCGTTATGCGATGTATGACCCGGAATATCATGTGATGAATGTGCTTTCGACTGCGGGCGCGACAGTAATGGCGTTGGGCTACATTTTGCCGGTGTTTTACTTGCTGTGGTCGCTCAAATGGGGCGAAAGAGCTGGGCCAAATCCGTGGCGTGCCACCGGTTTGGAGTGGCAGTGCCCATCGCCGCCGACCACTTTCAACTTTGATAAAACTCCCATCGTGACCATCGGCCCGTATGCGTATTCTGCTGAAGACGATGAAATTCAGGATGCTCGCTTAGATATGGAGCGCGCCGAAATGGAATTCGCTGCCGCACGCGCCAAAATCGCAGCAGACCGCGAGCGAATGCAACTCGAAGAAGGTCACTCGCCCGAAAACGAAGCTGTCATTGCGCAAGCGGTAACGGGCAATGCGAAATCTGCCGACGCCACGGGCGCCACCGGAAAGGAGAATCCGTATGGCAACTAAAACCAAAGTTAGTGAGCATTCCGTTGCGCCGCCGCCTGTCACGACTTCGTATCAGGACGCCCATGAAGCGCACGGCGACCACGACCACGGTCACGATGATCATGGCCCGTTGATGCACCATTTCGATGACATGGTGCAACAGCGCGAAAGCATCACTATCGGTATGTGGACGTTCCTCATGACCGAAATCATGATGTTCAGCGGTTTGTTCTTTTGTTATGCGTTTTTCCGCTGGAAGTTTCATGACGCGTTCATGCTGGGCAGCCAGCAGCTTGATATTAATTTGGGCACCGGCAACACCTTTGTGCTGCTCGCTTCTTCGATGACAATGGCGATGGCCGTCCATTGCGCGCAAATTGGTGATCGCAAAAAATTGGTGGCCTATATGATTGGCACCTTGATTTTCGGCGGCGCTTTTTTGGGCATCAAAGGCATAGAGTGGTCTGCCGATTACCACGAAGGCATGGTGCCGCATTTTCAGGCTTTCGGGTCGCGCGGCAATTGGGATGAAACCGGCCAAACTTGGCGCACTTCGCATCATGCACACGAAGCTGGTCTGAAAGCAGGGCCGACACCTGAAGGTTACGTCTGGGATTACAAACACAAGAAACCAGTCAAATCCGAAGAAGTGAAGATGTATTTCATGCTGTATTTTTGCATGACTGGCTTGCACGCCATCCACATGGTCGCGGGTGCCTTGATTCTGCTGGTGATGATTCTCATGGCGATGAACGGGCATTTTGGCAACGGCAACGATCAGCCAATAGAAATATTTGGACTTTACTGGCACTTTGTGGACATTGTGTGGGTGTTTCTCTTCCCCTTGCTTTATCTCATTGCCGGATTCCATCCGGGAGGTCACTGATGTCGCATTCCAAAACAGACCATCACGATTCGCATCATCATTCCAATCCTCACATTGAGGAAACCCACGATCCGGGCCACCATATCGTGCCGGTTAAAACCTATGTCATCGTCATCCTGTCGTTGATGGTGCTGCTCATTATCACCTTGGGCGCGGCTGCGATTGACTTTTCGGCGATGGTGCCGGGCAATCCGTTTTTTGCAGCGCTTAACATCATCATCGCCATGACAATTGCCGTCATCAAAGCCGTGATTATCATTCTGTATTTCATGCACGTTCGCTATTCCAGCAAACTGGTGTGGGTTTTTGCGGGCGCGGCGTTTTACTGGGTAGTCATCTTGTTCGTGATGACGCTGTGCGACTATATGTCACGCGGCATGACGCACTATCCCGGACAATACACATTTTAAAATTGACTTTCAAAGGCACGGGAAAACTTTCCCGTGCCTTTTTGTGTCAGTAGGCTTCTTTTGTGACTTGGCAAGGCTTGCCAAGCGTGGTTTACCCTCATTTTAGTGGCATCACCGATTGGTGCCACGATTGGTGCCACAAAAATCGCGTTTTTCACTCGAAACTGCTGCGTGTCGTTTTGTGGCTCTTCGTATAAAAATAGAATTTCTCAGGAACATTTATGGATTGGCAAGGCTGGTTTACGATTGGCATTGTGGCGCTGGTTTTCCTTGCGTTGGTTAAGGAAATAGGGGCGCCCGACCTCATTTTGCTGGCTGGCAGCCTTATGCTGGCGCTGGCGGGTGTCATCACGACCAAAGATTTGTTCTCCGGTTTTTCCAACGATGGTATGCTCACGGTAGCAGCTTTGTTCGTTGTCGTAACGGCGTTGCGTGAAACTGGCGCGCTGGACATAATGGGCAGACAAATCATGAAGGCCGATAACCCCAAAGCGGTTTTGCGGCGTATGGCGGTTTTTCTGACCGTTTTTTCGGCGGTGCTTAACAATACGCCGATTGTGGCGATGATGCTGCCCGTCGTGACCGATTGGTGTCGCAAACATCGTGTTTCGCCTTCCAAATTATTGATTCCCTTATCGTTCATTACAGTCTTAGGCGGTGTGTGTTCGATGATCGGCACCAGCACCAACTTGGTGATGCGCGGCTTGATGAGTGATGCCGCCAAAACCGCTGAAGGGCCGATGAAAGTGGCGCTGACGCCGCCTGCAATTTTTGAAATCACGCCGCTTGGCATTGCCTGCGCCGCCGTAGGTATTTTTTATCTGCTGACTTGGGGCGTGCGCCTTTTGCCTGATCGTCGCGATTTGTTGGAGCAAATGCATGAATCAGCGCGCGATTATTTGGTGGCAATGCTAATTGAACCGGGATGCCGCCTCAGCGGAAAAACCGTGGCTGAATCGGGTTTGCGCGCTTTGCCCGGCCTATTTCTGGTAGAACTGACACGCGGCACTGAATCTATTGCCCCCGTTACGCCTGATCAGATTTTGCACGAAGGCGATCAACTGACGTTTTCGGGCGTGGTAACTTCCGTGGTAGATTTGGAACGCATTCCCGGTCTGGTGCCTGTGGCGGATGAAGCCTATGAAGCCGACCCGGCCAAACGCCGTGCGCGGTCATTGTCCGAAGCTGTCATTTCGCCCAGTTCGCCGCTGATTGGCCGCACTATTCGCGGCGCCGATTTTCGTGCGTTGTATAACGCGGCGATTGTTGCCGTGCATCGCGGTGGCGAACGCTTGCAGGGGCGCATCGGCGACATCGTTTTGCGCACCGGCGACACTTTGCTCTTGCAAACCGGCGCCCACTTCGCGCGGGCACATCGCAACAACCCCGATTTTATTTTAGTCAGCGGCGTCGAAGAATCGCGGCCTTTGCGTCATGATCGCGCTGTGATTTCTCTGGTTTTACTGGGGCTATTATTAGTTTTGATGATCACAGAAGTGATAGATGTATCGCTTAGTGCTTTTGCGATTGCCGCTTTAATGATTGCCACACGATGCCTGTCCACTTCGGCGGCGCGCGAGAGCATCAATTGGCAAACATTGATCGCTATCGCCGCTTCTTTTGGTCTGGGCAAGGCGCTGGATAAATCGGGTGCTGCGGAAGTCATCGCCGGATTCGTCGTAAAATACGCGGGCACAATGGGGCCAATCGCAGTGCTGGCAACAATATATTTAGTGACGATGATCTTCACGGAACTTTTATCCAACAATGCGGCGGCAGTTTTGATGTTTCCCTTTGGCCTCGCTGTCGCACATCAAATGGGCATCAGCCCTCGCCCGTTTTGTGTGGCGATTATGTTCGCCGCTTCGTTGGCCTTTGCCACACCGATTGGCTATCAAACCAACCTCATGGTTTACGGACCCGGTGGCTATAAATTCTCCGATTTTACCCGTATTGGCCTGCCGCTTAACATCATTTTGTGGGTTATCTGCGTGGCTCTCATTCCGATTCTCTGGCCGTTCGCATTGAAGTAATTTTAAAACACTTCGGCTTTGCGGCACAGGTTGAGAAAGAGGTTTTCTTCCATACCCAATTCTTGTGATAAATCGAAGCCAAAATCGTGGGAGAAATAAAAACGCGGCGGAAATGGCGGATTGCGATTCATTTTATGGCTGCGTAAAAAATCAATCGCCGGAGCGTAATCTTTTTCTTTCAGCCACTCTAAAATCAAGCCCGCCAACTTCGCGTTGCGGTAATGGGTTACCCAGAAACTGCCATATTTGCGAGCCTTATCTCGCAATTCTGTCGCTTCAAATTGCGTGGCTTTGCTGGTTTCGCGATAACCCGGCTTCCAAGTGGCAATTTGCCGTAGCGAATATAAGGCGTGGCGCGCGTTGTTTTCATTTTCGCTAATCCATGCGTGCGCGTTTTTTTGCCAGTAGTTGCAGGTTTCTGAGGCTTCCGCAAAGCGTGCGTTTATCCAAAACAGATAAAACAAATATTGCGCAACTTCCACGCGCTGTTTTATAGATAACTTCTCCAAATGCGGCACAAATTCGGGCCATGCAGCCCGTTTATCGTATAAAACCATCAACTGTAAATGCCCTGCCGCGCGTGCGCCTTGTATTGAAGGCCAAACTTGCAATTTCCAACGAAAAAAAGCAAGTTGCAACTTCAGAAACGCACGATACAAAGGATGACAGCGATAGCCGATAAGCTGCCACAGAAAGCCAAAAACGAGCGTGGCCAGCATAAAAATCCATGTGCTAAATTTGAATTTAGGCCGTTTAGTTGAAATTTTCTTACTGTGCGAGACAGTCATACTGATAGTATATCGCCCGCCACTTTTGTAATTTGTGATGGAACTTTTGTCAGGTTTTACTTCAACACATATTAGCATATGAGAGCGATCTCAAAACAAGCTATTATGAAATACGAAAATGAGTAGGCTGAAATCTGTTGCGCGAGGCCCAAAATCATGCTAATTGAGGCACTTTTCGCTATTTTAGACCCATTTTTGCCTCTTAAACGCGCAATTTAGGCGGTTTGAGGCTTCCGCCAAGTTCTGAAGGATCGCGCGGCGTTCTGAGACATTCGGCCATCGTCTGGAAGTTCCACGCAGCCTTCTGAGCCTTCCACTCACTTTTTTGTGCCTGCGAATCATTTAATCTCTTCGGGTTCAATTCCCCGCAGCTTGCTGCGTAACCGCGAGTGCGAAGCACTCTTCCCTTGGAGCGCAGAGCGCTCTTGAGAAAGAACCCGTTGGCCTTGACAAAAAAGTTAAACTACTCATTCAAATACCCCGTAGCTTGCTGCGGGGATTCTTTATTATCCGACCACGGCCCCGAAGAGTTGGAACTTGAAGTGGGTGCCGGAGCCGTGCCGCCGTGTTTTTCGACCAAGCGTTGCGCAAACGCGTTGGCTTTATCTTGCAATGCTTTTTCTTTGGCCGAAAGATGCGCTGTCTCGGTGCCGAGTTCGATTTCGCGGCCATCGGGCGCCAAGGTAAATTCAAAACGCGCCGCTTCTTTGATGCCTTCAGCGACGATTTCGATGGCCCAAACCAAAGAAATCAGCTTGCCGGAAAACGAGTAGGGCGCGGCGGGCAATTGAAAGCGAAACGGCAGGCTGTCGTTGGACGACGGGTTTTCAACGCGCAGGGCGTTTTCGATGCTAATGTCCGCATCGCCTTTGCCTTGTGTGAACCATAAAAGGCGCACTTCGAGCCAGTCGGCGCTTTTATCAAGTTGCCAGATGGCTTTGCCTTCAATCCATTCGCCGGGCCGGAAACTGCTTTGATTGTTGGTGGAAATATCGAGTTGATTCATGAAAAATTAACCGGCAAAACCACAATTGGATACTCGTCTTTGATGTCGGGCCAGATGGGGATTTCGCCTTTGACAACTAATTGCCAGAGGATTTTATTGTTGCGCGCTTCAAACGAATGCATCGTGGCGATGGGAATTTGCACTGTGGCGTCGCCTTGCGTGACGCTGCTCAGAGTGTTGGTCACATCCAGCACGCAAAAGGTGTTTTTATCGGTGTAAGTGTCGGTTCCGCGCCGGTAAGTCGCTTCTTCGCGGCCTTCGAGAAAGATTTGAAACTTCGTCACATTTTGGCGCCCGCTGAGTTTCCAGTTGATATTTATGCTGCTGCCGAGCGGCACTTGGGCTTGTGACACGGTGAGTTCGACTTTGGGGCCGAACATCGCCAAAAATTGATGAAATGTGGCGCCGATCATTATGATGCCGACTAAAATAAACGGCGTGAGAAATAGCCACATGAATATAGGAAAACTGCCCGATTTTCCAAAGAAAGCACTCGCCAAAAAAACGCCGACAATGCCGTTCCAGAAAACGCTGAAGACAAGCAAACCGCAAAATCCGCCAAAACGCGTGGTGCGCGGTTTGAGCGTGACCGGCCCGCCCGCTGCGGTAGGAATCGCGCTTTGTGGCATCCGTTCCACCGCGCCACCAGAACCCATCGCGCCAGAACCCATCGTGCTTTTGGGCTGCCAGCTTTGCGCGCCTGCCCGCACTGCGCCCGATTTTCCGCTTTTTATGCCCGCTATGATAATTCCGGCGCCCACTGCCACAAAAATCAGCGAAAACAAGCCGGGCCATAGGTCGCGGTTCATGCTGGGATTGATGACAGATTGATTCGGATTCGCCGGATTGACATAGCAAGTGATTTTTGTGCCGGGCGGTAATTTCGCCACGATAGCGTTTTTCTCGGTGGCATTGCTGGAACCATTGGCGCCAAATTGATAAGTGTTGCCGTAATACGTTTGGCCGTTGAAGGGGAAGGAGTATTGGACTTCGACGCGATAAGTCGTGTCGCCATCGCTGTCGCGGTTGCTGCCCACGCTGCTGGAAATAATAGTGGCGGCAACCGGCTTCCAATTTTGGGCCGCCTGAATTTGCAATAGCGGGGTTAAAAACGTGAAGAAAAAGGCGCCGAGACCGGCCAGCAGAAAAATCAGGCCGAATAAGACCAAACAGCCTGTTGGGTTGCCACTGCGCTTTTGCGAAACCGGCGTGGTTGTTTTGGTCGCCATAAGAATCTATCGCTGCCCTCGCTGATATTTTATCCTTTAGCTCATGAAAATGCGCCGTTTTTTGCTCGGATTCTTGCTCGTTGCCGTCTTGTTGACGCTGTTCGTGAAGTTTTATCGTTCTATTCCGGGAGGCGAACGCTTGGTGAACAAAATCAAAGGCCGCACGACAAGCGAAGACCGCTTGCAAGAATACGGCGCCCCAGTGCGAGAGCGTTTGGCGCCCTATTTTACCAAAGCGGGCATGGAATATCCGCCCTCCAAAATAGTTTTAGTCGGTCTGAAAGAAGAACGCCAGCTTGAACTTTACGCCGCTGGTGTTAATGGCGATTTAAAATTCATTCGCGCTTACGATATTTTAGCGGCCAGCGGTCATTCCGGCCCGAAACTGCGCGAAGGCGATTTTCAAGTGCCCGAAGGCGTGTATCAAATCGAATCGCTCAATCCTAACAGCTTGTTCCATTTGGCCTTGCGCGTGGATTATCCAAATGATTACGACCGCGCCCAAGCCGCGCGCGAAAATCGCGACAATTTAGGCGGCGACATCATGATTCACGGCAGCAACGGCTCGGTTGGCTGCCTCGCAATGGGCGATGAAGCTGCCGAAGAATTATTCTGCCTCGCGGCGGAAAAATGGCCGCAAACCATCAAAGTTTTGCTGTGCCCGCGTGATTTGCGCGCCAAACCCGCGCCAAAAATCAATTCGCCAATTTGGACAAAAGAAATCTATCGCCAATTGAAAAGCGAACTGCAAAAGCTGCCTGATTGAAGCGAACGAAGATAAAGCGGTAAGCAGTTGACGGTTAGCGCCTTACTCAGCGGGCTTCGCTGCCTTCTCGTTGTTTAGCACCTGGCTTAACAACAAATTAAATTCCTTACTATCCTCAAGCTGACCATAGTGATAGCGAAGGATGCCGTGTTCATCAATGATGTGAACAGTGCTGGAAAAATTCGTTTCGGGATCGAGTTGATCCCTCACTTTCCATTCATGATCGAGAATTGTGGTGAAGTTATAACCTTTTTCGGTCATGAACTTTTGCACGGAGCCTATTTTAGCGAGTGAATATACATCCTCTTGATTCAAGCCGACAAATTCGACGCGGCCTTTATACTTTTCCTGAAGTGCCATCAAAGACTTTATTTGGTCAACTGAGGCGCTTGACCAAATAAAAAGCACGACGACCTTGCCCGCATAATCGCTCATTTTCAGGACGCTGCCATCAGACTTAGAAGCTGTCCACGATGGTGCCGGTTTGTCAATACGCAACGAAGCCAGCCAATTCTCGGTATTGGCTTTTCGCTGTTTTTCCAGTTCGTCCTTCAGTTCGCCTTCGGCGCGTCCTTTAGCCAGCCCAACGCGCAA
Organism: Abditibacteriaceae bacterium; assembly: GCA_031372065.1. Classification (GTDB taxonomy): domain Bacteria; phylum Armatimonadota; class Abditibacteriia; order Abditibacteriales; family Abditibacteriaceae; genus DASWNL01. The sequence goes on along the minus strand of JANMKN010000182.1, from coordinate 20,632 downwards.
ATAGCCAGCTTCGGCTTCGGTAGAAGAGTCGTTTTGGAGAAACATTGCGGCGACTTTCAAATAGTCGGCTAAGGCTTCATCGGTTTTGGCGCTTTTCTCTTCCGCTTGCGCCAATGGCAGCCACTGCGCCGGCGAAGCAAACTCGTCCGTTTTGTAAATATCAGTCGCCTTTTTGAGCCAGAGCAGGGCGTCAGGGTAATCGCCCTGCTGATAATAAATGCCTCCTAAAACGTGATACAGATTGGCGCGGCTATTGTCGTCCGCATCAGCGGGCAGTAAGGGCACAGCCTTTTCACCGTATCGGCGCGCTTCATCGAGGAAAAGATTGGTCCCTGACAACGTAAGTGCCAATGAATAAAGCGGATAGTAAAATTCTTTTTCCTCTCCATAATACTTTTTCAAGTAATCATCAGCCGCTGCGATGACATCACCTTTAATTGGCATTGGCATGGCTAAAAGAGTGTTGAATAATTGCCACTTTAAGTCTGTATCCTCAGGAGAATCTTTCAAAATTTGGCGTAGCGCGATGAGTTTTTCTTCGACGGTTTTGCTGTCCAATTCTTCCAAAGTGTGCCGTTTTTTTCGCGCCGCAATAGCTTTTGCCTGTCCCACATCACCAAATACATCGGAAAGAAAAGTTAGAAAGCGCGGGTCATCGAAAAAGCGGTCATAAAATGCCTCGTAGCCCACTGCCTCTGGAGAAAGTTGAATGCCCTTAATCCATAGCAACAATTCCTTGGTGAATGCTTCATAATCGTTCAACGCTGCATAAATCGTGCTTAATTGATAATGTGCGCCAGCCACTTCCGGCTGAATAGCTATCGCTTCTTCAAAGGCGCGGATTGCTTGCTTGGTTTGGGCTTGTTGAATAAATTTTTCACCCAACTCAAATTTTTCTGACCCCAACTTATTTAACGCCGGTTGCATAGCCGCCAGCATTGTGTTGGCTTGTTCGGCATCGGGCGGCGCTTGGGGATGCTCGGCGACATAATGCAGAATTTCGACGGCTTTGATGGGGTCGGATAATTTATCAACCCACAAAACGGCGGCTTTTAAACCGACATCGCTGCGCGAGGGAAATAGTTTCCAGGCGGCGCCATATTCGCGCGCGGCTTTGGCGGTCAGGCCATCCTGTTCGGCTTGTGCGGCCACTTTTACACGCGCTAAAAAATCACGTTTTTCAGCAATCGCTTTGAGTGTTCCCGTGATGAACTGCTTGTTGACGGCTTGTTTTTCATCGTTTGGCGCGCGGTCGAGAGCTAATTTTACGTATTTTTCGGCGGCGTCCAGCAAATCCTGACGATACATCGCCACGCCCGCATAAAAATAAGCATCGGCGCGGTTGCCGTCCACTTCGATAGCTTTAAGAGCTTTTTGAAACGCTTGTTCGGGCTTCTCTTCATTGATCAATGACTTGGCATCTTCAATCAACCCTGCGTAGTCATTGGCATTCTGACTTTGCGCCGGCCAGCCTCCGAGCATCCACAGAAAACACGCTACAACAAAAACGCGCAACGAATTTTTGTAATTCATTTTTTGCCTTCCAACACTGCTTTCGGGTCGCTGCCACCCAGTCCAAAATTAGGATGAGCGCCCGCGCCTAATCCAATGCCACTTGCAGGCTTACCGCCTTCGAGCAGAATTTTAATGTCGTTTATGGTTTGCCCGCTGGAAGAAAGGCCGGTGAGCGGCGTTAAGGAAAGTCCGGTCAAAGGATTGGCATCAACAAACGACAGCCTGAAATCCCATCCATAGCCGCGCATCTTGTTGGCGATGTCGGTGCCGCTAAATAGGCCCATGTCATCGCGGATAGTGGCGCATAAATCGGCTAATTCTTTCTGCGCGCCCAAAGCCTGACGCGAAAAATCGTCCATCGTTTTGACGTGCGATTCGCGCAAGCGGGGTAAATCGTCTTGTAAGTTTCTCGTTTGTGTCTTAAGCGACTCTATGCCGGTTTTCATGCCGTCAAGCACCGCCGGATTTGGTTTAGCTTGCGCTGCCGCCCGATTGTAAGCGGCGTTGGCATCAGAAAGGCTTTTTTGGGTCTGGCTGATTTTATCTTTGAGATTCTTTTTGTCGTTTTCCCAAGCCTGCTTACGCAGTTCAACTTCAGCGTCCACGCAACCGGCCCACCAGGGAATTTCGTTGTTGATCAGCTTGTTCGTCAGCGCTAAACGATCGGTTTCAAGTGTCGTCGCATTGGGCAGGGCGGCTAATTCGCGCTGCTTGGCGGCGATTTTATCGTTATATCCTTTCTCTTTTCTGGCAAGTTCTTCCGGCGTGGCGCCTCGCACTTGCTGCCCGGCATGAGGAAAGGCTTCGCCGGGCGCAAATTCTGAACGGGCTTTGTCACAGCCAGTGCAAAACGCGCCCTGGCGATATTCATCTAAAACGCGCTTTTTTTCCGCTTCTAAAGCCGTGATTTCGCTTTGCAGTCGCGCCGCGCGACTGCGCACGTCGGCCAATTGCCTTTCAATCGCTTTAATCTGCTCAACAAGCGAACGAATGCGCGCGGCGTGTTCAAGCTGGTTGTTGTGCGCGTGGCTAATTTCATGGTAGGTGATGCCGTCTACCGTTACATCGGCATTCGCTACGCCGCTGCCGACGGCAAAAAGAATAAGGCTCCACAATAGAAACCTTAATAGGTTCATGCTGTTTCGTTTCATGCAGAACTCCTAAGCCCGACTTGCCTTGACAGCAGTAAATCAAATCTCTTTCAACAGTGCCGCCAGCAGTTTCCAAATGGCTTCGGTGCTGTTCACATCGGCCCATTCTTCGGGCGTGTGGGCGCCTTTGATGAGCGGGCCGAACGAAACGGCTTCGAGGCCGGGCACTTTGTCGGCGATAATGCCGCATTCGAGTCCGGCATGAACGATTTCAATCACGGCTTCGCGTCCGAAAACGTCCTTGTAAACGCGCTTGGCGGTTTCCAAAAGCGGGCCGGGATTCGGCTCCCAGCCGGGATAACCGTCGCGAATGGAAACTTCGACTTCGGGCGCGAGTGCCTGCGCGGTTTGAATCAGCGAAGCGCGCAGGCGTTCGATTTCGCTGCCGATAAACGAGCGCAAACTGACGTGTAATTCAATTTTAAAGGCGTCTTTGAACTCATCGCCGACACTTTGGGTGCGCAGCGTGGCAAGATTGGCCGATGTTTCGACTTTGCCCGCAAAACGCTGGCTCATTTGCAAAACGCCGTGCGGCAATTGACTGAGCAAGGCGATAAGAACCTGATCGTGGGGCCGCCGCCACGCGGCAGGCGGCGCTTCGATAGGCTCAAGGGTAATTTTGGCGTCCGGTTCGTGCGTGCCCGCGCTGCCGTGCAGTTCGGTTTCCATTTCCTCTGCGACGGCTTCGATTTTTTCGACATCATTGGGCGAACAAGCGATTTCGGCAAACGCATCGCGCGGGATGGCATTGTGCGCCTGCCCGCCTTCGATGTGCCAGATGTGAAACGGAATATTCGCCGCGCCGATGTGGTCGAGAACGGCGGTTAAAACCTTGATGGCATTGGCGCGCGGCTGATTAATTTCGATGCCGCTGTGCCCGCCCTGCAAGCCGCCGACGCGAAGTCGCAGCGCGGCATGGCCGAGATTTAAAGTTTCGCCCGGCAAGGACAAGGTTAAATTTACGCCGCTGCCTCCGGCGCAGCCGATCACGATTTCGTGCGGGTCTTCAGTATCGAGGTTAATCAGTTTTTTGCCCGAAAGCAGCGCGCCGTCCAATTCCGCCGCGCCGAAAAGCCCGGTTTCTTCTTCGACGGTGAAAAGTAATTCAAGTGGCCCGTGTTCGATGGTGGGATCGGTCAAAACCGCCAGAGCCATCGCCGCGCCAAGGCCGTTATCGGCGCCCAGCGTGGTGCCGCTGGCGTAAATGCGCGGGCCGTCCGGTGAATCTACAAGTTGCGGGCGAATCGGGTCGCGTGAAAAATCAATCTCCACTTCGGGCCGCTTTTCGCAGACCATATCGAGGTGTGCCTGCAAAACCATCGTCGCCCGCACTTTGCGCCCCTTGGTAGCCGGAACGTAAACCACAGTGTTGCCGCGCGCATCGCTTTTCCACGTTGCGCCATGAGTTTCGGCCACATGGCGCACATAAGCCGAAGCCATCATTTCCTGCCCCGACGGGCGTGGAATGAGATTCAAACTGGCAAAATGCCGCCACACCTGCGCCGGTTCGAGTCCTTTGTAAACATCAAGAATTGCTTGATTTGTCATGGTTTTCGCTGTTCACTGTGTTACCTACGACCAACTTTACCTTCTGAGTTCAGCAGCATTGAAATTGGCGATGTGAAACTCACTGTTGTTGTTCGGGATAACTAATATCGCTTTCAATTTGATGTTCGTGGCATTTTCAGGCAGAGTCAGAGTAGCTTTTGCCATGCCTTCATCACCGGGCAAAATTATCACGTCGTCTTTTGCTGAAGGGCCATTGATTTGGCCTATCGGTTCGCCAACAGGAGCATTTGGGTCGCGGGCGTTAAGCGCTTTATAAGCCGCAAAGCGAACTTTGATGGGTGGGTGCCATTCAGATGTCCAAACGACTTTGGCTTCTATTGGTAAAGTCATAGTTTTTTTGCTTTTTGATTGTGAAAGCACCTCAGTCGGCTCATAAACGAAAATATCAGGCTTCGGCAAAACCAGAATTTGTCGTGTAAGTGTGTTGCCGCAAATGGCGGATATTGTCTTGAAATCGCGTGCGTGTCGAGATAGAAGCGCCGGATTATCGCAATTAATCATGGCATCTCCGTTACCAAACGCGTCCACACCAACACCTTTCCAGTGCGGCCAAGGTTTTTCCTCTTTACCTCTATCGGGCCATGGGCGATTAGGATTTTTTCTAACGGCGCGTAAATCAACCATATGCCTTGCCGTTAAGGTCAAGGGAAAGCCGGGTTGACCCGCTTGAGGAATTTCCTGCCAGCCATCGTTGAAATTCCATTCAATAGCGCCAACGTAGGCTTGACCCGGCACCAGAGAATCATCGCGTCGCGGAGGCAACTTGGGCAGAGAAAAAGACCAGAGATAGTCGGCACTCCCACGCCACCGCAAAAGCCTTAGGCCACTTCGTTTTGTATAGTTGCGGATGTGACGCACTGAAATCTGCCAATCGCCGGGCTTATCAGCGAATCTTTGCACCAAGTAATAGGAAAAATCTATTTTCATAGAATAAACCACGGGCCACGAAGACACTTTGTTGTAGGGTAGTGGAGGCACATCTTGCCATGGAGATTGTGCGTTGGGTCTATAGCGTGCGCCTCTTACTTCCCATAAAAACTCATCTTGTTGCACATCTCGTCCGGCAATTTGCGCCGCATTGTCTTCCGCGTGCAAAATCCCATATAAATAGAGATTTTGGTAAACGGGGTCGTAAGTCATTCTGGTTCCCTGCTCGACAAGAGTGACTTTTAAAGGAGATGCGGGCGGACGCAAATAACGCCAACCCAAAAGTCCCAAACCCATAACGACCACTGTTAAGACAACGAGTGATTTCTTAGTCATGCCAATACCTTTTCTGAAAATGACCTACCGCTTTCCAAGACGGCAATAGCTTGCTCGCGCGATACCGAGGGAAAATCTTCTAAAAATTCATTTATGGTGTCGCCCGCTTCCAAATAATCGGTCAGGTTCTTTACGGGCACGCGCGTGCCCACGAAAGTCGGAGTGCCGCCCAAAACGTCCGGCGAAGTTGTGATAAGTTCGATGGTTTGCATCACGTATCCTCAATTCTATTTTAGCAGCGCTGGCTTTATAATTTTCAAAACTCCTCACTGCCATAGCCCGCCAACTGTAGCGCCTGCGCCGGTTACAAGCCGGCATAAACGTCTTGCATTATCGGCGAGCCTTATTTTGCCGTGCCCTTTCGCGCAGCAAAAATAAATAGAGGCTTTCCACTTCGGCGCGCGCCCACGGGGTTTTGCGCAGAAATTTGAGACTGGAAGCGATGCTTGGATCGCTGGCGAAGCAGCGAATGCGGATGCGCTGCGCCAAGGCGTCCCAACCAAAATGTTCGACCAATTCGGTCAGCATACGCTCCAACGTGACGCCATGTAACGGGTTTTTCGGCTGGGCGTTTGGTTGTGATTCCATTATTTTCCAATCTTTTCAGGCTTGAGTTTGACTGTCCTGCTGTGAAACTGGTCACGCTCGTTTAGAACTTGCAGACGCTTTGGACGTTTAAAAGCCCTCGCCCCTTGGCGAAGAAAGAGAAACATCATGAAACAGTTTATTTGGAGTGCGGCGTTTGCCGCTTCGATTTTGGCGGCGCCCTTTGAAGCACAAGCGCGCCCGCAGAAAAAAACCGCTCAGGCCGCAGCGCGTTCGTGGGTAAAACTCTACGCCTCCACCGATAAGAAAGTTTATGCGCCCGGTCAGCCGATTCAAGTGCGTTTAACGGCCATCAATACTGCGAAAAAGGGCGCATATTTGCGTTTCACCAGCGGCCAACGCTTTGATTTTTCGGTTTACCGGCAAGGCAATAACGAAACCGTTTACACATGGAGTGCCTCGCGGATGTTTGTGCAATCTCTGGGTTCATTGTGGTTAAAACCGGGTCAAAGCCAGCATTACAACGACGTTATAGGCGATGAAATGGGACAACTCAAACCCGGCAAATATCGCCTTGTGGCGCGCCTTGCTAATACGCCGCGCCCCATTGTAGCCGCGCCGCTTGCCTTTGAGATCGCCGCGCAAAATACCATCGCGCTCGCGGCACGCACCGATAAAACGCGCTACAAAATTGGCGAAGCGGTGCAAATTGATGTGCTGGCCGCTAACAAGAGCGGCGCTGACAAAACTCTGAAATTCGAGTCGGGTTTGGATTGTGATGTCACCATCAGCGACGAGCGCGGCAACATGGTATGGAATTACGGCGCCAATTTGCGTTTCATCCGCGCTTTGGGCGAAGTGACGTGGCAAAATGGCGAAACCAAAAATTACACCCGCATTTGGAATGGTGTGGCCCTGCCCGGCGACAATGGCACCAGCCAAATCAAGCCGGGACGTTACCGTGTGCAAACTGTTTTGCAGTCCACGCCACAACTTCTCGCCCCGCCGCTTTTTATCGAAATTAAATGACAAAAAGGCCGGAGCAGGAAACTTTCCTGCTCCGGCCTTTTGTTTTTCACATTAGCTTGTCACTACAAACACAGACTGGCCGAGCAAGACGCATACAAATCGAAAAAGCAAAACCTAAAACCTCATCGCTAATTGCTAAAAGCTAAGGTCTTCTTACCAAGCGCGGTCAGCATCGGGATTTTGTTTCATGCGTTCGTCAAGGGCGTCAATGAGCGGGGCGCTTCTGATTGACAACATTCTTTATCTTGTTAATGTAGAGTTCTAAAAGTTTGATATGATCCTCGGTTTTGTCCAGTGCGCCACAGGTCATCCAGACATTTCCAAATGCCACGGCACGCTTTGTGATTTGAGTGCTGGCAACAGCGTCATATGGAACACCTTTGACAACTGTATAATGCTTTTCCCAACCCTCATACCGATACTTCTTCTCCCACCAACTCTTGCAAACAGCATCATTTTTGAATAGGAATACCCTCAGCGTAATTTGACTCAGGGGTTTCGATTTCTTCCGATATGTAAAGTCAGCTACGCTTACAATGCCGATTGGTTGAAACAGTTTTCTCAACTTTTCAATTTCCGATTTAACTTCAACCGGCTGTTTGCTGAGGGCTTGTTGGAAATCGTCCACAACGAGGCCCGTAGGCCCGGTCCAATCTTGACCGAGGGCGGTGGCTGGGAGTTTCAACGCTGATACCTTCCCAGCATAGGTCACATTGAGTTTAGAATCCTCACTGCGACATACAGAAAGTCCGCCAAAGACTAGACCGGCGATTAAGTAGAGCCAAACGTTTTTCATGGCAGGACAAAGTGTCGGTTACGGTTTTATGGTTGAAACGCACCCTTTACCAAACGCGGTCAGCATCGGGATTTTGTTTCATGCGTTCGTCAAGGGCGTCAATGAGCGGGTCGGGTTTGTTGCTGTTGGGTGCCACCAGCATCATGTCTTTGGTGAAAATGAAGCTGTCGCGGTCTGTCCAATCGTGTTGAACGCCGTCTTCGTCCACCATTTTGTAATCGTGGCCCAGTTGCACGGCGCCTGTGGGGCAGGCTTCTTCGCAGTAGCCGCAAAAGATGCAGCGCAGCATATTGATTTCATAGCGCGCCGCGTAGCGTTCGCCGGGCGAAACGCGCTTTTCGGGGTCGTTTTCCGCCGCTTCGACCCAAATCGCTTCTGCCGGACACGCGGCGGCGCACAGCGAGCAGCCGATACAACGTTCGAGGCCGTTTTCGTAGCGATTGAGGATGTGGCGCCCACGAAAACGAACAGGGCGCGCTTTTTCTTCTTCGGGATATTGAACGGTTATGTTTTCATCGCCAACCGTCGTGCCCACTGCGTGTTTCAGCGTGCGGGCCATGCCTTTGGCGAATGCGGGGATGAGACTCATAATTGTTCCTTTAGCTTTGAGCGGTGAGCGGTTAGCTAATTTGCGAAATTCTAAAAGCTAACTGCTAAACGCTTACAGGTAACCGCTTCCTACTTCCAGCCGTTCAGCATAATCGCCATCGCTACCAGAAAGATGTTGGCGAGGCCGAGCGGCACTAAAAATTTCCAGCCGAAATTCATCAACTGGTCGTAACGAAAACGTGGCAAACTGGCGCGCAGCCAGATGTAAACAAAGATAAAAAAGAAAACTTTCGCCAAAAAATACGCCACGCCGAGCAGCGTTTCGCCAATCGAATAGCCATCGGCGCCGTTGATAAACGGCCCGCTCCAACCACCCAAAAACAGCGTGGTGGCAAGCGCGGCGATAATCAGCATATTGACGTATTCTGACAAGAAAAACATGGCGAACTTGAAGCTGGAATATTCGGTGTGAAAACCGGCAGTCAGTTCCGATTCGGCTTCGGCCATATCAAACGGCGCGCGATTGGTTTCGGCCACGCCGCAAGTGAAATAGGTTAGGCAGGCGATCAGCATCGAAGGAATCAGGAACAAGTTGCCGCCGCCGATGATATTCCAGCCGTGTTTCGCTTGCAGTTCGACAATTTCGCTGAGTGATGTGCTACCGGTTCCCAGCAAAATCACGATGATCGCCAAGCCCATTCCCAATTCGTAAGAAATCATCTGCGCCGAAGCGCGCAGGCCGCCGAGCAGCGAATATTTGTTGTTGGAAGACCAGCCCGCCATTGCTACGGCGTAAACCGAAAGGCCCGAAATCGCCAGCGAATACAGCAAAGAATTGGGAATATCGGCAATCTGGGACCAACTGGAAGGGCCAAACGGAATCACGGCCAAGGCCATTACAGCGGGCAGCAAAGCCAAAACCGGCGCCAGATAATAAATCGGTTTATCCACACCGGCGGGCGTGATGTCTTCTTTCATCATCAGCTTGACGGCATCCGCAATCGGTTGCAAGAGGCCGAACGGCCCGACGCGATTGGGGCCGACGCGCATTTGAAATTCCGCCAAAACGCGCCGTTCCATCCAGATGAGGCCCGGCACCAAATTCAGCGCGATAAAGAAAATCAAAAACGTGCGGATAACGGTAAACGCTAAATCCCACCAAAGCATAATTCAAACCTTATTAACCACAGAGAACACAGAGGACACAGAGGACACAGAGGTTTTGAATAGCCACGAAAAAACGCAGAAAACACAAAAAGAACAAAAACTTTCGTGCCATTTACGTATTCTCGTGGCTAATCCTTCATTTTCTCTGTGTCCTCTGTGGTGAAATTTTCAACTTCTGTCTTGACCGGCCAGAGCAAAGCCAGCCGGTTCTTCGGAAACGCCATCGGAAGGCCGCGTTTCTTGTAAATCGGCTTGCGGCGCGGTTTTCGTCAGCGACACCAAAGCACCGTTGCCGGGCGCGATTTTGTTGAGTTGCAAATCGCGCAGGCGACGCGGCACGAAAACGGTGCCTTCTTTTACGGCACGGCCCACTTTGACAAGCGCCGTCGCGCGGCCCCATTCACCTTTGATTTCAACGGTATCGTTGTTCTCCACGCCGATTTTGCGCGCATCGCTGCGGTTGATTGTCACAAATTCTTTTGGCACGACGCGGCCCAAGCGCTCGCAATATTGCAGGCTTTCGCCGCCATCGTAAAACAGCGTGCCGGTTACCACTTTGAACGAGCCAAGTGGAGCAGTCGAAGATTTCGCTTCGTCCAGCGAAGAGGCATTGGCCGGGGCAAATTTCCAATCGTTTTCGCTGTTCGGAATCGCTTGAAAAGCGCGTGTCAAATCGGATGGCGAACGCCATCCCCAATCGGCGCCCAAAATTTGCGCAAGGCGCGTAAAAATAATCCAATCGGGCGCGCAGGCCGAAAGCGTTTCGCCGTTTTCATTGCGCCGTTCGCGCGGGCGAAACGCCGCTTTGAGAACCTGCATTTTGCCGTGGAAATTGGTCGTCGTGCCGTCTTGCTCTAAGAAACTGGCCGCCGGCAAAACCACATCGGCGTATTGCGTCAATTCGTTTTCAAAGAGCGATTGCACCACGACAAACGGCGTCTTTTCCAAAGCGCGTCGCGCCGTTTCGTGCTTGGTGGCGCCATTTAAGGGGTTATTGGCCGCGATATACAGCACTTTGAGGCCGCCCAAAGCGCCAGTTTCAAGAATCTGCGCGCCGCTTAAGCCTTTGGCGCCGGGAATTAATCCGGCGCGGCGCACGCCTTGTTCGTTCGGGCCGCCGTTGAGAACGGCGCAACTTTCGCTGCGGCCTTTCATGGCCGCCAAGTTTTGCGCCGCTTTGTGCGCTTCGGGCGATAAATTGGCGCCGATTAACACAAAGAGTTTTTGCGCTTTGGTAATCGTTTCGGCCAGTTCGCGCAACGTGGTTTCATCCACACCGCTTGCGCTTTCCACTTTGGCCGAGCCAAACGGCGCCAAGGAATCGAGCCACGCTTTGCCTTCGGCGCGGCTTTCCATGTCGGCGCGCAAGTTGGCATCAAGTTCCGGCTCGGACTGCCAACCTTGATGCATGGCGCGCGCCAGACCGTTTAACAGCGCCGCCTCGCCGCCCGCATGAATCAGCAAATTGGTTTTAGCGAGGTCACTGAGCGAAGTTTTGAAATTTTGAATGTTAATTAAATTCGCGCCGCGCTGAAAAGCGGCTTTTTTGAGGCGCAAATCGAGAATCGGCAGTTCTTCGTTAGGATTCGCACCGACTACCAAAATCACATCGGCACTTTCCAAATTTTCGTAAAAGGTATCGGGAAGCGGCGCGGCGTTGGCTAAAGTCGGCGAAAATTCGTGATCTACATTCGGTGTGCCGACGGTTTCGCGGAACAAGCGCGCCATTGCAAGCGCGCCTTCGTTGGTCAGTTTCGCACTCCCCACGGCGCCAATTGCGCCTTCGGCATCGCGGACTTTATCGGCCACTAATTGCAACGCTTCATCCCACGTCGCAGGTTGTAACTTGCCGTCACGTCGCACCAAAGGCTGCGCCAAACGGCTGGGATGATCTACCCATTCGAGGCCAAAACGGTCACGGTCAGAAATCCAGCATTCGTTAATCGCTTCATTATCGCGCGGAATAACGCGCACGAAAGTTTCGTTGCGTTGACCTACAAAAATGTTGGTGCCAGAGCCATCCACCATCGAAACTGTCGGCGTGTTTTTCAGTTCCCAAACGCGCGCGCGAAAGCGAAAGGCGCGACTGGTTAAAGCACCAACCGGGCAAATATCAACGGTGTTGCCGCTAAATTTGGAATCGAAGGGCGGGTCGGAAAGCGTGCCGATATAGGTTTTGCTGCCACGCGAATAAAGGCCCAAAACGTGATCTTGCGCCACTTCATCGCTAAAGCGCGTGCAACGCGCGCATTGAATGCAACGCTCTTGGTCGAGCGTAATCAGTTCGCTGAGATGATAGTTTTTGGAAAGGTCTTTTTTCTGTGCGTATAAATCCTGCACGCGAGAAGCACCCTGACCATAGGCCATCGCCTGATCTTGCAGCATACATTCGCCGCCCTTGTCGCAAATCGGGCAATCAAGCGGGTGATTGGCAAGGAAAAATTCCAACACGCCATGCTGCATTTTCTTGACGGCATCGCTTTCGGTGAGAACGACCATGCCATCGGCGGCTTGCGTGGTGCAAAGCGTTTGCGGCTTGGGCATCATGGCGATTTGCGGCGTGCCATCTTCATTGAGCGCGGGCGTTTTATCGGGATTCATTTTCGGCATCCCGACTTCGCCCAGACACATCCGGCACATCCCAACCGCCGACAATTTCGGATGATAGCAAAAACGCGGCACATCCACGCCGGCTTGCGTGGCGGCTTCGATGGCTAAAGTGCCTTTGGGGACGGACACTTTTCGCCCGTCAATGGTAAGCGTTACAAGGTCGGCCATAAACCCTTCGGGTGGTTTTAGGTCTTTGGATTTTGGCTTTGGTTTTTGTGCGATTCTTCCAAAGACCTAAGCTCAAAAGCCAAAGACCTAAAACCTATGCTTCAAAATATTTCGCGTTGATTTCGGTGAAATGTTTCCACTCGGCGGGCAAAGCCGATTCTTCAAAAATGGCTTCTACGGGGCATTCCGGTTCGCAAGCGCCGCAGTCAATGCATTCTTGCGGATTAATAAAAAGTTGCTTGTCCTCGTCGCCGCCGTGGATGCAATCCACGGGGCAAACTTCGACGCAGGCTTTGTCCTTCACGTCAATGCACGGCTCGGCAATCACATAAGTCATGATGTGTCTCCTGAAATGGGTTAATGTCCAAAAAATTGTTCTGTTGGAATGAAAAGCGGCGCTTCATCCGGGTTGGTAATGCGCGACTCGAAATCGGGGCGGAAGCGTTTGATGCCGCTTAAAACCGGCGTCGCGGCAGCGTCACCCAGCGGACAAAACGAGCGTCCGGCGATTTGACTTGCCATGTCTACCAGCAAATCGGCGTCGCCATCCTTGCCTTTGCTTCTGTCCAGCCTGTCCAAAACGCGCACTAACCAGTCATTACCTTCGCGGCACGGCGTGCATTTGCCGCACGATTCGTGCTTGTAAAACTGCAACAAACGCTTGGTTACTTGCACGATGTCAGTGTCTTCGTCGAAAACAATCAGCGCCGCTGTGCCCAACAAACTGCCCGCTGCCGTGATGCTTTCAAAGTCCATCGGCGTATCGAGAAAATCCGGTGTCAGCATCGGCGTGGAACTGCCGCCGGGAAAAAAGCCTTTGACCGCTTTGCCGCCGCGCACGCCGCCCGCTGTTTCGATGATTTCTCGAATCGGCGTGCCCAGTGGCATTTCGTAGTTGCCCGGCTTGTTGACATGGCCCGATACGCTCATGATTTTCATGCCCGGCGATTTATCCGTCCCAAACTTACGAAATTCCGCCGCGCCTTCGCCGATGATAAACGGCACATTGGACAGCGTTTCGACGTTGTTGACACTCGTCGGCTTGGCATAAAGCCCCGCCACTGCCGGAAACGGCGGCTTGAGGCGCGGTTGGCCCCGGTCGCCTTCGAGCGAACTCAAAAGCGCAGTCTCTTCGCCACAAATATAGGCTCCGGCGCCGGTATGCAGCGTGATTTCGCAATCGAAGCCGCTTCCCAAAATGTTTTTGCCCAGATAACCGCGCGCTTTGGCTTCGGCCAAGGCGCGGCGCATGGTTTCAAAACCTTTGAAAAACTCGCCGCGAATGTAAATATAGCCATGCGTGCAACCGATTGCATAGCACGAAATGATGAAACCTTCAATAAGAATATGCGGGTGCATATTCAAAATATCGCGGTTGGAAAAGGTGCCCGGCTCGCTTTCGTCGGCATTGCATACCAAGTATTTGGGAAAAAGCGGCTTGGGCATGAAAGACCACTTGAGGCCCGTCGGGAAGCCCGCGCCGCCGCGTCCGCGAAGACCCGAAGTTTTCACTTCGTTCAGCACATCATCGGGCGAAAAACTTTCCAACGCCTTGCGCAGCGCGCTGTAGCCGCCATGCTCTTCATAAACCTCAATATGGTTTATATTGGGCACGTTCAGCAATTTGTGAATGATTTTAGGTTGATCTTCGTAGGCCATGTAATTTGAGCCTTGCTTTAAGCCGTTGCCGGAGCAGCTTCGGCGGATTTTTCTTTTTTCACAACTGGTTCAGCGGGCGTTAAATGCGAAACATCAATGCCCAGTTCTTCATCGCTTAAGGCAATCGGATGGGCGTTGAACCGCATGGTTTCAAACTCGGCGCCTTGCGGCTTTTCGCCGCGCCGCAAGGCTTCGATGATTTCATCAACGCGCGCTTCGGTCAGATGAAAAAAGTAATCTTCATTTATCTGCGCCATTGGTGCCAAATGGCAGGCAGCCAAGCATTCGACTTCCTGCAAAGTAAACAGGCCGTCTTCGCTGGTTTGCCCGATTTCGAGGCCGAGTTTGCCTTTAAAGCAATCAATGGCGTTCGCTGCGCCGCGCAAACGGCACGGAGAAGTGCCGCAGACTTGCACCAAATGTTTGCCGACCGGCTCGAAATAGAACATCGAATAAAACGTCGCCACGCCAAAAACGTGCGATTCGGGCAGGCTCAGTTCTTCGGCCACTTCAACCATCGAATCGCGCGACAAATGGCCGCCATTATCGCGCTGCGCCACATAAAGCGCGGGCACAAGCGCCGATTTGGTGTTCGGATATTCCTTCACCAGTTGTTGAATGCGGTCAATCGCCGCGTTGCTTAACATTAGGTCGCTTCGCTCCCGGTTTTGGGTTTTGGGTTTTGGTTTTGGGAAACGCGCGCGGCGGAATCAAAGACCTAAAACCAAAGTCCAAAGACCTAAATCCTATCTGTCAACCTCGCCCAAAACAATGTCAATCGAGCCGATAATCGCTACGGCATCGGCGATGAGTTCGCCTTCAATCATCTTCGCCAGGCCTTGCAAATTCACGAAACTTGGCCCGCGCAAATGACAGCGATACGGCTTGTTGCTGCCGTCGCTGACGATGTAAAACGCGATCTCGCCTTTGGGCGATTCATTCGCTACATAAACTTCTTGATTATACGGCGGATGGAAGCCTTCGGTTATCAATTTGAAGTGATGAATCACGGCTTCCATCGAGTTCGCCAGTTCCTCACGCGGCGGTAGGGAAATCTTGCGATCCGCGCAGCGCGTGGCGCCAGAAGGCAAATTTGCCAATGCTTGCTTGATAATTTGCGCGCTCTGGCGCATTTCTTCCATGCGCACCAAAAAGCGATCATACACATCGGAATTAACGCCGATGGGAATTTCAAAATTGTAATTTTCGTAGCCCGAATACGGCTCGGCTTTGCGCACGTCCCAATCGAGTCCCGCCGCGCGAATCAATGGCCCGGACAGGCCCATATCAATGATGTCTTCCTTCGACATATAGCCGATGCCGATGGTGCGCGAGCGGAAAATTTCGTTGTCTTGCAGCAAATACGCGTATTCGTCAATGCGCTCGTCAATGATTTTGCAAAACGCTTCCAACTGCCGCAAAAATTCGGGCGGCGCGTCCTGCACCACGCCGCCCACACGCATATACGAATACGTTAAACGCGCGCCGCACAGCGTATCGAACATATCGAGAATCATCTCGCGTTCGCGGAAACAATAAAACAAGACGCTCATGGCGCCTAAATCGAGCGCGTGCGTGCCGAGCCACACCATATGCGCGGCCAAGCGGCCAAGTTCGGCGCAAATAACGCGCAAAGCCTGCGCGCGCGGCGGAATTTCGGCGCCAAGCAGCTTTTCGACAGCGAGGCAATAAACCAAGTTATTGCCCATCGAATTGGTGTAATCGAAGCGATCCGTGACGACGATGGCTTGCTGATACGACTTGCTTTGCATCGTCTTTTCCATGCCAGTGTGCAAATAACCGATGGCCGGTTCGACTTTAGTGACGGTTTCTCCATCGAGTTCCAGCACCAAACGCAAAACGCCGTGCGTGGATGGATGCTGCGGCCCCATATTGATGAGCATCCGCTCCGACTGCCCGGCGCCGCCCGGCAAGCGTTCAATGCTGACGCCCGACGCCAGTTGCCCGCCACGTTCGATGGCTTCTTCCTGCTGCGTGCGGCGCTGCAAGGCTTCAATCGGCGCCATGTCGGCCCGTTTGTTATCGAAAATTTGCGCCGGATCGCGCTTTGGTTTTAAACCTAACATGATGAAGTGTTCAGTGTTCAGTGTTCAGTGAGCAGTGTTCAGTGCAAAAAAGTTCTGATCACTGAACACCGCTCACTGCTATCCTGTCGCGTAATCGCGATTGATTTTGCGAACGGTAAACTCCGGTTCTTCCCAGCCGATGGGATAATCTTGCCGCAACGGATGGCCTTGCCATTCTTCGGTCAGCAAAATGCGCCGCAAATCGGGATGACCCTCGAAAACGATGCCGAACAGATCGAATGTTTCGCGCTCGTGCCAGTTGGCCGTGGCCCAAACGCTCGTCACGCTCGGACAAATGCAAGGCTCTTCCGGCACGCGCACTTTGAGGCGAAACCTTGTGAAATGCTCCATCGAATACAAATGATAAATCACTTCAAATCGCGTCTCGCGCTCCGGCCAATCGTTGCCTGTTAAATCGCTGAGATAATTAAAGCCCAGTTCGCTTTTGCAAAATTGGCAAACCTCAACAATGCGCTCACGCGGCACATAAAGTGTCACTTCATTGCGAAAGCGCACGATTTCCCACGCAATATCGCCGAATTGCGCCGCCAAACGCGTCACAGTTTCCTCGGCTTTGGCCGGAATTTCATATTTTGCCGCGCCGCTGCTTTCAATCGGCACGGCTTCCATTGTCGGGTTTGGCCCCGTCACCGAATCGCTGATGTGCTTCGCCATAATCTTTTCGCTTTTCAGCTTTTCATTCTACCGACCTGTGAAACATTGCACAAGCAAAAAGCGCGCACTTTCGCCCTCATCCCAACAAGAAACTTATAAGGCAAGCCACACAGTCGCATTTGCCTTGTGATTTCCAAGTTGCAGCGTTGGAAGCTGTCTCGTGTTCGTTGGAACGTGCCTTGAGCTTGTTGAAACGTGTCTGATGTTCGTTGGAAGGTGTCTCACATCGGTTGGAAGCTGTCTCGTGTTCGTTGGAAGCACCCTCATGTTCGTTGGAACAACGCTCGTGTTCGTTGGAAGCACCCTAATGTTTGCTGGAAGCACGCTAATGTTCATTGGAACATCACAAAAGGTCACTGGAAGGTCACGAATTATCACTGGAACATCACGAACGTCGGCTGGAAGCACGCATAAGATAGCTGGAAACAGGCCCATAGAGGCTGGAAAGTCGCTCTTGGAGGTTGGAAACACACTTGAGCAAGTTGGAAGAAGGTGGAAGTTGGCTGAAAGATGTCTCTTGGAGGCTGGAAAGGCGCTCTTGTAGGTTGGAATAGCACTCAGGCAAGCGGGAAAAGCGCTTACAGAGGCTGGAAACAGGCAGAAGTTGGCTGGAAAGCGGGGCCGGGTGCCCTTTGGGCGGTTTCTCTTCCAAACGGGGCGACTTATTTTAATTTGCATTTGCCCGTTTGGAAGAGGGCGACAGCCCCGCCATTAACAGATAGCCTCGCTTAATTCTCCCACCACCAATCACTGTCCACTGCAACAGGAATTTGATGGGCGGATTGCACTTCAAAGGCACCAAAACTTGACCAACGATAATCCGCAGAGTGAGAAACGAGGCCAGCACGCACCGGATTATTATGAATATAGTGAATTTTCTGCCAGATTAATTTGTCGCTCCACAAGTGCAAACTGTGTTTTCCGTCTTGCCACAGATTTCTGCCGTATTCTGTGCGTAGCCAAGCTTGCATCTTGAGATGATTTTTCTCAAGAGCCAGAGCATCCATACTTTTTGTCGCGGCTGGTTTAAAACGTGATAAAAAATGGCCTAATTTGCCGTCTTGAGGATGCATAACGAAATGCAAATGATTGGGCATGACAACATAAGCCACCAATTTGGCCGGATAATTATCGCAAATAGTCCGCATGGTTTGCAGCAAGGCCAGTGCATAAGCGCCGTGTGAGAAAATCGGTCGCCGTTCGCGCACATTTAAAGTGACATAATGCAGCACTCCGGCAGCATCAGGCCGATTAAAACGCTGACTCATGGCTTCTTAGTTTTAGGGCAGGGCTACGCTACGCTCCACCCTCTTCCAAACATGAATTTCAAACAGCCCCCGTTTGGAAGAGGGTGGAGCGTAGCGTAGCCCCGCTGTTTTAGTCCCGCACAAAATAGAGCGGCTCAAATTTTATCTGCTGTCTGTGTATTGCATAAGCAATAAAATTGCTGCCCAAAATAAACCTGCAAACACAGTTTTGGCGGCAAAAACCCAAATGCGATTCTTATCTTTACTGCCACCAAAAAGATAGGCAGCGTGCATCCAAAAAGCGAATAGGCCGCCTATAAAAGCTAAACACATTATCAAATTGTAGAGTTGCACGTCCATGCCGAACACTTTGTCGCGTCCGGGATAATCGTCAGCCAACACCATAACCGCATTCGACAGCCCCAACGCGTTATGCAAGGCAAACAAGACAACAAAAGGCAGCAAAAACAGAAAGGATGCCCAATGCGACTGAAAAATTGCTTTGGCGGACATGATAACTCACAAAATACAGTGGTTTTTCTATTCAACAAATGCGAAAATTTGCCAGAAACGCCATAATTGAGTTTATGTGGTCTTCTCGCAAAATTGTCGCAATTGCTGTTTTTCTGTTCGGCATTACTTCTTTTGTTTGGTGCCGTGTCGGAGCCAGAGTTCTAGGGCAAGGTTCAGTTACTTTGCATTCTGCACAACGGCATCAATTGAGTCTAAAATTGGATCGCGCGTTTGAAAACGGTCGGAGCAAGGAAGCTCAAACTTTGTTGGATAAGGGAGCCAATCCCAATGCGCGCGATGAAAATGGCCTACCAGTGATTTTTATCGCCTTGCGGAACGGTAATTCTATGGTGGCGCCCTTACTCAAGAGAGGAGCAGATGTAAATATTCGACGACTATCGAATCAAGCCACTCCTCTGATGTATGCAGCGGCTTTTCTTAATGGTGCTACAATTCAACTTCTTTTGAAACATGGCGCAAAATTGGAAATGAAAGATTCAAACGGCGCAACAGCTTTATTGCACGCGGTTTACTCTTGTGGCAGTTGCGGCTGCGCTTCCAATTTTGAGACGGGACAAGAATTGATAAAACAGGGCGCAATGATCAATATTCGCGACAAAGAAGGCTATACGCCGCTGATGCGTATAGCCCAAGAGCCAGATAATGACGGAATTGCATTAACGCGCTTGCTTCTTTTGCGTGGAGCACGAATCAATTTAAAGAACAAGTCCGGCAAAACGGCATTGCAGATTGCTCAAAAGGCAGAGCAAAATGAAGCCACTTCTCAATTTATCCAACTGCTCACAAATCCTCCGAAACGCTGAGTTCACAAAATATAGCGGCTCAAATCTTCGTCTTTGACGAGCGGGCCGAGGTGTTCTTTGACGAAGGCGGCGTTTATGGTGAGCGATTTGGTGTCGGTGTCGGGCGCGTCGAAGGAGATTTCTTCGAGCAGGCGTTCGACCATCGTGTGCAGGCGGCGGGCGCCGATGTTTTCGGTTTGTTCATTGACTAAACAAGCCAAACGCGCGATTTCGGCGATGCCGTCTTCTTCAAATTGCAGCTCCACGCCGTCAGCGCCCAAAAGGGCCGCATATTGCTTCAAAAGCGCGTTTTGCGGCTCGACTAAAATGCGCCGGAAATCGGCTTCGGTTAATGGTTCGAGTTCGACGCGAATCGGGAAGCGGCCTTGCAATTCGGGAATCAGGTCACTCGGTTTGGCGACGTTAAAAGCGCCTGCCGCGATGAACAACATATGATTGGTTTGAACGGGGCCGTGTTTGGTCATCACGGTGCTGCCTTCGACAATCGGCAAAAGGTCGCGCTGCACGCCTTCGCGCGAAACTTGCGGGCCGGAATGACCGCCGCCTTCGCGTCCCGCCACTTTGTCTATTTCGTCAATGAACATGATGCCGGTTTCCTGCACGCGCGAGAGCGCTTCGCTGATAATCGCGTCGCGGTCGAGCAGTTTTTGCGCTTCTTCGGCCTGCAAAACGCCGCGCGCTTCGGCTATTTTCATTTTGCGACGCTTGCGCTCTTTGGGGAACATATTGGAAAACATACTTTGCATATCGAAGCCCATTTCTTCCATGCCGGCGGGCGTGAAAATGCGCGCTCCACCGCTTTTTTGCTGCTCGATGTCGAGTTCGACTTCGGCGTTTTCCAGTTCGCCGCGTTCGAGCTTGTCTTTCATGCGCGAACGCAGGCGCTCGGCCTGTTCCAACTGCAATTTATAGTTTTCGTCTTCGGCGGGATTCTCTTCGGCGTCCGGCGTGCCCCAGAAACCCATCGGATTCATCGAAGTTGGCGTTTTGGCGCGCGGCTGCGGGCGTTCGACCAGCAAATCGAGAATGCGCTCCTGCACGCGCTCGGCGGCGCGCTCTTGCACTTCGGCGATTTTTTCTTTTTCGACCATCGCCACCGCGATGTCGGTGATGTCGCGCACCATCGCGTCCACGTCGCGCCCGACGTAGCCGACTTCGGTGAACTTCGTCGCTTCGACTTTCAAAAGCGGCGCTCCGGCCAATGTGGCGAGGCGGCGCGCGATTTCGGTCTTGCCGACGCCGGTCGGGCCGATCATCAAAATGT
>JANMKN010000172.1:0-10364 GCA_031372065.1 Abditibacteriaceae bacterium | reverse complement strand
CAGCATAGCGGCACTTCGTCCAAAGCGCAGGCGTATTTGGACTTGCACGAGGATATTGATGCCATCGCCCGCACGGCGCATTCAATGGCCGACGAAATACCCGGCATCGAAGCCAAATTCCGCCGTCCGCGCAATCATGGCGATGAGACGCTGAAAACGACGGCTCGCGCCTTTTTGAGAGACGCCACGCCGCTGGAAGCCGAGTTCATCGCCTACGAAATCCGCGCCGACTTTCTGGCCGATTTAACGCACGATTTGGCCGTTTTCGAGGCCGCCGAAGGCACGCAGGGTAGCTCGCTCGATTCGCAGGTCGCGGGCACCAAAGGTCTGGACGACGCCCTTTTAGCGGGTGTTCTGGCCGTGCATAAGCTGGACGCCATTATTCGCAACAAATATCACACCCAACCCACGGTTTTAGCGGCGTGGACAAGCGCCAGCCATGTCGAACGCGCCACGCGACATCACACGCCGACCACGCCATCGCCTTAAATTGCATAGCCGCGAAAAGACACGAAGATTTAATTTCTTTGTGTCTTTTGCGCTTTTTGGCGACCTTGTTTTTCTTCGTCCCGCCGCGTCTTTGCGGTGAATTAATTCCTGCCACCAACGACCTGTTGCTGGTTTTTTGCAACATCGCTTTGTTTCGTCCGGTCTAAAGCGCCTGATTCAACAAGAGAGGTTGACGTTTCATGCGACAGGAAAAGAACATTTTGCGCTGTGCCACGAAAGTGAAAATCGGCGCGTTGCTTTTGATTTGCGGGGCGTGCGCCGCGCCCGTTTTGGCGGACACGCCGGACGAACAATACAAATACGCCAGCGAACTTTACGCGGGCAAACTTTATAGCCTCGCGGCGCAAAGTTTGAAGAAATTCGTGGAGGCCAATCCGACACATCCGCAGGCCAAAATCGCCGCCTATCAATACGCGGCGGCGATTTATCGCACCGACAAAGACAACAAAGGGCCAGATTATGCCTCCGCTGCGGCGGCCTACGAAACGGCGCTGCAAAAATACGGCGATGCCGAGCCGAAAATCGTCAACGCGGCGCGTTTTGAACTCGGCGAAGCCTATTTTTTCCTCGACAAGCCCGATAAATCCATCGCGCCATTGGTTGATTTTTTGAAAAATCCCGGCGCGGGGCAGGACGCCACGGACAAAGCGGCGTGGGCCAATTATTACATTGGCAAAGGGCGCCAAATGCAAAAAGATTTCAAAGGCGCCAAAGCTGTTTTCGAGCGCATCCGCGACAATTACGCCGAAAGCGACCCGCCTGCTGCCGATGCCGTGATGGAAATCGGCGTGATGGCGATGGATGACAACAAACCTGCCGAGGCCGTGACTGCGTTTCAAACCGTCGTCACCAAATATGCAAAAGCCGATGCCGCGCCCGAAGCGCGCGTGCGCTTGGCCGATGCCTTAGCCGCCGCCGGAAAGCCCGACGAAGCGAAAGCCGCCTACAAAGCCGCTCTTGCCGACACGAAAACAAGCAACTACAAAGCTGATTTATTGCTGGGACAAGCGGGCGTAGATTTCACGCAGAAAAACTGGGCCGACGCCGCGCAAGGTTACACGCAAGTTTTGAACGCGCTCAAAGCCGATGACAAACGCCGCGCCACCATTCAACTGCGATTGGGCAACAGTCAATACAACGCCAAAAATTATGAGGCTGCCGTGGCCGCCTATGCGCCGATTTTGTCTAACAAAGAAGCCACTTTAGGCGCCAACGCGCTGTATTTCACCGCCGCTTCGCAGTTCGCGCAAAACAAATTCGCCGACGCTGCGGCCAATTATGCCAAAGTGGTGGACAATTTTCCGACGAGCGATTTGGCGCCCAAAGCGGCGCTGCGCATGGGCGACGCGTGGACGCAAGCCAAAAACCCCGTCAAGGCCGCTGAAGCCTATAAAATCGTCCTGACAAAATACGAAAAATCCGAGCAAGCCGCCGATGCCAAAAACGGCATCGCATATTTGGCGGGCACTTCGGGCAGCGCCATCGAAAACGTCATCAAAGACTTGCCCGGCAACCTCATCGGCGGCGCGAAATTGCAAATGGCGCAGGCTGCTTTCGATAAAGAAGAGTGGGCCAAAGCCGCGCAACTCGCGCAAAGCGTCGCGGACGCCAAACCTGACACCGACACGCAAGAAGGCGCGTTAAATCTCGTGGCGCGGGCGAAATTCAGCGCCAAAGACGCGGGCGCGGCAGAGGCTTTTCGCAAGCAAATCGCGGCCTTTCCCAAAGGAAAATTGGCCGGTGAAGCCAAACTCGGCCTCGCGTGGGCTTTGGAAGACGCCGAAAAATGGGCCGATGCCGAAAGCGCCGCGCGCGATGCCGCCACATTGCTCACAGGCGACCTCAAAGACAACGCGCAATTGACTTTAGCGCGCGTGCAATACTACGGCGGCAAAAACAAAGAAGCTGCGACTTCGTTCGCCGTTGTGGAAAGTGCCAAAGACAAAGCCATCGCCGCGCAAGCCTTGCAAGGCGGCGCTTTTGCGCTCGAAAAGCAGGAAAATTGGCAAAGCGCAGCGGAAAAATGGGCCAAATTTGCGACGGCTTCAACAGAACCAAAAACTAAATCGGAATCGCTGTTTCATCAAGGTTACGCGCTGGGCAAAATTAAAAACAACGGTGCTTTAGCCGCTTATGATGCCGCTATCGCCGCCGACCCGAAAGGCGATTTCGCCGCCGACGCGTTGTATGAAAGCGCGTGGCTGCTCCGCGAGCAGAAAAGCGCCGATGAAGCCGCGCGCTGGGCGCGTTTGGAACGCGATTTTCCGAATAGCAAGCGCGCCGCTGATGCGCTTTATCAACAAGGCGAAGTGGCTTTGGCCGCTAAAAAATGGGACGAAGCCGCCGGTTTTTATCGTCGCGCTGCCGAAAAAGACCCGCAAAGCGATCTCACGCCGCGCGCCAATTATCAACTGGGAACAGTGCTTTACAACGCCGAAAAATGGGCCGAGGCCGCGACAGCTTTCGACAAATCCGGCGAAGCCAAAGTCAAAACCGCCTTCGCGCCGGAAGCACCTTATTGGGCCGCCGATAGTTATCGCCGCGCCGGAAAATTAAGCGAAGCAGCGGCGCGTTATGAAGCCTTTGTCACCAATGTCGAAGGCAATAACACAGCCGTGCCGACGGAACTAAAAACCTATTTGCCCGCCGCGCGTTTGGGCTGGGGCCAAAGCGTTTCTGACCCGATCAAAGCCGCCGCAGTTTATCAGTCGGCCCTGCCCAAAGCCGAAGGCGCCATCAAAGCCGAACTGCAATTTCGTTTGGGTGAGGCGCTTTTCAATCAAAAGAAATACGCCGAAGCCGCACCGCTTTTAGCCTTGGCCACATTGGACGAAAAAACCGCATGGTTTTCGCAAGCGCAATGGTTAGCCGCGCAATCTCTGGAAAACAGCGGCGCCAAAGGCGATGCTTTAGTGCTTTATAAAAAACTCGCCGCGCGCCAACCAGCAACAGATTTAACGGCCAAAGCGCAAGCCAAAATGAAAGAGTTGGAATAATTTGGCGCCGCTTTTGGTGTTGCCGCCGCGCTACACAGACGATTCCAATGCCCTGTGGCGTGCGGCTCTCTCGGCTAATTGGGACATCCTTCGCATGACCAATTGGCGCGTGCCAGAGGAATTGCTCCAGCGCGATTTGTCCGACGGCATTGCGCTTTATGGCGAACCACTTTTTGTGTCTTTTGTTGCCGAGGCGCTGCGTTTACACCCTATCGAACCGCCCTTGGGTTTTTTAGCGCGCTTGCCCGTTGAACTGCGCAAACGCGAAGTGCAATTCGCCACATTAGACGAGGCAGGGCGGATCGAAAAACCAGCATTTATTAAACCTGCGAGCGAAAAAACTTTCGCGGCGCAGATTTACGCAAACGGCGCTGCATTGCCCACTTTAGATTGGCTACCGGACGATACGCCCGTTTTAATTTCCGAGCCGGTGCAATGGGAAGTTGAATTTCGTTGCTTCGTTTGCGACGGCGAAGTGCAAACGTTGTCTCCTTATTGGCGCGGCGCCCAAACAGCGGAAAGTGAAGATGGTTGGTGGCCGATGAGCGACGAGGAAAACCAAAACGCACAAGATTTCGCGCGACTTGTGCTATCTCAAAATTCTTTGTCTGTGTGCGTGTTAGATGTGGGCATCATTGCCGAACGAGGTTGGGCCGTTGTCGAAGCCAATCCGGCTTATGGTTCAGGCCTTTATGGTTGCGACCCAACACTGGTCTTGAAAACAGTGAGCCGCGCTTTTGTGAATTAATGTGAAGCCTCGTCAATCAAGCAACAAGCAACTGGCAATTCTGTCAAAGTCGCAACGACAATTTGTTGAGGAGAAGTTGATGTTATGGAGCAAATGATTGCCTCGGCTATCGGCACCACAAAATTTTTAGTGCCGCTGGCCTTTCTTACCCTGGTGATATTTTCGATTGTCTCGGTCGGCATTATGTTCGAGCGGGCTATGACGCTTAAGCGCGTTCGGCGCGTGGAAGACAGCGATTTCGGCGTCTTGCGCGACATGATTTTGAAAAATCAAGATCAAGCCTTGCGCGCAACGGTAGCCGCTTCACAGGCGCCTTCCGCCACGGCGTTGCAAGCTGGTTTGGAATTGCGTGACAGCCATCCCGATTTGGTTCACGAAGCGATCACGCAAGAAATCGAAATCCAATGCGCCGAACTGGGCCGCAATCTGCCGATTTTGGGCACAATTGCGTCCACGGCGCCTTATGTTGGTTTATTCGGCACAGTGTTGGGCATTTTGAACGCCTTCGCGGAAATCGCGCGCACCAATCAAACCGGCGCTTCGGCGGTTGCCAAGCCCATTTCGGAAGCCTTGTTCGCCACTGGCGTGGGCCTCGGCGTGGCGATTCCCGCTGTTATGGCGTTCAACTACTTCAGCGGGCGCGTCAACGATTTAAGCCTGCACGTTGAAAACCATGCCCTGAAACTCGCGGCGCGTTTGCCCGCCATGAAGGCTGGCGTCGAAGAAAACGAAGCCTGAGAGATTTATCATGGGAATGCACATTCAACCACACGGCAGCAGAGGTCGTCGCGCCCGCGCGCCAATGGCCGAAATCAATATTATTCCTTTAGTGGACATTGTGTTGGTGTTGCTCATCATCTTCATGGCGACCACGGCGTTCGTCAAAGAATCCGGCTTGAAGATGGAACTGCCAACTGCTAAATCCACCGAAACTGCGTCCGACAAAGCGGACGAACTGACGATTGCTCTCACACGCGACAACAAGATTTTCTTGAACACGCAGGAGAGCACGATTCCCAAAGTGCAAGCGGCGATGATTCGTTACGCGGCCAAAAACAACGCGACGCCGGTGATTATCAAAGGCGACGCCAACATTGAATACAAACGCGTTGTGCAAGTGATGGACATGGCGAAACAAGCCGGTCTGCCCAAAGTCGCGCTCGGCACGCGCCTGCCAGAAAATTAAGTTGCCCATTAATCTGTTGTCATGACGCAAAATTCCGCTTCTTCACCAAATTCTGAAACGCCGTCCAAAAAGCGTCGCCCCTTATGGGCGCGGGCTACGGGCGTCTCCATCGTGGCGCACACAGCTATGCTGACGCTGCTGTATTTCCTATCGGAAGCGCCGCAGCCGCCCGCTGAAAAGTTGATGATCGTGGAATTGCAGCAGGAAAAACCGAAAGCAAAGCCATCCGAGAAGCCAACCCCTGAACCGTCAGCGCAGCCAACACCTGCTGCCACTACCGAACCGACACCAATGCCGACGGCAGAACCAACAGCCATGCCGACGCCGGAAAAAGAAAAACCGAAACCAGTTCCGACGAAAAAGGCCGTCGCCGTCAAGCCACAGCCGACAGCGATGCCGACACCCGAAGCCAACGAAGGCAAAAAACTCAAGCCGATTCCCACAGCGCAACCAACAAAAGCGCCGCAAAAGCCGGAAACCAAGCCAAAAAAAACGCTGGGCCGCGTGGCGCTCAACAAAACGGGCGATGGCGCGCCGAAAGCGCCCGCCAAACCCAAATTTGATGAGGAAGCAGGCGCGCTATCCGGCAATTTGAAGCCGGGCGAAGGCAAAAACGATCCGAACACGCGCAAAGTGAAATCGCGCGGCTCCAGCCCGAACGATGACCCGTTCAACAAGTCCGAAACCGGCGGCCAAAACAATAAGCCCGAAACGCCCTTGCCGCAAGGCTTGAACAATGGCCGTCCCGATGCCAATCGCAACGATTTGGCGTCCGGCAAACTTGCCAGCAATCTGCGCGGTTTGGGGCGTCCCGGCGGCGGTTCAAGCGGCAATTTTAGCCCAAATCCCGACAAAGGTTCGCTCAATGGCGTTAATCCTGAATTAGCGGGCAACAATGCTGGCGGCGGCGCCAATTTGCCGCGTCGTTTGGCAAAACGCGGGGGCGGCGGGGGCGACGATGCCTTCTTTCCGATTTTGAATCGTAAATCTGATACGGCTGTCGCCGTCAACGCGCCGGGCCTTTCGCCCGGTTTGGCGGGCGGTCAAGGCGGCGGGCGCGGCGGTGGCGCGGGCAATATTAGCGGCAAAGGCATCGGAACACGCTTGGCAGGCGCAGACCGTGGCGCGTTGAATACCAAAGTTGGCCCCGGCATCGGTGGCGGCATGGGCGCGGGCGTTGGCGGACCGCGCGGTAGCGGCAACGGTGGCGAAGTCGCGGGCGGCGGCGGTGGTTCGGGCGGCGGCTTCGGTGGTGGAAACGGTAGTGGTTATGGCGCCGGAAAAGGTGGTTTCGGTGGCGGCAACGGACGCGGCAGAGGCCGCGTTGCAGGAGACCCATTTGGCGACCCCAACGGCTCGCGCGGCGTCAGCAGCAACGGCGGTGGCGGCACAGGTGGTGGCCCCGACGGGCCGGGCAAAGGCCCACTTTTAGCGATGCGCGGCGGCGAAGGCCCTGGCGACGGCAAAGGTAATGGCGCCGGACGCGGCTCCGGCGGGCGTGGTGCCGGAGGTGGCTTCGGGCCGGGCCGTGGTGCGGGCGGCTTTGGCAAAGGCCCTGGAACGGGTAGCGGCAAGGGTTCGGGTGAAAATGGAAAAGGCATCGGTGGCGGTAACGGTGATGGCCCGGCAGGTGGTGGCGGCAATGGTGACGGCGACGCTGGCAATGGCAGCGGCATCAAAGGGCGACCTTATCGTGTGCGTCCCGGCGCGCAACGTGAAATCGAAGGCGAAAATTCCATCGGGCGCGGCATTTGGGCGCCGGGTTTTCAAATTGAGTTCTTTCAAGACACTGCGGACCATCCCGATTTGCCGGACGCGACTTTCAATCCCGGTCATGCGATTGACTGGCCGACTTTTACAAAATCCGTCGCGAAAAAGACTTCGCCAATCCTCAATTTCAATTGGGGCACCGACCCGCCCGCCACAGGAATGCGCCACACATTTTGGAGCATGAAAGCTGTAGGCCGCATCTTCGTGCCCAAAGATGATACTTACGAATTTTATTTCGATGAACTTGACGACGCCGGGCGCCTTTATCTCGACGACAAAAAGATCATTGACATCTGGTGGGTGCAAAAAAGCACGCCAGCCAGCAAAGGTTACTTCCTCAAAAAAGGCCCGCACGATTTAATCATCGAATATGTGCAAGGCCCTGCTACCGCAGCCAGTATCAAACTGAGTTGGAAATCCACCTCGTTCCCTAAAGAAATCATCGGCGTTTACAAGCCGAACGATTGAAAAACAGAGTAAGCGAACTTCAAAAGTTAAAATGACAGCCCTGTATTTGCCGTTTGCTCCGGCGGCTGTCATTCCGCGCGCCAATTTCGCTAATATCTATGAACTCTAAACTCTCTCTCGCCCTGTTCCTGCTGGGCGCGGTTTGCGCGCGGGCAACAGCGAAAACACCCGAAATCGTGTGGGACAAGTCAACATTGACTCTCATCGAAGCGGGTGGTGGTTACGGACGCATCGTTGGTTTGAAAGACGGCGGGTTATTATGCTGCTACGAAAAACGCGGCGCGAGTTTTGTGAGACGCAGTGACGATGAAGGGCGAAGCTGGCAAGCGCCGGTTTTGGTGGCGCGCCGCGATTTTAGCAGCGCGGCCAATCCTGAACTTTTGCAATTGCAAAACGGCGACGTTCTATTGTTTTACAATGTGCGCCCTCGCAAAGAATATCAAAACGGCAATCATGCTTTTGTTATCAGTATGGCGCGCAGCCTGGATAATGGTTTGACGTGGCAAAATACTCCGCCGCTTTATGAAGCCGGAACAACTTTTGAAACCGGTTGCTGGGAACCGTGCGCGCGGCAATTAACAACGGGCGAAATCTTGCTCTTTTTCGCCGATGAAGGCCCGTTTACCAAATCGGATGAGCAGCAAATTTCGCTGATGATTTCGCGCGATAACGGCAACAATTGGCAGGCGCCGCACGCTTTTAGTTTTCGCGCTCATCACCGCGATGGAATGCCCGTGCCGCTGGTTTTTCCCGATGGCAGGGTGGCCGTTGCCATCGAAGATAATGGGATTTCGCCAGACGGAAATTTCAAGCCCGCCATTATTTATGCGTCGCCAAATTTCGATTGGAATAGCCCGCCCGCTGATGCCCAAAGCCCGCGTCGCTTAAGCGCTGTTGCTAATTGGCCTGATAAAATTTACGCGGGTGCGCCTTATTTGATTCGTTTGAAAAACGGCGCGACATTGCTGTCCTGTCAAAGCGATGAAGCGCGCCCCGGTGCGCCGCAAATGATTGTTTACATCGGCGACCAAAACGCGAAAAACTTCGCTATGCGTTCGGTGCCTTTTGAACTTCCGAAAAACGAAAAAGGCCAGTGGAATTCGCTGTTTGCCAAAAATGAGAACACCGTCACGGCCTTAACAAGTGCCAAAATCAACGGCACTTTTGGACTGTGGGCGATTGATGGAAAACTAAGCACGCCATGAATT
The DNA here is from genome assembly GCA_031372065.1 of Abditibacteriaceae bacterium. Lineage (GTDB taxonomy): Bacteria > Armatimonadota > Abditibacteriia > Abditibacteriales > Abditibacteriaceae > DASWNL01. Next base: position 1,478 of record JANMKN010000172.1, on the reverse strand, counting down.
TGAAATTCCCAATTGCCCTTTTGCTACTTTGCGCCGCTTGCGTTCAATCTCAAGAAGTTGTTGTAGTTCCTGTCGGCAAAGGCTCATATGCCTCGCAGCCGCCCGACCCAAGCAAAGAAGTAAAAGCGGTTTTTGAACGCCCGCTTTACACGCTGGACGATAAGCGCGCCCTGCCAACTAACGGTTGGTGGACGAATTTGCTGGTGGATAAATTCGCCGGTCAATTATGGGCGTTTCCGCATCAAATTAAAGCCAATGAAAACGGGATAGAATTCGCTTATCCCGTGAAATGGAACGACGAAGGACGCGACCCGATTAGCGATGGCCCTTTGAAGATTTCGGGCGCTGATTTTAAGCCGCAGGATGCGCGCGCCAAAACTTGGGGCGATTGGACTCTCACTTTTCGCCAAGCGGAAAATGCCGACAAATACTGGGACGTGACCATCGGGCGCGGCATTCCGTATGTATGGCTCGAATGCAAAAACCTCGCGCCGCTCATTCAAAGCGCCATTGATGCAAAATTTTTCGACGCGCAAAACGCCGCAATTAAATTTCCGTATTCCGGCGATCAAATCGGCATCGAATACGCCGGACGAAACTATGGAATTTACACGCCGGATAACACGCTTTTCGTCCTCGAAGGCGACAAAGTAAAAATCCAATTCGCCGCCGGAAAATCGTATTTGGTGCTGTGCCCGCTGCCGAATAAAGCAAGTTTGTCTGCCTTTGGCAAATATGCTTACGCCATTCCGCGCGATAGCAAGATGAACTGGCTTTATCAGCCCGAAAAAGCCCAAGTGACAACCGGCTGGCACCTAACAACCGAAGCGCTCAAAGGCACCGAGAAAAATTCGATTCAAGGATTCTTGCCGCATCACTGGCGCGATACGATTCATAATTTGAAATTTGAAAACATCGGCTATCGCACGCCGCGCGGCGACATGAAATGCGCGATTGGCACCGATTTTCGCATCATTTATGGGTTCAACGGCGTGCCGCCGTTTTTGCCCGCGCCGCAAAAAACGGGCTTGCCCCATGACTTCGACGCGGCACGCATGAACGATTATTTAGCGCGTTATGCGACCAGAGAGAAATACGGCGGCGACACATATTGGGGCGGCAAAAGTTTGTTGCAACTGGGCCAATATATGATGGCCGCGCAAGCGACAGGCGACCCTTCGCTTGATAAATTGCGCGCCCTCTTAAAAACCGCGCTGACCGATTGGTTCTCTTACACGCCGGGCGAAAAAGCGCATTATTTTGCGCGCTACGACAAGTGGAAAGCCCTCGTTGGTTTCAATACCAGTTACGGCAGCGAAGCATATAACGATCATCAATTTCACTACGGTTATTTCACCACCTCGGCGGCGCTTTTGGGGTTTCTCGATCCGCAATGGCTTAAAGATTACGGCCCGATGGCGCGCCTTGTAGCCAAAGAATACGCCAACTGGGAGCGCGACGAAGAGTTTCCGTTTTTG
>JANMKN010000139.1:0-5362 GCA_031372065.1 Abditibacteriaceae bacterium | reverse complement strand
CAAACAGTAGTTAAAACTTATCGCGTCGCGCTTGGCCCGAATCCCGATGGACACAAGCAAAATCAAGGCGATGGCCGCACACCCGAAGGCCAATTTTACATTTGCACGCGCAACGCCAAAGATTCGGCGTTTCATATTTTCTTGGGTCTGAGTTATCCGGCCTTGCCCGACGCAACACGCGCCGTCAATCAGAAAGTCATCACTTGGCGCGATTATCAAATTATCCGCCAGCGTTTGGCCTCGCGGGGCGCGCCTTTATGGGGCACGCGCCTTGGCGGATGGGTAGGAGTTCACGGCGGTTCCGATGGCAAATTTGCCGTGCGCAAAAAACAAGAGCGCCATTCCAACGATTGGACTGCCGGTTGCATCGCGCTGACCGACAAAGAAATCACGGAGTTTTACTCCGCCACCATTTTAGGCACGCCCGTTTTAATTAGGCCTTGATTTTGCGGTCAAAGCAGTCTTTTAGGAGTCCCCAAAAATGAAAAAAGCCCGGTCACTCATCGGATTGAATGTAGTCGCGCAAGCTGGCGGCGAAGCTCTTGGAACAGTGCGCGATTTGATTTTCGATAGCAATTCCAGCGAATTGTTAGCGGCAGTTTTGTCGGAAAAAGATTTGTTTGGATTGGTGCAAGCGCAGGTTGTGCCGTGGCGCGAAGTGGTCAGCGTAGGCCGCGATGCGATTATTGTGCAAAGTGCGGCCTCGAAAATCAAAGCGGGCAGCGATGAGCGTCTTTCGGAGGTTGTGCAACGCGAAACCACGCTTGGCGGCACACGCATCATGACCACCGATGGTCAATCGCTTGGCACCCTGGGCGATGTTTTCGTGGATGAAACCACGGGCCGCGTCACGGGCTATGAAATTTCGGGCGGCTTTATTTCTGACACGCTGCGCGGCAAGCGCTTTTTGCCTGCTGTCGAGAATGTGCAGGTCGGCAAAGATGTCGCTTTTGTGCCACCAGAAGTCAGTGGGAAAATCGAACAGCGCGCATGGCAGCCCGGCAGTTGGCAACACAGCACAGTAGCCACCAGCGAGCGATTTGCCAATTTAGCCGGCAGCGTTCTCACCAAAGCCGAATCGCTTTACGAAAGCGTCGCCTCCACATCGGCGGACAAGCAAGAAGCGTGGGTCACAGGCCGCATCGCCGCGCGTGAAGTGCAAATCCCAGCTTCTGAATTGGCACGCAGCGGAATCGAAAGTGTGGATGGAAATGAATTTTTGGTGCGAACAGGCGAAGTTATCACGCCTGAAATTGCCCGCAAAGCGCGTGAACTCGGTTTACTCAGCAATTTAACCGTTGTCGCTATCGAAAACGCGGCCACCAACGCTTATTCTTCGGGCAAAGAAAAACTGCTCGGCACGCCAGAAACACCAGTAGAAACACCCCCAGAAGCAACCGAATCCCCATCGGGGCCATTAGGCACGATGCAATCCAAGGCCTCGAACGCGGCGCTCGGCAAAACAGCGGGACGCACGGTTTATCGCCCTGATGGTAGCGTTTTGGTTGATCCCGGCGACATCATAACGGAGATGGTGCTTGCCGAAGCACGAGTAGTGGGCAAAGAAAACGAAGTCATCGCTTCTGCCGGATTGGGAGCAGCGCAAGCGGGCGTCGAAAGCGCCAAAGCGCAAGCCTCTCAATTGTGGTCAACCCTGAAAGGCAAAGCCGAAGAATTAAGCGGCACAGTGCAGGCCAAGAAAACCGACGCCGAAGAAGCCGCCTTGAAAAGGCGCATCGCGGAAGTAGCAGGACAACGCGCCACACGCCTGATTCTTGATCGCAACGACGAGCCGATTGTTAATCAGGGCGATATTATCACCTATGCGGCCATTCAACGCGCCCGCGAAGCCGGTGCGCTGGAAGTGTTGCTCAATTCGGTTGAATCCAATGCCGACGTGTGGCCGCCACCACCTATTGTTGTCGAAAAAGCCGTAGTGACAAACGATGAACCCGAAGTCGTAGGCGCAACAGCCGATTCGTCATCTTCGTGATTGCGAGGAAAATTTATGAATGAAAATTTACCACCAGAAGTCCTAACGCCACCCCAAAACGCGGGCGAGAAATTGGAAAACGCGATGGATGAACGACGAGGCGAACAGCGCATGCAGCGCCGTCAAATGGAAGGCCAAGTCGAACAGCAAACGCACTCCCATAACCCCTCGGCGACTGATCCCACCGGAATGCCCGACGCCGTAACAGGCCGCGATGTAGAAGTGGATGGCGAAGCAGGCTAAATCCAGCACGCAAAACAAAGAAGGCGCCGACAAATTGTTGGCGCCCTCTTTGTTTATTTCAGCCAGTCTTTGAGTGGTCTGGAATCTGCTTGGTCGCACAAACTTTCGTTCAAGATTTGCGCGGCGCGTTCGCGTGACCACGCAGGCGTTTTACGCCATAGCCAAACGTGCGGATGATCGTAGAGCGTCAGCGCTTCTTCGATGTTATCGTCGGGAAACTCTCTGCCGAATAATTGCGGATACGAAATGAATTCTTTTTCGAGTTGAAAGCCCAATTCCCCGGCAAACAAAGCGCGATAGTATTCCGTCGTCAACAGCCAGCGTTTCGGCACTCTGGTGACGATTCCCTTGACATGATTCGACGACATGAAAATCCATTCCACCTTGTCCAACCTATCCAGCAATTGCTCGCGCTTGCGCCGGTCATCTACATTAAATAAATCGAGATCCATCTGCACCAAACCGCGCGCATCGCCTATCGGCAGCGGGTCGTCCCAGCCGGTTTCAATGCCGACAGGTGTTTTGGCGGGCACGTTTTCCCATATCCACTGTGTGGCTTCCATGCGGGTGTGAGGTCGCGCATAAATGGAGACAACAGCCACACACCATAAAGCTGTTAAAACAGGCACAGCGGCCACTAAAACATACGTCCAAACCGCGCGAAATTTGCGCGCGAAACTCAGTAAAAACCACCCGGCTAACAAACAGAAAAACGGCGTCATCACCAAATAATAGCGCGTAAATTTGGAATACTGGCCGCCATAGTAGCCAAACACCGCAAAACACCATAAAGCGGCCACTAACAAGTGCCGGTTGACAACCGTTGGCTCCCGAAATCGCTTCAGCGCAAGGGCAATTCCGCCGCTGCCCGCCAGCAGCAAAGGCCAACCGATGGCCCATAAAGCCAAATTGCGCAGCGGCCAAATGTAGTTCGGATAACCAAGCCATTGCCAATTCCACGGCGGGTCATTTTCGCCACGCGAAATGGCGGCTTGCTCGGCGAATGATCGCCAGAAACTTACTTCTTTGAAATATGGTTCTTTGCCATGAATTTCCGGCACGGGCGGGCGTAAATCAAGTGCGCCAAAAAACGATAACGCGCCGCCGTTGCCGTGAAACGCTATCGGATGAAACACGCGAAATGTCCAAAAAGCGATGACGAAAAGGCAGGCAAGCGCCATCAAATGCTGCTTGCCTTGGCCCTTTTCTTTTGTCAGCATGGCCCAGAACACAAACACGGCGCCAAATAGCAGCGCCGAGATTTTGCAAGCGCACGCGGCGCCAAAAAACAAGCCGCTAAACAGCAGAGGAAGGTATTTTTTCTTTGGCGCTTGACTGGCACAAACCAACATCCCAAATGCAGCGACTAAAAAAAAGGTCGCGAAATTATCAACCGTGAAAAAGTGCGATTGCTGCACATGAAGCGGCACCACCGCCAATAAAGCACCGCCCAGAGCGCCCAATAAAACGCCGCTCAATTTCCAGCCAATCCAGATGACAAGCAAAACTGTGCCCGCATCGAAAAGCGCCGAAAGAAAGCGGCCCACCAGCAAAACATCGTTGTAATTATCGGCATTCGGCGCGCCGTCGGTGCCCGGCCAATGCAGCGCGATAACCTTGCACAAATTCAACGGCAATTGCCCGTAAATAAATAAATCGGTGCCGGTATGAAACGGATTGAGGCCAGAAATTTCGGTATTAAAATACTCTGCGAGCGAGGCAGGCGGCTTCAAAGCGACGACGGTCATCACCACAAATCGCTCATCGGGATGAATATGCGCGTTATCGTCCCACTTTAGGTTATAAAAGCGGCACGCGAGGCCGAAAACAATCAGCAAAACACAACAAATCAACGCGCAGGAGCGAAGGCGAGCCGGGGCAAACATCAGTCGAATGATCCTACCGCCCGCCCATGCCTGTCAGCGACACGCCTTCGATGAAGTAGCGCTGTGTGAAGAAGAACAGCACAATAATCGGCAAAACGACGAGAGTGGACGCGGCCATGAGCAGGCCCGGTTCGCCGCCGTGTTGTTGCTGATAAAGCTGCAACGCATAGGCGAGCGGCATCTTTTCGGCGGATGATAAGTAAATCAAAGGCCCCTGGAAGTTGTTCCACGAACCCAAAACGCCCATGATGGCAATGGCGGCCAAAGCGGGGCGCACTTGCGGCAACATCACGCGCCAATAAGTGCCAAAAGGCGTGCAACCGTCTATTTTCGCGGCGTCTTCCAGTTCGTTCGGGATGCTCATAAAGAACTGTCGCAGCAGGAAAATGTTGAACGCCGAGCCGAAAAAAGCGGGCACCCACAGCGGTTTTAATGTATCAATCCAGCCTAATTCGCGGAAGATAAGGAATTGCGGCATCATGGTGACGGCGCCGGGAATCATCATCGTCGCCAGCAAAATGATGAACCACAAATTGCGCCCCGGCCAACGCAAGCGCGCAAACGAATAAGCCACTAAAGACGAGCTAATCAACGTGCCGCAGACCGATAAAACCGTCAAAAGCAGCGTGTTTCCGAGAAAAACAAGGCCATAATGCGTGTCGGGCGGCAGATATTCGAGCGCTTCAGTGTAATTCTCCCAACGCGGCGACTTGTGGCGAATCTTGGTGAGGTCTTCGCGCGATACGATTTGCGTCGCCTTCGTCTGAGGATTCTGCACTTTGACGCGCCCATCTGCTAAATTTTCCAGTTCCACCACTTGCACTTTGCCTGTGGGCGCTTTCAGCCACGAAATACCTGCCGGTTTGCCTTCGGCATTTTTAAGCGTTTCGCTGGTGACTTGCTGCGTCGGAATCCAAACCGGCGGGAAAACCGCTTGTTCTTCGTCGGTTTTGAGCGAAGTCGAAATCAGCCACACAAACGGGATGAGGAACAACAGCGAACCGAGAACGAGAACAGCGTGGGCGAAAGTCAGCTTGAGTTTTTTCATGAATTTATCGTATTTGGTCGTTAAGATAGGTCATCCCAATCATCATATGCAGCCCATATGGTCGTCCTATGGGCCTCATATGACCATCATATGAGGCTCATATGGTCGTCATATGCAGCCCATATGGTCGTCATATGCAGCCCATATGACCATCATATGAGGCTCATATGGTCGTCATATGCAGCCCATATG
>JANMKN010000247.1:0-10847 GCA_031372065.1 Abditibacteriaceae bacterium | reverse complement strand
GTATACAGGCCACCGTCACGTTTTTCGCCGAGGAGTAGCACGCCAATTAAGCCGCGTTCGCTCCACAACGGCACGGCCCAAACAATGCCGCCGGTCTGCGCCGGGTCAAGCGCGATGCACAGCGTTTTCGGCGATAACTTGGGCAGAATCTCATCGAGAGGCGGCGCGCTGACACGGCGTTCAGGCGGATAAACCAGAGGCGCGCCGACTAAAGGCGCCAATGGCCCGACGGCGACCAAATAAGCCGCTTCGACGCCTAAAATATCGCCGCATAAGGCCCAAAAGGGCGCCGTCGCATCTATTTTCTCGTGCGCGTTTTCGCTATCGAGCAGTTGCTCATACAAGCCTTGACTCGCCACAAAGGGCCGCAATTGCGCGACGTAGTTTTCGCGTTCCGCATAGCCGCGCCACGAAAATAACGCGAAGAAAACGCTCATCAAAACGGTGGTTAATAAAAGTGGATAAACCGGGCGCATCGGCGCCGCCCAGCACAGCGAAACTAAAATCGAATAGGCCATCGCTACAGCCACGATATTGCGCCACTGCCGCAAAAAACCGCGTCGCGGCAAGGTTTTTCCTGTGAAAATTTCATAAGATACTACCGCTTTGCCCATCAAAACCACAGCCACACCGACAAGTGAAGAAATCACTAAGTCCGCCACCATAACCGCCATCGCCAAGCGCGTAAAAAGTGTGTAAGTCGCTTGCATATTGTGCGCTTTCCAAACGATCCAAACCAGCAGCGCGCCAACGCAAAGCGACGAAATTAATTGCACGCCGGTGGAAGCCATCAGCCACGGACGCGCCCGCCTTCGCGCCACATCATCTAACGCTTTGTTGACCGGATGCCATGTTGTCCCCGTGCTGCCCAAGGCATCAAGAGATAGCATCAGGCAAGCCAATAAATATAAGGGACAGGCGGCCAAAAGCAAGGGGATGCCATGAAACGCCAATGGGTTCGATTCTTGATAGGCGACTTGCGCGAAAATGCGCGATGGGTCGGCAATAACAATCAAAATTGCCATCAAAGCGCCCAAGCACGCCGCGATGAAAAGTCCGGCGCAATGGCGTCGCAGTGAAGGCGCGGTTTTTAAAGCGGCCCGCGTTTGGTTTTGCGTCCAAAATCCGGCATACCACAACATCAAAACATACCAGCCCAAAGGCAGCGCCAAAACGCAGGCCCAGCACAAATACCACCACGAGCGAATATTGGAATAAAGCGCTTCCCATGTGTAATCCAGCGTCGCCGTATGAACCAAAAAGAACACGCCGCCCAGCAACATTCCCGTGCCCGCCAACATGGTGCCCCACGCGCGCTTTTCGGCGTTGAGCAGCACCGTGAAGCCGAGCCACAGCAAGATAATGGTGTTGAACAGCGAAGTGGCGCCCAGCCCCCAATCGAGCAGCAGTTCAGGAAACGTTAAAACGAAATTGCGCATGATGAAAGATGAATGTGCTTTCCACAATCGGCCAAAATGAGGATTTTTTCGTGTTTGATATAGGCGAAATTAAATTACGAGTTTGTTGACGTGAATTCCTTGGAGGTGCCTCATGGCAGCGGTAATCATTTTCTTTTCCTTCGTGTTGACATTCGTTCCCTTGGTCGCATTTGTCCTCTTCTTCGCCCACGTTGTGGGCTACGAAAACGGCCATTACGACCACCGACGCGCCGAGCCGTATCATCTGCCGTATCATCCCGAATTCCACACGCAGTTGCGTGGCCGCGAATTGGATTGAACAACCCTCTTTCCACACGGAATGGCAGCAAAAGCAGTGAGTTTAAGAGCAAAACTCACTGCTTTTGCCATAAAAGTCGCTTGTTTTGCTCCAAAGCTCGCTTGTTTTACTCTTAATTCAGTGAGTTGAGGCCAAAACTCACGTGTTTTGCTCTAAAACTCGCGTGTTTTGCTTCAAAGCTCACGTGTTTTGCTTCAAAACTTGCGTGTTTTACTCTAAAACAAGTGAGTTTTACGGCAAAAGCAGTGAGTTTTGCTCTTAACTCACTGCTTTTCCGGCGCCTACGCGTCCCAAATTTCCCAGCCGCGTTCGCCTTTGACGCGCGCTATGCCCTCGTCGTCCCATTCGATAAGTCGTCCGGCGCGCAAAATTAAAGTGGCGCGTGTGCGGGCGACTTTTTCGTCGGTTGTGGTGTCATTTAGGCCCCACGAAGTATAAATTTGGCCGTTGACGCGTGAAATGGTGCGCTTGTCACGGAAACCCATTTTTGTAGCGATTTGTTCGTTGGTCATGCCACGCGCCAGCATTTGCGCGACGGCTTGTTCGTTCGGCTCCAAAAGCGCCATCGGCGATTGTTCGTCTTTGCGCCGCACTTCTTGCACGCGCGATTCGATTTCCGGGTCAATAAAAGAGCGCCCGCCGTGGGCGTCTTTGAGTAGCGGCAGGATCATTTGCGGCAACAGAAAATTCGATTTGCGCACATAAGCGTAATGGCTGAGAATGCCGCTGCGCCGGAAGTCGCGGTAGTAGGCGTCGTCGTCTTGAATCGAATAAAACACCACCGGCAAACGAGGAAATTCGCGGCGCAAGGCAATGGCGGCTTCGATGCCGTTCATTTGACCCGCCAGTTGCACATCCATCAAAACCACATCAGGCCGCGCCGCGTTTTCTTCAAGGCAATGCGCAAGCGCTTTTTCGCCGCTATCGCAGGAAAAATCAATCGTCACTTCGCCCGTGGCTTCCAAGCCCGCAATTAAAGCCGGACGCAATTTTTCGTTGTCTTCGACCAACATCGTGTGCAACATAAAAAACCTTTCGTTGCTTTGTTTTCTTTCATTTTGCGGCGCTTTGCAGTGTCTCACAAGCACTCAAGTGTTGAAAAAAACGGTTTCAAGCGGCGGAATCTCTTTTGGCGATGCGCCACAATACCCTTTGATTTTCAAGGAGACCTATGACAAAAGCAATTGGCGAACTGGATCGGCTGCTGCGCGGTGAAACGACGAAAGTCGAAAAACTCAAACGCGGCGTGTTGGATGTGGATGCGAGTGGTCTGGCTATCGTGATTTTAGTGCTGGGCTTGTTTTACGGCGCCTGCATGGGTAGTTTCGGCATTGCCCAACGAGGTTTGAGTGCGGTGCCGCAACTCATTGCCACAACCGGCAAAGTGCCGCTGTTGTTTTTGCTGACTCTCATCGTCACATTTCCCTCGCTGTATGTGTTCAATGCCTTAGTCGGCTCGCGCTTAACCTTGGTTTCGACGATGCGACTTATCGTGGCGGCGATGGCGATTATGTTGGCCGTTTTGTCCTCGCTCGGCACCATTGTAGCGTTCTTTTCGGTCAGCACCAACGATTACTATTTCATGTTGATTCTTAACGTGGTGGTGTTTTCGGTTTCGGGCTTACTGGGGATGAAATTCCTGTTGCACACCTTGCATCGCCTGACTATTGCGCAAGACGCCGAAGACTTCGCAGCGCGAGCTACACAAGCGAAAACCGAAGCCGAAGCAATACCTACAGCTCCAATGCCACAAGGCGCGCTGGACAAAATGAGCGATCAGGCTATCGAAACGAATGTAACCACGATTTTTCGCATCTGGATTGTTGTTTTCGGTTTAGTCGGCGCGCAAATGGGTTGGGTTTTGCGACCTTTTATCGGCGCGCCGCATCGGGATTTTACACTGTTCCGCGAGCGCGATTCTAATTTCTTCGAGGCAGTTTTTAGTTCTCTCGCCAAATTGCTGCATTTATCGGCGGGTGGATAAATGGAAGCGGGTTTGGAGCGAAATTTCATCATGTCCGAATCGGTTTTGCGCTTTGAAGCCACGCTGCGCTCTTTGATGCGTGGCGCGTCATTACCGGGCCGCCAAATGGCGTGTTTTGCGTTCATCGGCAGCGCCTTTTACGGCGCTCTGATGGGCACTTACGGTGGCTTTAGCGGGCATTTGAGCCTCGCGCAAATGCTTTTTAGTGCCATCAAAGTGCCCGCCTTGCTGCTCATCACAGGCGCTTTATGTTTACCGGGTTTTTTGGTGGCGAACGCTTTGATGGGCCTCGCCGACGATTGGCCGCAGGCACGCCGCGCCCTGATTTTATCGCAAGCAATTTTAGCGATTGTTTTGGCTTCTCTTTCGCCCTTCACGTTGTTGTTTTATGCGTCAACGAGCCATTATCCGGCGGCGATATTATTTAACTTTTTGATCTTTGCCATCGCGAGTTTTACCGCGCAAAATGTCTTGCGGCGACTTTATGCGCCCCTGATCGCCAAAGATGCGCGCCATCTTGCGTTATTACGCGGCTGGCTGGCGCTTTACGGTTTCACCGCTGTTCAATTCGCCTACACCCTACGCCCTTTTGTTGGTGACCCGACCCAACCCGTCGCGTTTTTTCGCAGCGGCGCTTGGGACAATGCCTACGTTGTTATTATCAAGATGATTTGGAATCTGGTGGTAAATTGAGTCGGAAATTTACGAAGTCGGCTGCGGTAAATGCAGCATGAGTTCTTCCATTTGCGCGGCGACATCTTTGGCTTTGACGCCATCGGCTAATGCGGAAATGAATTGCTGATTCGGATTATCCGGCGCATCAAGCCATTCGTGACGACCATCGTCGAAAATGTGATTATAACCTTGCGTGACCAGCTTCCACGGCGCGAAGGTGCCGCGCACCGCGACATAAACGGCTATAGGATCAGCGCTATGTTGATTTTTAACGGTGCCAAAAAATAATTCATAGGCGCGGCGCACCGGATTAGTTTTCGGCAGTTCCACAAGGCGCGCTCCGGTGCCCAAAGAATGCGCGAATTCCTGCCCACCAGTGAAAGTAATAAGGCCCGGCCACAATGCAATAGCTTTGACTGTCGAAACCGGATCCATTTTGAAATTGCCCCAACGATTCGGGTCGAGATCAGCCGGATAGCGCGTGCCCATGCAAACCCAGTGCTGCACTTTTTGACGCACCAAAGCGATGCCATCAAGCGGGCTGTTGTCATCGCCTTTCGATTCGAGAAGAAAGCGAATGTTGCTGAGATCGCCGACGGTGACAATCGTCACGCTGTTATCCGGCTGGGCGGCCAAAATTTTCCGATAAAGCAGTGTGGCATCGGGCGCCTCGTCGTTGCTTTTCAAATCGTGCGGAAACTCGTCGGCAATTTGCTTGGCGTATTTTGAACCCTGCCACGGTTTGCCCGACTCTTTGTTGACGCCAATCGGTAATTTGGGCCTTCCAAAATAAGTATTGAATGCATCCACGCACGGCGCCGACCATTGAAATTTCGCTGAAACCATCGTCGCCAAAATTTGTGCTTCTCCCTTGTCAGCTAAGGCGTGTAGCATGGCAATGGCGCCCGCATCATCGCAATCGCTGTCCATGTCGGTGTCGAAAATAATCGGCACTGGCGCAGCTTTAATTTCTTTAGGCGTGTTGGACTGAAGTGAGGAAAACGACAACAAAAAAGCCATGCAAAAAATCGAATGTTTGAGTGGAAACGCTTTCATGGTTTTACTTTGCCAATGCAATCGCAGCTTGTTTGAAGGCTTCTTGCGATTTGCCGCCTTCGCCGGGGAAACCGGCGTGTTGCACCATCCAAATGAAAATCAGGCCGCTCTTGGCATCAATTGTCATATTGGTGCTGTAAGCGCCGCCGTGACCGAACCAATCGGGGCCGGGTCCGCCAGTTGACCAGCCTAAACCATAACCATCCGGCAAGGCGCCGGTTTGTTTGCTGGTCATGGTTTTGACGGCGTTTTCAGAAAGATAGCGTTTGCCTTCCAATGCGCCGCCATTCATAATCATCTGACAAAAGCGCGCCATATCAGCGGCGGTAGAAAACAAGCCGCCAGCGGGCATGGGAAAACGATGCGCCTTGTCATTGAGCGGATAGCGCAATTGACCGATGTTAATGGCTTCGAGGCCAGTATTATTGGGGCCGGGTTTGTAAGAATGCGCGATGCGCGCGATTTGCTCGTCGTTCGGCCAAAAAGTCGTGTCTTTGAGGCGCAAAGGCTCGAAAAGGCGTTTGTTTAAGAATTCTTCGTAGGGTATTTCGCTGACAACTTCGATAATGCGCCCGGCGGTGTTAATGCCCGCGTTGGAATATTGATATTTGCTGTCCGGCTCGAATTGCAAAGGCGCCATCGCGTAAGAACGCACGCGCACTTCCAGCGGATATAAATCGAGAGTCGGTGTTTCAAGCGGCGAAGCGAACGGCAAGCCGCTGGTGTGACTGAGAATATTACCCACCGTGATGGGATGCACCGGTTTTTTGAGTAGACGATGAGTGTCGTCTTGCTCGGCGATGACCATTTGCCCGCGAAATTCCGGCAAATATTTTTCAACCGCATCATCGAGATTGATTTTGCCTTCGTCCACCAAAATCATCAGCGCTGCGGCGGTGATAGGCTTGCTTTGCGAGGCGATCCAAAAAACCGCATCGTTGCGCATCGGCTTTTGAGCTGCGATGTCCATCCATCCGACGCTTTCCACGTCAAGAACTTTATCTTTGGTGGCGACCAGTGCCACCGCGCCTGCTAAGGTGTGATTGTCTACGAAAGGTTGCAAAACTTTCGCAAGCGGCGCGTCCTCGGCAAAGGCTGATTCCTTTGTTACAAAGACAGAAATCAAAAGTAGCAAGACGGTCAGCAGAAAAAAGTGGCTCATCGGTTTGTTCATGCGCGAGGTTTCTCTTTCAAAATAACGGGGTTCGCGAATAAATAAAACACTTGCTGCCACAAAAAACAAGCTGCGCTTCAGGATTTGTAGCTGTCAAGACGACGCCGAACTTTTAAACTGCCAGAAAGCCAAAGAATTCGAGGAGAACTTGTGTTGCAAATTGATTTGTCGGGCAAAATTGCCGTCGTAACTGGCGGCGCGGGCCAATTGGGGCGCGTGATGGTGCGCACTTTAGCCGAATGCGGCGCGGATGTAGCCATTCATTATTTGTCGAGCGAAGCCAAAGCCGCCGAACTGAAAAGTGAAGTCGAAAAAATGGGCCGTCGCGCCTTCACGGTGCAGGCTGATGTCACCAATGAAAAAGACGTTTTTGTCATGCGCGACAAGATTGTGCAATCGTTCGGTGCGCCGCAAATTGTGGTGAGTAACGCGGTCATTCAATACCAGCCGTGGACAAATGTCATGGCGCAAGATTTGGCCGATTACGAAAGTCAGTTTCGCTCGTGCGTGCTGCATAATGTCTTGATGGCAAAGGCATTTGTGCCCGCGATGATCGAAGCAAAATATGGGCGCTACGTCGGCATCAACACCGAATGCGCCGCGCAAGTTTTGCCCAACCAATCGGCATATGTCGGTGGTAAACGCGGTATGGACGGCGTGTTGCGCTGCCTCGCCAAAGAAGTTGGCGCACACGGCATTACAGTCAATCAAGTGGCGCCCGGTTGGACGATTTCCGAAGCGGATCGCGTTGCGGGTGGTGATCGCGATTCGTCAGGTGGCTACTCAAAAAATGTGCCCATGAAACGGCGCGGCACCGATCAGGAAATTGCCAATGCCGTGGCGTTTTTAGCCAGCGATTTAGCGAGCTACGTCACAGGACTTTATATGCCCGTCTGTGGTGGTGCCGTGATGCCGGGTATTTAAAATTGTAAACTGGCAAATGTCAATTTGATATTTGCCAGTTTTCCTCAGATTTCATGCAAAGCAGTTCAGCCAACGCCTCGGACTCTCATTTTATGGATGCCTCATTAGCGGAAAGAGAACAACTTTCCTCTTTGATTTCGGATGTGGCCCTGTGCCTGATTCAAAGTGGCACTTTGGATTCGATTCTCGGTTGCACGGTGGAGGCCATCGTGCAACATCTGGATGCCGCTTTTGCCCGCGTCTGGACGCTCAACAAAGAAACGCAGGTGCTGGAATTGCGCGCCAGCGCGGGTTTTTATACGCATCTCGATGGCGTTCATAGTCGTGTGCCGATGGGACAGTTCAAAATTGGCCTGATCGCACAAGAACAAAAGCCGCATCTGACCAACGATGTCGCCAACGACCCGCGTGTCAGCGATCAAGAATGGGCGCGGCGCGAGGGCATGGTGGCTTTTGCTGGTTATCCGCTGATTGTAGACGGCGAAACAATTGGCGTCATTGCAATGTTCGCGCGTCGCACGCTCACGAATGCAGCTCTAACCGCTTTGGCTTCGATTGCCAATGGCGTGGCTTTGGGCATCGAACGCAAGATAACCGAAGCGCAAAAACGCGAAGAAACCGAAACGCTGGAAATTCTACATCGCGTTGGGCAAACCTTGGCCGAGGAGCTGGATTTGCAGCGCTTGGTGCAAGCTGTAACGGATGCAGCTACGGAAATCACCGGCGCTGCATTTGGCTCGTTTTTTTACAACGTCATCAATGAAAAAGGCGAGTCGTATTTGCTTTACACGCTGTCGGGTGTGCCTGCTGAGAAGTTCGCCAATTTCCCTTTGCCGCGCGCCACCGATTTATTCGGCCCGACATTTCGCGGCGAAGACACGATTCGCTGCGACGATGTAAGAAACGACCCGCGTCACGGCAAAAACCATCCGTATTACGGGATGCCAAAAGGCCATTTGCCAGTTGTGAGTTATCTGGCGACTCCCGTTATTTCGCGTTCCGGCGACGTGTTAGGCGGCTTGTTTTTCGGCCATCCTGAAGCGGGCGTTTTTACGAAGCGCGACGAGCGTATTGTCGAAGGCTTGGCGGCGCAGGCAGCCATCACTATGGATAACGCCGCTCTGTTTGAAGCCTTGCATCGCGAGCGGGATAAAGCCGAGGCCATCGCGCAGGAAAATCAGCACTTATATGAGGAAGCACGACGCATCAGCCGCCTGAAAGACGAATTTTTAGCTACGTTATCGCATGAATTGCGCTCGCCACTCAACGCCATTTTAGGTTGGGCCAAAATCTTGAGCGAATATGATAGCTTGGATAATGCGACTTGCAAAAGCGGTTTGGCTACGATTCATCGCAACGCGCGGGCGCAAGCGCAACTTATCGAAGATTTATTGGATGTATCGCGCATTCTGACTGGAAAATTGCGTCTCGAAATGCGCCCTGTCGAATTGTGGGAAGTTTTAGAAAACGCGATGCAAACGGTGGCTCCGGCGGCGCAGGCCAAGCAGATTACTTTAAGTGCGAATCTCGACAAAAGCACCGGATTAATCGCTGGCGACCCTGATCGTTTGGGGCAAATCGTTTGGAATTTGCTATCCAACGCCATTAAATTCACGCCTAAGGGCGGCACGATAACAATTGATTTATTCCGCCACGAATCGCAAGCGCAATTCCGTATAACCGATAACGGACAAGGGATCGCGCCGGAATTTCTGCCCTATGTTTTTGATCGCTTCAGGCAAGCCGATTCCAGCAGCACACGCAGCATCGGCGGCTTGGGAATAGGCTTGGGACTGGTGAAACATCTAACAGAATTGCATGGCGGCACCGTGGAAGCCCGCAGTGAAGGCGTCGGGCAAGGCGCCGAGTTTTCTGCTTATTTTCCTTTGATGGCGGTGCGTCTTGATCAAGTGGAAGTCAAGATTCCAGAGCCGCCGGAAAAGCCGTTTATTTTGCCACTGGAAGCCAGTGAAAATCCCTATTTGAATTTCGAATTGCCCTTGCTGAATGGTCTGCGTGTATTGGTCGTAGACGACGAAAGCGACGCTCGCACTCTCACGACTTTAGCTTTGCAGCGACAGGGCGCAAAAGTGGATATGGCGGCTTCAGCAAACGAGGCCTTTGCCAAAATTCAGGAAAGTTTTCAATCGCAAAAACAATACGACGTGCTGATCAGCGACATCGGAATGCCGAGTGTGAACGGCTACGAATTAATTCGACAGGTGCGCACCAGTGAAATGGACATTAAAAAGTTCCTGCCCGCGATAGCTTTAACAGCATATGCGGCCCCCAAAGATCGGATACACGCCCTTTTAGCGGGTTTTCAAATCCACGCCAGCAAGCCTGTTGATTCCGCCGAATTAGTGGCTCTGGTTGCGAGTCTCACAGGCCGCACCGGGCGCGCCTGAGACTCGGCTGTTTCGCTCCCATGCTCGTCTCAATTGTCATTCCCACTTTGAACGAAAGCGGGCGCATTGGCGCGTTGCTCCGTGCGTTGCAGGCGCAAACCTATACACCGCTGGAAATCATCGTTTGCGATGGCGACTCCACGGACGGCACGCCGGACATTGTGCGACAGTTTGAAAATGTGCGCCTGCTGAAAACCGCGCGCGGCACCAGCCGCCAGCGCAATTTGGGCGGCAAAAACGCCAGCGGCCCATTGCTAATTTTCATGGACGCCGACGATTTGCCGCCGCCGGATTTCGTGGCCAAAGTCGCGCGCAGCTATCGGCGTGTGCCGTTTGCGGTAGCTTGTCCGTGGTTTGTGGCGTGCGATAGCGGTTTGCTGGTGCGCGCCATTTATTTGCTGTTTAATCTGCTGTTTTTTGCCGGTCAAAGCACGGTTCGCATGGGTTCGGGCGTCTGTTTAATCACGCCGAAAACGGTTTTCGAAAAATGCGGTGGCTTCGACGAAAGTTTGCATCTCGGCGAAGATATTCATTACATTCGCCTCGCCAGTTTGCGCTTTGGCTTGCATCGCCATTTGTTGGTGCCACTCGAAACTTCGGGGCGCCGCTTTGCCCAAAAAGGCGCGTGGCAAATGGTGAAATTCTATGCGTGCATCACGCCGCTTCTGTGGCTGGGATGCTGGGACAAACTAAAAGGCACGGCCTACGAAGCCGCGCCTTATCAAGAATAGATTCACGCTGCGTAAAGTTTTCATGACACCTCATGTGTGATTCTTTGACGGCAAGAAAGAGCCAAAAACGGCCTAAAATGCAGAATTATCTCACCTGAAACACATTTACGGCTCTAAATGCATTTTTTGCTCGCTCCAAAACACATTTACGGCTCTAA
>JANMKN010000105.1:0-6308 GCA_031372065.1 Abditibacteriaceae bacterium | reverse complement strand
TAAAACTTGGTAATTTTGGCCGATTTTTTCGCAAGTTTGCACAAATAAATCGGGCGTTTCGGTATTGAAATCAAACATTTCAAAATGGCACGGCACCACGATTTTCGCGCTTATATTTTTTGCCAATTGCGCGGCTTCATCGCCCCATAAATTGCCGCTCACACGCCTTTCAGGGAGCCTGCCATTAATGGGCAAAAGCGCGATGTCAATGGCAAATGGTTTCAGCTTTTCAATCATGCCCTCGTAGGGAATTGTATCACCCGAATGATAAATAGAAATGCCGTTGCGTCGCGCCACAAATCCCATGAATTTATGGCGCCCTTCGGCATCGGTTTCCAGTTCTTCATGCGCCGCAGGCACGCCGAAAATTTCCCAGCCGCCGACTTCTGCTTTCTCGCCATCGTTTAGGCCGATTGTCAACGTAGATTCGATTTGTAATCGCTCACCAACAAAAGCGCGATTGGCTTCGGGAATGACGAATTTAATGCGCGGATTGGCCGCAAAAAGCGGCGTTAGCGTCTCGGCATCCAAATGATCAGTATGATTGTGGCTGCTGGTAACGACATCTACAAAATCCAACTTTTCGGGCGCGACAGGAACCATCGTCATGCGCGTGTGCGGTTTATCTGTCGCAGCATACTTTGCTGTCAGCGAATCGGATAAATACGGGTCAAAAAGCAGCGTTGCGCCGTCGAATCGCACCAAAAAACCGCTCTGGCCGAGCCACCATAAATGCAAGCCAGAATTGCACGAGAGCATTTGGTCGCGTAAGGCTTCGTTTTTGAGAATTGGCTCGATCATAACGTTTTTAATAGAACGCAAATTGCGTTCTATTAAATTTCACCGCGCACTTTTTTGACGCCTTCGCACATATTTTTCAGCTTTTGTTTGGCGGCCCAGCGCGCGGTTTGGCTCAGGCCACAATCGGGCGCGAAGGATAATTTTTCAGCGGGCGCGTGTTGCAAGCAAAGGCGCACGCGTTGCGCGATGTCATCGGGCGTTTCGATGTAGTAACTTTTCACATCTATGATGCCGACAGCCACATCGCAGCGTTCGGCAATTTGCGCGATGAGTTCGATTTCCGCAAATTCGCGGCTCGCCATTTCGACGTGGATTTCGTCCACTTTGAAATCGAGAAATGCCGGAAACATCGGCGCGTAATGGCGCAAACCCACAGCGCGCGCTTTGTAATTTCCAAAACACAAATGCGTCGATAAATGCGTTTTGCCAGCCACGCTTTCGATAGTGCGATTGAAAATATCTACAAAGCGCGCCGGGTCTTCTTTATGGGCGTAGCAACTCATCGAAGGCTCGTCCACAGTGATTTCGCGGCAACCGGCGGCCACTAAATCTTCAAGTTCTTTTCGCACCAAAGGCAATAATGCTTCGGTTAATGCGTAGCGGTCAGCATAGCATTCGTTGGGCAAAAGTCGCCCGCTTAATGTGTAAGGGCCGGGCACGCTCGCTTTTAGCGTCGGGCCTTGCGGGGCGAGGCGCATGAGCCGTTCAAATTCTTCGACAGCGCCTAAACCGCGTGGCGCTTTGAGTTCGCCTACTACTTGATGCTTGCCGCGCTGATCATGCGCGGGCGGCCCAAAACGGCGCGGTGGCGCGCCTTCGAGTTCTAAGCCTGCAAGAAAACCATAAAACGACAAATTGAAATCAAGCCGCGTTTGCTCGCCATCGGTAATGACATCCAAACCCGCCGCGATTTGATCGTGAATTGCGGCAATTACCGCATCATCTTGCATTTCGGCGCGATCTGCGGGGCCAAATTCATCGAGGTGTGTCACGGCAAATTCCAGCCAGCCGGGAAAGGGATAACTGCCGATAATAGTGGTGCGCAACGGTTGGTTTTTCATTTTAGCCTTTGAGTAGCCGCAAATTTTCGATACGCCAATTTCATTCGCAAAAACGACGCGACTTTTAAAACAACGTCGTTTTTGCGCTGTTCTCGCGCATCAAGGATTAGCGGTTAATCGTTCAAGCCGACATTTTCATACAATTTTGCCAAGCGCCGCGCGTGTTCATCGTAGGCGCTTTCAAACAATTCCACGGCGCGTTCGGCGCCAACAATGGCAGCGCCGCTTAATACTTTGGGCGGCGCTCCGGCCTTTGTCAAGCGCGCGGCGATTTCGGCTTTGAGGCTGTTGACTAAAAGACAGCCGCCAACGGTTGAGCCGGGCGCGACGGGCGTATCCAAGCCCTCAATTTTCACCATCGCATCACCGGGCGGCGCGCCGGTATCGAGAACGATGTCGGCGAAATCTTGCAATCGTTTTCCATCTTTGCGCTTGCTGGTTGAGGCTTCACTGTGGCGGCGCGAAATAATCGCTACCACTTTGATGCGATGCTGCTGAAACTGCTCGGCCATTTCAATCGGCACGATATTACAGCCACTGGAGGAAATAATAAGCGCCGAATCGGTTTCGCTTAAATCAAAGTTGCGCAAAATGCGCTCGGCAAGGCCAGAAACGTTTTCCAGAAACATCGCTTGGCGCTGCCCGTTCGCGCCGACAACTAAATTGTGAAAACTGAGCGATAATTCGACAATCGGATTAAAACCGGGAAACGAACCATAACGCGGCCACATTTCTTCGACCATAATGCGGCTGTGGCCCGAACCGAAAACATGAACCATGCGGCCCGCTAAAATGGTTTGCGAAAACCAAGCGGCGGCGCGATGAATGTCGCTTTCTTGCGCCGCGACGACTTCCAAAAGGGCGCGGCATTTTTCGAGGTAGTCTTGGCTGGGAGTCATTGGAATCAATGCTTAAATTAATGCTTAAAATGGCGCGCGCCAGTGAAAACCATAGCGATATTTTCGCGGTCACAAAGCGCGATGGAGTCGGCGTCGCGGTTGCTGCCGCCGGGCTGAATAATGGCGCGAATTCCCGCGCTGGCGGCGGCGGCGGGGCCGTCATCAAACGGAAAAAACGCATCGGACGCTAATACCGCGCCGATGGAATTTTCGCCTGCCTGTCGCAAGGCCAATTCCACGCTGTTGACGCGGTTCATTTGCCCGGCGCCCGCGCCAATCATAACGCCGTTTTTGGCAATCGAGATGGCGTTGCTTTTGACGTGTTTCACGCATTTCCACGCGAATAATAAATCGGCGATTTCTTCGTCGTCAGGCGCGCGATTGGTCACGGTTTTTAAATCCGAGGCAGTAATTGTCGAAGCGTGCGTATCGGCTTCTTGAATCAAAAGGCCGCCGGAAACGCGCTTATAATCAAAGCCGCCGGGCGGCAAAAGCGCGCCTGCGGTGGAAAGAATGCGTAAATCGGCGCCCCAACCGGAGCGGTTTTTGAGAAGTTTGAGCGCTTCGTCGTCGTAATTCGGCGCGATGATGGCGTGATACATCGAGCCTTTAATGATGATTTCCTGCGCTGTCGCGGCATCCACTTTTCTGTTGCACGCGATAATGCCGCCAAAGCGCGAAATCGGGTCGGCATCACGTGCTTTGGCAAAGGCCTCGGCCAAATTTCCGGCGATAGCCGCGCCGCACGGGTTGGCGTGTTTGACAATGCACGCGGCGGCTTCTTGAAATTCGTTGACTAAGTTCCACGCGCCATCAAGGTCAAATAAATTAACAAACGAAAGAGCGAGTCCATTCAATTGCCGCGCGGTGGCAAGCGTGCCGCTTGCGGCGCGTGGCTCGGCGTAAAAGGCCGCGCCTTGATGCGGATTTTCGCCGTAGCGCAAATCTTGTTTTTTCTCGAAGGGCAAACGCAAAGATTGCGGAAATTTTTCGCCCGACAAGTAGCGCGTAATGGCCGCGTCGTAAGCTGCGGTGTGGGCATAGGCTTTCACGGCGAGCGCCTTGCGTTGCGCTTCATCCAGCGCGTTGTTTCCTAAGCCTTGTAAAACGCTTTCGTAGTCGGAAGGATCAACCACAATAGCGACAGCCGCATAATTTTTCGCGGCGCTGCGCACCATCGAAGGCCCGCCAATATCAATGTTTTCGACGGCTTCTTCGAGTGTCACATCGGCTTTGGCAATTGTAGCTTCAAACGGGTATAGATTGACGCAAACCACATCAATCGGCGCAATGTTTTGTGCGGCGATGGCTTCCAAATGTTCGGGCACATCGCGGCGCGCGAGCAAGCCGCCATGAATGGCGGGATGCAGCGTTTTGACGCGGCCATCCATCATTTCGGGAAAGCCGGTTACAGCCGCGACATCAATGACAGGGACGCCCGCTCCGCGCAGAGCGCGGGCCGTGCCGCCGGTTGAAAGAATTTCAAACCCCAGTTCTACCAAGCCAGAGGCGAACCCGGCCACACCTGTTTTATCCGACACGCTGATTAATGCACGTTTTGACATATTTTTTATTTCGACCAAACATCAAAATTTCTTTTTCACACGGCGTCCTTCGACGCGGATTTGATCTTGAATCACCATTTCGAGGCAGCGCGGAAACAAGCGATGCTCCTGCAACTGCACGCGCGCCGATAAAGTTTCGGGGGTGTCATTTTCTTCAACTGCCACGCACGCCTGCGCGATAATCGGGCCGGTATCGTAGCGTTCGTTGACCAAATGCACGGTGCAGCCGCTGACTCTACAGCCGTATTCCAAAACCGCCTGATGAACTCGCATTCCGAACATTCCTTTGCCGCCAAATGAGGGCAAAAGCGCCGGATGAACGTTTAAAATCCGGTTCGGAAAGGCTTCGAGCAAGACACTGCTTACCAAACGAAGATAACCGGCGAGGGCCAGCACAGAAACACCTTCTTCATAAAGCGCATCGGCCACGCGATGATCCCACGATTCGGCATTCGGTTCGCTTTCCGGCGGCAAAACTAAAGTCTTTACGCCAGCGGCATGGGCTTTCTCCACCGCGCCATGATTGGCATTGGTGGCTACCAAAAGCGCCACCTGCGCGTGCAAATGCCCTTCTTGAATCGCATTCAGAATCGCTTGAAAATTGGTGCCGCGCGAATGCCCCGACACTAAAACGCCTATTTTTGCCGTCTTCATGAAGGGAATTGGCCTCCACGAACCAAACTTTTTCGCATTAATTCACCTGTAATCATATTTATCGCTGTTATCCCTTGTATCGCACACATAAAAGGCGGACGCCTCAATGCGCCCGCCTTAAAACTGTCCAAAAAACCCACAACAACTTCGGGCCGTCGAACCATCAGAACTTTCTTCCCACAACCGACAGGAACTTCAAAACTGCCCTGTCAATTTTAAATGCACCAGAGTCGAAACGCAAGCAAGGATTAAGCATCGCGCTTCAATGTGCCCCGCTCCGGCGCGGCACAAAGGCGACTTTGGGTGTATCTTTCGTTTTCACTGTCGGCACGATAGCCCGCTTCATATAAGCCGGTTTGACTTCGTTTTCGTAGAAAATCTGCACCCGTGAAAGCATGATTCCGTTATCGAAAGTCCACAAAGCAAATTGTCCGACATCCAACGGCTTTGGGTCGTCGTAGGAGAACAATAATTTATTGTCCAGCCAACATTCGACGCGGTTGCCGATTTTGTTGACTTTTACATACCACCAATGACGATGTAGTTCGTTCATTGGCGGTTCGCCATCAACAAGCGATGGCAGAATCGCTTCCGGCTTGGCAGAATCGGCCACTTTTTGGCCGCGCCGCATTAAAACGCTGTGGCTGTTATCATCGGCGCCGACTACCAAACTGTAACCGCTACCGAGATTATTTCCATCGCCGCAAAACGAAATTGCCACATCGGAGGGGCGATATTTCCAAGTCGGCGTGCCCGTCAAACCCATTTTGAAAGCAAAGTAAAACTGCACCGAAAAATCGCCGGAAAACTTGCGTTTGTTCCAGATGGAAGCGACTTCTTCACTGCGCCCGCCAAACCAACTCCAGCCCGGCGAGCAAACCCAACGATTTGTCATTTCCCAAATGCCGCTCTGCACGCGCCAATCGGCAGGCGCCGTAGTGAAGGTGTAATCGTAAACGTGATTGTTTTCGACTTCCACATCTTGTAGCGATGGCATGGCTCCATCAAAACCGATAGCGTGCGGCACGTCGGCACGAACCACGTTCGCGCCCCCAAAAACCAGTCCAGCCAACAGCAATCCACGTTGCCAAAATTTAAAACTCATGGTTCGACTCCCTCAGTGAACGACAATGAAACTCTTAATCCCGCAATCCAACCAGCGAGTGAACAACCCCGCCGCAAGCAGCGGGGCTTTAACGACCAAACAGTCTGTCTTGTGCACATCGAGACCACTCGACAGACTCAGGAAGAGTTTGAAACAGGCATCGAGCCTGTTTCAAACTCGGCCATTCATCCCCACCGCAAGCAGTGGGGCATTCTGGAATATT
>JANMKN010000079.1:0-17602 GCA_031372065.1 Abditibacteriaceae bacterium | reverse complement strand
CCACGCCTGAAATTCACTGGCTACTGCTTCGGCACCCATGCGTTCATGCACAATTACAAGGCGATCACGCAGCCGTTCCCAGTCAGCGGCGGGCATGGAAGTTTGCTCTAAAAAACGTTCCCGCACTGCATCGCTCAAAGCGATAATGGCTTGGGCTTGATTGGCCTCGCGCAGACTTTGGAGGTTTTCGTCCGTGACTTCGGTGCCCGATTTAGCCGCAATAGCACGCAATTCGTCTTCGGTCACGCCGCCTCGCGAAAAGCGCCAATCCATTTCGGTGGCGTAGGCGCGTTCAAATTCCGCTTGGAAATTTTGCACGGCCACAGGATACCACCCAATATCGGTGCGCCGCGCCGCCAGATGGCGTTGATACAAGCCGTCGGCGTCCATATTTTTGTCGTAGATTTTGTCATGATTTGGTTGATGTTCCAGTTCGTCGCCCTGCGGCGCGTTGCTGGTGGTCAGCGAACCGATGAAATTGTCTCCTTCGGGCGTTTTTTCGCTGTAGCGCGTGACAAAATCCATCCAAACGCCCGCTTGTGGGTGTTCGTAAACCACCGCCCACAGTATTTGGGAAGGCCGCGCCAGACCGCGCACTTTGACGCCGGGCATTTCGACAATTTCGTAGAATCCGGCGTCTTCAAAGCCTAATTTCCACAGGGGCTGCAAAAGTTTATTGACTGCTTCCTCGTCGTTCCATGAAAGCTTTTCGCGGCGCTGGGCATGAATGCGCGCGGGCAGGGCCATCGGCATCCCCACACCGGCCATTTGATCGGCAAAGCCGGAAAACGCGCGTTTGACTTTCCAAATTACAAAGACAACGCCTAATAAAAGGACGATGAGGAGAATGCAGACGAAAACGCCTACAAACGCAAAGAATTCCTTCATACATCATAGTTTAGATTTTTTGCGCGCCCCTTTCAGGATAAAGGCTTTGAACTTTCGCTAAACTGGAGAAAGTAGAAACTCTCCTCAAAGGCCCAGACATGACTTCTCAAGCACAGAACATTTTTCTGTTTGTGTTCGCCACGATGATGCTGGCCGCCATCGTGGAATTGCGGAGCGTTGCGAAAACACTCCAGAGAATCGCTGTGGTTCTTGAAACTCAAACCTCAACGGAAGGTCAAAAAGGCGCAAATATTTCCTGAAGCGTGATTAAAATATGAATTCCACAAATACCAATCGGCGACGGTTTTTGAAGGGTGCGGCGGCAGGTTTGGCTTTGCCTTATTTCATTCCTG
Organism: Abditibacteriaceae bacterium; assembly: GCA_031372065.1. Taxonomy (GTDB): domain Bacteria; phylum Armatimonadota; class Abditibacteriia; order Abditibacteriales; family Abditibacteriaceae; genus DASWNL01. Next base: position 16,361 of record JANMKN010000079.1, on the reverse strand, counting down.
ATGGCGTGTTGGCCGCGCCGGGGCGTCCCGGCGCCAATGATCGCATTCGCATCGGCAATATCGGGTTGGGCGGCATGGGCAGTGGTCATGTGCGCGACGATGCCGTCGCGCTTTGCGATGTGGATGCCAATCATCTGGCGGCTAATGCGAAAAAAGTCAAAGGCACGCCGTTTCTGACCGATGATTACCGCCGCATTTTAGAGCGCGCTGACGTGGATGCTGTGATGATCGCCACGCCCGACCATTGGCACGCCTTGATGACGGTTCACGCTTGTCAGGCGGGCAAAGACGTGTATTCCGAAAAGCCAACCAGTCGCACCATGCGCGAAGGACAAGCGATGCTTGATGCCGCGCGGCGTTATGGTCGCGTGGTGCAAATTGGCGCGCAGGGACGTTCGGGCGATGTGGGCCGCCGCGCCGCGCAATTTGTGCGCAACGGGCAATTGGGGCACATTAATCACGTTGAGGTCTGGCACGAAAACAACTACACCGGCGGCTCATGGGAAACCAAACCGGTGCCACCTGATTTTAACTGGGATATGTGGCTCGGCCCGGCGCAGTGGCGACCTTATAATCCCAGTTTTGTGCATTTCAACTTTCGCTGGATGATGGACTTTGGCGGCGGTTTTATTCGCGACCGGGGCAATCACGTTTTAAGCATCGTCAAATGGTCTATGGGCGCCGACGCGCAAGACCCGGTCAGTGTCGAAGCGACAGGGCAGCGTTCTTATCAATCGCCGTGGGACGTGCCAGTCACGATGGATGTAAAATGGGAATTCAAAAATCCCGATTGGACTTTGACTTGGACGCAGCCCGGCGCGCGGTATCCTTTGCCGTCCACAGGTGAGCCGATTGCGTGGGGCGCGAAGTTTTTTGGTGACCGCGACACGCTGATTTTCGCGGGCGGCGATGGTTATGGCGATACCGAAGCCAAAGCCAAAGTTTATGTGCCGCCTTCCAATGGTGTGAACATCGCGCAAAGTCCCGGACACCGCGAAAACTGGCTCGAATGCATTCGCACCCGCGAAAGGCCGGTAATGGACATCGAAATCGGCTATCAAGTGATCAAATTGCCGATTTTGGGCAATATCGCTTATCGCGTAGGCCGCAAATTGTTCTGGGACGCCGCGAAACAGGAATTTATCGGCGACGCCGAAGCCAATCGCTTTTTGCACGAACCCTATCGTGCGCCGTGGCGTTTGTAGGGGGTAGTCAGTAGTTGAGCGAAAACGCGACAGGAGAATTAATTCTCCTGTCGCGTTTTAGTTTTGCTCCTGAATTCTGACTACTCTTCTTTTTCTGGCGAGTTCGGGTCGCAGTCCATCGCGCCGACGTAGAATTTGGCTTCGTGCTTGTAGGCTGCCGGATACATATCGTAGATGCGGCGGAAGAGCGTCATATCCAAAATATCGCCGGCGTTTTGTCCTTCTTGCAGCGTGGCATCAATCATGACGAACAGGTTGCGCGGGTCGCAGGCGCGGATGACACGCTCATCTTCTTTATACCAGCGCACCAAAGTTTCGGTGAGTTCTTTGGCAAAAGGTGTCTTGATGCCATTTTTGATGGCTTCGTTCTCGAAAATGGTTCTCCACAAATCCGTTGTCGGGCGATCTACCAAAATCTGATACAGCAAGCGGCGCTTGAAGGCGTCGTCCAGAATTTCTTCGTGGTTCAGGTTGGTCGAAAGAAACAAGCGCTGCAAAAACGGCGCACGCATTGCCGAGCCGCCGGTGAATTTTACAATACTCTCGCGTTGTTCCAACGGATAAATGAACTGGTTGAGAATCATATTGTGGTCTTCGGTTTGGCGACCCAAATCGTCAAAAATAAAGATGCCGTTGTTGGCTTTGACGTGCGGTGGCGCGAAATATTGGCCGTCGAACGCGATTTCAAAGTGCGAAACTTTGAATTCGGTGCCGACAGTGACCAAAGGCGGGGTGGAAATCAGCCAGCGGCGGTCGGGTTTGCCGCTTGTCGAAACGTTGCCCGACGATTCGTCTTCTTCGCTTTGCATCAAATCTTCGCGCAATTTGTGATATGCCGGATCATAAAGTTGCACCACGCGCCCGTTGAATTCAAACGAGTAGGGCAGCACCACCGGATTGCGCAACAGGCGATGCAAATTGTCGGTGATTAAAGATTTTCCGTTGCCCGGTGGCCCGTAAAACAACATCACACGCTGCGAATTGAAGCCTTCTTTGAGCTTATGCCGCAGCGTGTCGCGCATCGGATAATTCGCGAAAACTTCGTTGACATCGTCCATCGTGACACGCTTTTCGCGGCGCGACTGCTGGCGCACCATTTCGCAATAATCCGCGAAAGCGACGGGGGCCGGGCCGACATAGCCATCTTCGCGCTCCATCAGCGTGACCAGTTCGCGCCCTTTGTTCGTCAGGTCATAATGCAGTGGCATTGGTGTGTCGAGCAGTTCGCGCTTGTTGAGCGACACCAGGACATCGCGAAAAACGTTGACGCCGATTTTCATGAAATCGGAAAGTTGCTGTTCGTTGCGCGGGCCTTCCTGCTTGATGATTTTTAAAATCAAACTTTCCACGACGCGATACGAAATGCCACTTTCCTTGAACGTTTTTGGTTGTTCAGGCCGCATCAAGCCGCTGGTAAAATACGACATTTTCATCTCGCGCCCGCCAGAGGAAGAGCCACCGGATGTGCCCATCGGTTTGGTGCGAATTTCCGGTTTTGGCTGAAGTCGTTCGGGTGCGGGCGTGCTGGGAGACGCAACCGTAGGAGCGTTGGATGGCGCTGTTGCCGGGGCACTGCCAGCGGCGCTCGCTGTTTGTGAGGCGGCGTAATTGGACGGCGTGTAAGTGTGCTGCGGCGTTTCTGCCCCATCGTTATCGGCGGGGCCTTCGCCTTGTTGGGTGCGAAATTTTTCGAGTGCGGCGCGAGCCGCTGCGCTTAATGCCATGTTGAAAACCTTCCCTGAAACCAGTCTTGAGAAGTCGCAATTCAAGAAGTGCGACGTAAATTGGCGCTGTGTCGCGGTGCGAATAACGAAGATATTATGCACACGACTGATTTAATTATAAGCAATTCGCCGCGCGCGTTTCTAAAGAGTTCGTTTTCGCAAGGCACAAGATTGAACTTTGCTTGCTACACTGGCGGCGATGCCTCTCATTTTTACACAGTTTGCTTGTCGTTTTATGCCACGCGCGGTCTTTTTTTGCGCGACTATGCTTGGCTTTTTGATAGCTCCCTCGCCCGCTGAAACGTCCGGCCCGGTGCCTGCGGGCCTTTCTGCGTTGCAAAACAGCTTCGCCAAAAAAGAAATCGCCCGCGTGCGCATTCACAACGAGCGCGGCGGACTTATCGAAGCTTCGCGCGATGGCGGCGGGCACTGGGAAACGTTTGGTCACGTCCTTTTGCCCTGCGCGAAAGTCAATAGCAACGCGTATTTGGCGGCAAAATATGCGCCGATTGGTTCGATAGCGGCCACAGCAGTCAACGCGGTGCATTTAAAAGCCGGTCAAAACAACGTGCAAAATCGCGGCGTGATTTGGAGTTTGATTCCTTCGGCGGACGATGCTGCCGGACGCGTTTCGCTGCAAAGTGAAGTCGGCGGTAGCGCCGATAAAGCCTTAGCCGCCAACGCCGCCGTTTCACCTGATGCCGCTGTGCGCACCGATATTCCCGGCGGCACCGGCTTATTCGGCGGCTTGTGGACGCCGTTTGTCGGTAGCCGCGTGCAACTTGATAAAGATGGCACGCTTGCGCCGATTCAAGACGGCTATGTTCCCCGCGTGGGCGATGTTTGGCAGATTTTGATCGAACAGCCTGTGCGTTATCCCAGCACCATCACCTTCGAAAACAAAAATAATGGCCGCGTTACGGCGGAATATCGCGACGAGGAGCCAAAAGACATCGCTAAAGTCATTCGGCCCGTCGGCGGCATCGGGCGCTTTGTGGGTTCATATTTTTCCGAAGTAGGCCGCGTGCGCGCGAATCACTGCGGCGTGATTGATTTATCCACTTCGGCTTTGGGGCGCGTTGGCTCTTTTCAAATCGTGCCCGAACATCACGCGCGCGAATATGCTGTGCCCTTTCAGATTCCGCAATATTTAATCATCGCTCCGCTTGATGGTCAGCCCGAACTTGAAGGCACGCCGCCGCTTTTTTACGGCTTTATTCGCCCGCGTTTTGAACTGAACGACCTCAATAAACCGTTGCTGGATGGCTTGTTAGGTCGCTTTTCTGTGGAATTCAAGCGCGCAGGCGACGACAAATGGCTGTCCGAAAACTGGTGGATGGCACAAGGCTCTGATCTGTTTCCGTGGATGAACAGTGCCGTTAAAGATGTCACCCATATTCGCCTACGTTTTCCCTTCCACTACGATGAAAACAACGATAACCGGGTGAAACTTGATTTAGGTATAGGTAAGGTTCATAACAACCCTCGTGGTGCACCCTTTTAACAACTGACCAACTTCGCGAACAACTCAAGGGTTCGATTTTTCCGGGCCGATTTTGCGATTCTCCAGCCCAGTTTTGAAAGTCGGGCGCCTGATTTCATAATTTCGTGTCCCGACTTTTGAGTTTCCCGTCCCGATTTTGGGGTTTCGGGGCAGGGTTTGACCCGTCCAACATGGTTTTTCCCAATTGGATGGCCCGCCATGACCCGCCGAGGTGCTTGGGTTTGAAGAGTCAGTTTGAAAAGTCTCAATTCTCATACTTTTGAGACTTTTCAAACTAATTCTGAAGGGTTTGCGCGTCGCGCTTAATTTCCGGCTGCAAATAAAGACCGAAGGTGGAAAGCGTCGGGCAAACCGGCGCGCTCAAACGCAGGCGCAGTTTGGCGGCTTCGACGGGCGCGCTGAGGCGCACAAGTTTCTTGTAGCCGACGCTGGTGCCGTTTGCGATTTCCTGCCAGGCGTCGTTTTTCCAAATGTCTACGCCGAAAGTTTCGAGGCGCTGGCCGAGCGAAATAAATTCGCCGAGTTGAATCACATCAAAGCGTGCAGGCGTTTTTAATTCGATGGTCAGTTCCGGTTTGGTCGCGCCGTCTTCGGCGGCCCAAAACGTTTCGAGTTTGTCGTCTAAAATGGCCCACGGCTTGAAGTCGCCGCGCCGCGTGCTGCTGGCGGTGATTTTTGCGTGCGCGGCTAAATTGTTCTGGAACGTTTCGGCGATGATGCGATGAAATTCTTTGGCATTCGCCGCGTCAATTTCGTTGATTAAACCGCGTCGATCCGGTGGCATATTGAGGTGCAAACCGGCGCCGTGGCCGACGCTGTTGTAATACAAATCCACGAGTTGCGCGGGCGTTTTTACTTTGTCGTCCTCATGGGCGTGATAAAACCAGCCGGGCCGAATCGAAACATCGGCTTCGGCGGGCACCCAACTTTCGCCGTCGCGGTGGCCTGCGGGCAGAAACTTATCGGCGCCCGCTTTTCCGGCATACATTCCTTCCAATTTCAGCGTGTGCCACGAGGTTGCGGGTGCGATTCCTCGTTCGTTGCCCACCCAGCGCACTTCGGGGCCGGCGTCGCTGAAAATCGAGGCCTCCGGCTGCAATTCGCGCACAATCTTGATGGTGTTGGGCCAATCGTAATACGTCGAAGCATCAATACGCCGCGTTTCGCGCTTGCCGCCATAAAAGCCATCGCCGCCGTTGGCTCCATCCAGCCACACCATAAAAAGCGGGCCGTAATTGGTGAGCAATTCGCGCATTTGATTGCGATAGTAAGTGATGTATTCCGGCGTGCCATAGACGGCGCTGTTTCTGTCCCACGGCGAAAGATAGACGCCGAATTTTAGCCCGGCTTTGCGACAGGCATCGGAAATTTCGCGCACCACGTCGCCTTTGCCATTTTTCCACGGCGAGTTTTTGACGGAGTGTTCGGTGTATTTCGAGGGCCATAAGCAAAAGCCATCGTGATGCTTGGCGGTTAAGTTGACGCCTTTGAAACCGGCGGCTTTGAGGTCGGCGACGATTTTATCGGCATCGAAATTCGTCGGATTAAAAATCGCGGGTGACTCATCGCCATAGCCCCATTCTTTGTCGGTGAAAGTGTTGACTGTGAAGTGCAAAAACGCGTAAGTTTCGACTTCATGCCACGCGATTTGGCGCGGGGTGGGCAGGGCGCCATAAGGCGCGGGCGCGTTGACGGGGATTTTGATTTGTGGCGCGGCAAATGAGGTCATTGTTGAAATTCCCAGTGCGGCAAAAGTGAAAAGCGTGCGGTTCATGGCAAGGTAGGACAAGAAAAGCACCGCGCAGTTTTTCGTTTTGAAAAATTCTCGAAATATCAATCGGCTAAACTGGCCTGCATGAGCGATTCCATGACGCCTCAAGAAAATTCCGGTTTGATTGCCCGCTGGCATAACACGCCTTTGTATTTGCGCATCATCGGCGCTTTGATATTGGGCGTGATATTCGGTTTCATTCTCGGCCCGCGCGCCGAAGGTTTGGCCTTGCCCAGCAAACTTGTTTTGCGTTTGCTCAGTGCTTTAGCGCCCGCGCTCATTCTCATCGCCATCGTTCATGCGCTAATGACGGCGCAGTTGCAAGGGCGCACCACGATGAAGATGGTCGGCCTTTTGGTGCTGAACACTTTGGTGGCGATTTGTATCGGCCTCTTGGTGGCGAATGTGATTCAGCCGGGCCGACATGGTGCATTAGTCACCGAGCAAACAACTACGCAAACCAAAGAAGCCGCGCCTGCCGAAGGTGCTTTGAAGCAGCCGGATATTTTGGCTGAGTTTTTGGAAAATGTGCCCAAAAGTTTGCTTGGCCCCTTGACTGATAACGGCAAAGTGCTGGGCGTGATTTTCGTCGCTTTGGCGTTTGGCATCGCGTTTCGCAAAGAAAAAGATGCGCCGATTGGCAATTTGCAGGATATCGTCGAATTAATTCTGCGCTGCTTCATCACCATTCTGCATTGGATTATAGACATCATCCCGTTCGCCATTTTCGGCATTGTCGCCAGCATTATCGGCACCAAAGGTTTGTCGGCGTTTCATTCGCTGGGTTTGTTTGCTTTGTCTGTCATCGTCGCGCTTCTTTTGCAAGCGACGTATTATCTCACGCGCGTCAAATTCGGTAGTTGGGTGAGGCCCACCGACTTATTGCGCGGCGGACGTGATGCTTTAGTGATGGCGTTTTCTACCGCTTCTTCGACAGCCACCATGCCGCTAACCTATGAATCCCTGAAAAAAGTGGGCTTGCGTGAGCAATCGGCGGGCATGGGCAGTCTCGTCGGGGCCAATTTCAACAACGACGGCACTGCACTTTATGAAGCGATGTCGGCGCTGTTTATCGCACAACTTATCGGGCAGGATTTGAGTTTGCCGCAGCAGTTTTTGGTGGTCGTGACTTCGGTTATCGCCAGTGTTGGCGCGGCGGGCATTCCCGAAGCTGGTTTAGTGACGATGACTTTAGTTTTCACCGCCGTCGGTTTGCCTGTAGATAAAATTCCGCTTTTGCTGACTGTGGACTGGTTTTTAGACCGCTGCCGCACTGCGATCAACGTGATGGGCGACATGAACGTGAGTTGCTTGTTAGATGGAAAAACGCCACAGTCGGCGGCTGAAAAAGCCGCCGAAGCAGCACTATAATCTGACCGGACAGGCGATGACAAAGGCAGTGCGAAAACCTTCGTCCAACAGCGAGGGATAAGGCGTTTGCGCTGTAGAAAACTTCACTTCCTCTACACCTTCGATAAAGATTTCGCCGCCGTGCGCTTCGATAATTTTTTGCACGGATAGCAAACCGAGTCCGGTGCCTTCAATGTCGCCGTGTGCTTCTAAGCGGCCAAAAGGAACGAACAAGTGAGTGGCTTGTTCGGCAGTGAGGCCGCGCCCTTTGGAACCTTGATCTTGCACGGCAATAAGTAGATTCGCATCGTAGTTGCGCCATGTGACACGCACTTCGCCGTCGCTGTATTTGAGCGCGTTGCCGATGAGATTCATAAAGACGGTGACGAGCTTCATTTCGTCGAGCAGCAAACGCACGTCTTCTCCTTCAATAACGATGCGGCGTCCGCTGGCGAACTTCGGTTTTTGATAACGCGCGCCCGCTTCTACAATAGCGCGCACTAAAACAGGTTTCAACTCGACGGGAATCGGTTTGCCTTCCAGAACGCGCGTTTCTTCCATCAGCGATAGGCGGAGATAATTCAACATTCGCGCGCCGTCGGTGATGATGTCGAGAAATTCACGCAGCGTTTCGGGGTCGGTGTCGCCATCGGCGATGAACAATTCCATCGTTTCCGCGCCGGTTTGCACCGAAGTAAGGGGATTGCCGAGGTCATGCACGATGCCGCCGATGGCCTGACTGAGAACGTGCAACATCGTTTCGGTTTGCTGACGGCGACTGCGTTCGGCGGCTTCTTTTTCAGCGAGGCGTTGATGTGCCAAAAACGATTCGCGTTGTAATCGTTCGTGGGTAAACGACAAAAATGTCATGGCAACCACGTCAACCGCGACACCCAAACTGAAAATGGATAACACCGAAGGCAAAGGCGCGCCGAAGAAATGCAGACTCCATAATATGCCGACGAAAGTCAGGTTTATATACAGGAAAATCGCCCAGCGAAAATTCAAGCGAAGCGTGGCGCAGGTGGCAATCATCATCATAACCGCCGCCGAAAACCAACTAACTTGCGCCACCGGAGTCGGCAATGCCGGGATTTGCTGAATCCCCGTAGCAATCATGGCGAGGGCGCTACTCATCGTTATGATAAGCAGCAACACCGTAGCTGGCTGCCAGTAGCGCCAAAAATAGGGTAGGAACGTGAGACTATAAATAACCGCACTCAGCGACACCGTGACAAACCCGATAGCTGCCGAAGGACGTGGCTCGCCACCAAAAAAGGAGCGCAGAATAAAAGCGCAACTGAGCAGGAAAAAAAGGATGGCGCCAGAGCGCAGAACTCTTTCGCTTTTGGCGTAGTAATCCTGCTGAAAGACACGCTCCTGTTCACCATCAAAGCGCAGGCGCCACGGGTGTGAGGGAAAAGGATTCGCCATAACCACATTAAAACATAAAGCATCGGCGCGTTCTTGCATAGCGCCGATGCTTTATGTTTAAATGGCTAAGAATTATGTAAAAGGGCTTGTCCTTTGGGCACTGTCCCCGCCGGAAATCCTATTACAACTACAAAATTCGATGTCTCTCAATACTTCCACACACTGGCTCGCACAGTGCCGGAAAGAGAAATGCTTGCGCCTGATTCATTGCGCATTACGACACGCACCTTATCGGTGCTTTCGACAAAGGCCGAAATAAGAACCACCACGTTAGTGCCATGCAGCGCATTGTGAGAGACCATCGCAATGTCGCCTAATGCCGCGCCAGTGACTGTTATATCAGTTGACACTGTGGCGTTATTTGCGATAGTGCCTGTATTCCACGGTGCGGTCACTGATAAATGAGTGAAAACAGGACTTTGACCCAAGGCCAGTTTTTGCATGGCAACTGTGCCAAAAGGCAAAACGCCACCAGCGGGCACGCCGCCTGATATATCTCCGGTGCTAAGGAAAGCGATTTTATCGCTTCTGCCGCACGCAATAGCGCCCACCCACACCGCCAAAGCACTGGCTACCGCAGCGCCCAGAAAGATCACTGATTTTGCATTCACAGTGCCGGAAGTGGGCCTCGCCGTTGTTGCCCATGCTGCGATTTGCCAGTCGGTTTCTGTAACGACATTGATTGCCTTATCGTTTGTTGTAGGCAAATTCGAACTGGTATTGAAGATATGCGCGAAAGACAATACTTCGTTCGCGATTAAAGGCTTGAAGGCCACCATTGTGTAATAGGTGTCACCGTTAGCCAAATCGCGTGGCGTATTAAGGCTCGCATTATTCATCAAAGCCTGCCCGAAACCTTGCCCTGCACCGCCCGAAATGAAGGTCACGGTTTTGTGCTTTGTTCCTAAAAAGCCACCAGTTTGCAGTGTGGATACAGTAACAGGCGGGGACGTAGTGGGAGAAACAGCCCAAAGAATATCGCTTTCAAACCAACTGCGAATGGCTTCGTTAATGAAATAAGAATCGAAGGGTGGCAGGACACCGGGCCGGCGGATTTGTGAGGCCAGCGCATAAAAGTTCCACGAATGCTCAACCTCGATAAGGCCGGCCAACGATTTAAATTGTGTGCCGTCGCCGCCGTCGTGACCGGAGATGCGCCCGCCACCATCCAACAAAATGGCATCTAATGGATTCTTTGAAGTGTTCACGCCGCCCTTGGTGCTGCAATTTTCCACTTCCACGCTGTAGCCCCGGTTCGCTTCAATCGCTTTGAAATTGCCGGAAAAGAGTGACGACACCACACGAAACGAGCGCTTGGTGTCCAGTTTGGTCGTGTTGAGGTCTTCCGTCGTCGCTTTGATGGCTGTATCCGTGTTATTCTCAAAACCGGCGCCAGTGATTTCAGCGCCATGCACGTTGATAAAGGAAATAGCGGTAGCCGCATTGCTGATGCGTAGGTTCTCGTAGCGGTTGTTTTTGCCCTGATCGTCAATGATGGCCGTCACGCCGGTGGCAATGGTCGGGTTGGCGATAAAGTCGCTGATGTGGGCGAAAACGCAGCCGGAATACGACACGCCAGTGCTATACATCTTGAGCGAGGTGCCGCTGTGCCCTGTGGTATCAACAGAAAAAATTCGCAGGTATTCTACTTGATCGGCATCAATCGCCGTTGTTCCATTCGCGCCAATTAACGTGAGATTATGAATTTCTACGCCACTGAGCAGTGGTTTGCCCTCAGAGGGATTTAAGGTATTGATTTCAACGACATTTTTCCCGGCAGCAGTGTTTTTGATGGTAACAGCGGGCGTGGCGCCCATAAGAACCACAAAACTGCGGTTGATTTTTAAAGAATCTGTGATTTTGTAGAATGGGTTGGGATTGTTTAGTGTGGGTTTGTTTTGAGCCGAGAAATAAACGGGCGTGATAACGCGGCCACCAGAGTTTAGTGCTTCTGCCGCGTCAATCGCTTTTTGAATGGCGTTAGTATCATCGTTCATGCCATCGCCGATGGCACCATAGGCTCGCACATCAATGAAGGGGCGCGGCCCGGAAATGATCAGATTCTTTTCCTCCATTACGCTTGACGAATTAAAGCCACCGACTTCCAAGGCGGCATCTACGCGCACGACTGTCGTGCCGATGCGACGCAGCATCGGGGACGCCGCAGGAACAATCGGCGGGGTTGCCGCCGTATCATACAAATACTCATCTTGTGCCATGTTAAATTCTCCTTTGTGTCTGCCAAACAATTTTGCTTAATGAAAAGCGGGGCGCCACAGGCGCCCCGCTAAGTTCTTACGGCCCAGCTGGTGCCACAGTCACGGCTTGGCTGAATTCGCTGGTGTCGTGCGTGGTGGTGTTGGTGGCTGTTGCTGTGATGACCTGACCACTGCGGTCTCCGCTGGCATTAAAGCTAAACGAGACGTTGCCGCTGCCATTGGTGGTAACGGTGACGCTGCCTAAATAAGTTTTGCCTTCGCCGAAGCCGCTGGGGTCAGCCGAGGGGCTGGCATAAAAGTCCACCCGAAAGAGTTGGCTGGCCCTGCTATTGAGCGTGCCGTCAATGGCCGTCACTGTGCCCGATGCCTGCGAGACAGCCGCGCCACTCAGCACCGGATAATTTTGCAGGTTGTTGGCGCCGCTATCGGCGTCGCCCCCATCGTTGGCGGTGACGCCGTTACTTAATAAATCAATGCCAAGTTCGCCATTGGAGAAGATGGAGTTACCCACAATCTCATTACCGGTGCCTTCAGCTATTTGCACTCCGTCCTCACCATTGAAGGCAATTGTATTAGTCCCACTACCTAAACCACCAATCTTATTGGCTTTAGCGCCTAATAAAACAGCAATGCCACGAAAGGAGTTGCTCAACGCACTAATACCGTCTTCTTGTGTGCCAATGAAGTTGCCGATGATCTGATTGTTTTGAGTGGTGGTGCCAACCAAAATTATTCCCTCTGAATTACCAGAAATAACATTGGCCGCCGCCAATGTATTGCCACCTACTACGTTGTTACTGGCACCAATATGCGTATTTCCTAAAAAATCCCCAATGCACACGCCAAAACCATTTCCCAAATCTTGGGTGCCGCTGGCATCAGTGCCAATGTAATTACCAAGGATTTGACTGTTTTGTGCATTCAATCCTGCAATCTGGACACCTATGAGATTGCCAGAAATTATATTGCGACTTCCACTGAGAGAGCCACCAACTGTATTACTCGGAGCATCATTAAGATAGACCCCCCCGCCAGCGCTTGTGTTATACCCATTGCGATCTGTTGCGCTGCCGGTTTCATCAAGACCAATGTAGTTGCCCTGCACCTGATTATTCGAGGCCTGACTGCCGAATATCTCAATGCCAGCGTTACCATTTAGCGGAGAAGGAAATTGAGCATTGCCAGTAATGACGTTGCGCGCGCCCGTTGTGGTGCCACCAATCAGGTTATCCGCCGATTGATTGATCCATATCCCGTTGCCTTGATTACGCTTAATGCGGTTGCCCTGCACTTTGTTCGCCGTTGCCACTGGGCCTGTAAGAACCACACCCATGCCATAATATCGTGGCGTGTTATCAGAGTTGTTATGACCATTGGCGCCAATCAAATTGCCCGTCCCATTCGTTGTGCCACCTGCCATATTGTTGGAAGCACCGTCGCTAATAGATACGCCATGAATGTAGTTGCCCACGCCAAAGTCAAGAGGAAGGCTACCATTGACATTGGTGCCAATGAGATTGCCTTCGATACGGTTGTTGCTGGCGCCACTGCCACTAACAGCAACACCGTTGCCGCCATAAAATCGGCTGCCGTTGCCGCTAATCAGGTTGCCGCCGCCCGCTTGACTGCTGCCAATCAGGTTGTTGTTGCTCTCAGTAATTGCCACACCATCACTGCCGTTGCCCACTTTCTGCAAGCCCGCGCTGTTCAAGCCGATGGTGTTGCCCTGCACCTGATTGGCATTGGCGCCGTTGGCAATCTGCACCCCGCGCCGCTCATTGCCGGAAATGATGTTGCGCGCTGCGGAGCCGATACCGCCGATGAGGTTGTTGGTCGCACCCTGCGTGATGTAGATACCGTTGAGGCCATTGCCCAACGCCACGCCGCCGCTTTTGTCGGTGCCGATGAAGTTGCCTTGCACCACATTGCCGCTGGTCAGATTGCTGGAAATTTGCACACCCGTGTTGCGGTTGCCCGATAGCAGGTTGCGCTCGGCGGGCGTGGTGCCACCGATGCGGTTGGCGTTGCCGCTGGGAATGGCGATGCCATGCCCACCATTGTCGCGGTTGAGCGTGCCGCCGGGGTCGCAGCCAATGAAGTTGCCGGTGATGATGTTATTGCCTCGCGTGTGCATCAGGATGCCGTGCAGGTTGAAGCGATTGATGCACAAACCGCGCACCGTGCAGTTGCCGCCTGTGATTTTGAGGCCATAAGCGTCCGCGCCCGCGTTGCTGCCATCAAGTTCGATGAGGATGACCGCATCGTCGCTATTGGTCTGCGTATTGGGAGTGGCGCCCGGTTGCGAGTAGCCATCAATGGTCACAGCCTCGGTGATGGTGGGTAGCGGAGACGTGGGCGCGATGGTGTGAAGACCAGAGCTGGGAATCGTGAAAACGATACTATCGGCTCCCGGCGTGGCATTGGCATCGTTGAGTGCCTTGCGCAAACTGCCAGTGCCGACTTGATTGGTGTTGACGACGGTAAAGGTCGCCGCCTGTGCATGGTTCGAGAGCGCGCCAAGCAGCACACTGCACAACAAAAGACAAAACGAAGAAAAAGTGAAACGCTGCATAAAACTCCTGAGCGGGTGACATTGACCCGCTTTAACAAACTCATCCATTGACCTGTTTATTAATACTGCCACACTGTCACAAACAGTTGACCGGCAAAGTTGGCGATGGTGGCTCCCGAATCGTTGATTAGCACCACGCGCACCTTGCCGGAGGTGCCCGCTTCCTCAACATTCGCCGAAATGAGCACAGGGTTAGCACCAATTTTGTTGTGTGCCGCTTGCACGATGTCGCCAAAGGACACGGCTTCATTTATGGGAACGTCAAGGCACTTTTACAAGATAATCGCCTAAAAAGCGGCGCGCATCGGCGAGTTCGCGGCTTGTAACCGCTGTGCCGGACGGAGAATATGGCGCAGTTGAGAACCGGCACTGGGATTGGTGGGATTGGGGTTAGCGAGCAAGTATTGATAAATAGCCATGATGCAACCTTCTAAAATAAAAGCGCCCGACAGAAGTAGTTTGAATGAAAGCGATTTTCAAATGAAACGCTATGGTTTTGCTGTCCCCTACATCTTTACCGAGGCACTATTTCAAGAACAAGGGTTATTATAGCAGTTATTTTATCTGGCGCAATCGCAGTGGAATTAAGGTGTAGGTTTATGGTAGGGATACTTATCCATTGGGCACTATCCTCGCCCGAAATTTACTTGAAAATCCAGTAGATTCCGACGCCGCACGCCCAAATTCCGGTTAAGGCGCGCACGCCATGAACGATGGCGGTGGAACGGCGCTCGCTGAGTGTGATAATGCTGCCGAGCGCCGCCGAATAAGCACCCATTGCGATTAAAACGCCGATGCTAAAGGCTAAAGTAAACGAGAAAACTTTGGCGTAGGTTTGCGATACAGCAACCAACGATTGTCCCACAAAGGCCGCCGTGCCCGCCGCGCCGTGCAATATGCCCATAAAAAGCGAATCGTGTGAATGCGCGTGCGTGGTGCCATCGGCGTGTGTGTGAATCCGCGTAGCAGCTTCGTCGCCTTCTTGCGTAGCGATGGCGGCTAATTCGTCGGGCGTGTGCCGGTGCTGGTGTGTGTGTCCTAAAAAGCTGGCGTGCAATTGTTTGAGCGTCCACAGTCCCAAAACAAAGAGTGCCACGCCGACCAAACGTTCGAGTGACATGGCTATACCGTCGGAAATCGTCAATCGCAAGGCGAATAGAATTGTGCCGAGCATCAGCAAGCTAAAGGCATGACCAATGGCCCACTTAATGCCAAATAAAGCGGCGTGGCGCGGCGATGGTTTTTGCGCCACGAAAGCCGACACCGCAGTCATGTGATCCACTTCAAAAGCGTGCGCCATGCCGAGGCCACAGGCTCCAAGTAACAGCGAAATGAAAGTTAAATCCATTGTTTTCCTATGGCGTGCCGGAACCCATGGCACTCATGGTCATGGCCGCGCCGATGACCGTGATAATCGCTGCGCTGCCCACCGGCAAATAGCGAACCAGCTTGCCGCTGCTGGAAAGATTATCAAGTTTGCCCAAGCGTTGCCGCGCCGAGACAACAATAAGGCCAATCGCAATCAGCGCTGCTGCCAACCCCACGCTGAAACCCACGATAAGCAAAAGCCCATAAAGAATGCGGTTCATCTTGATAGCGGCCAACAAAACTACCAGAGCCTCCGGGCACGGCACAATGCCGCCGGAGATGCCCAGAAGAATCAAAGTTTTCGCTGTGACCGGCCCATCGGGAACGGTATGTGTGTGCGCTTTACCGCCGTGCGAATGCACTAATTTCCCGTGTTCATCCAGATGTTCTTCGTAGTCCTCATGCGAATGGTCGTGGCCGTGACTATGGTTGTGGTGATGCCCGTGACTATGGCCCTGCAATTGTTGCCAACGATCCATCAAAAGCCACAAGCCGACGCCGAAAATGAGCAAGCCACTGGCACCGCTGAGAGCCGGATACAATTTTTCGGGCACGATATAGCGCGTGGCAAACAGTGTGATAAGACCCAACAAAAACACGCCAAAGGTGTGCGTAATCGTGACAACCGCGCCGAGCAAAACTGCATGGCGCGCTGTGCCACGCGAGCCGACCAAATAAGCCGCCACCATTGTTTTACCGTGCCCCGGCGACAGCGCGTGAACCGCACCAAAAGCCAAAGCAATCAGCACGCCGAGCAGCATAACTCCAGGCGTTAAATTGCGTTCGGCGATGGTTTGCGTGAAACGATTCTGCGGTGTGTTGGCACTCGTTTGGGCAGTCGAAATGGTAGACGGAATTTTATTTAGTTCTGTGAGATTTGATGGCGCGGGCGAGGAATTGACCGTAGCCGCCGCGCTCGCTTTTACGACGGTAAACGAGGCCGCATTCTGACGCGGCGGCACAATGTTCGAGTCTGTCGGAAAAACCGTTAGCTCACGGCTGCGATCCGTGGATGACGCATCCGAATCGCGAATGACCAAGCCCGATGCAGCGACGGCAATGATTTCCATCCATCCAGTTCGCCCGGAATAGTTCTCGTCGCGGTATTCCACGCGAACTTTAGGGTTTGGCGGCAAGGCGATTTGAAAATTAATCAGCACACGCAGCGTGTTCAAACCACCAGCGCCGGGTTGCAAATCAAGACGTGAATCAAC
>JANMKN010000076.1:0-1865 GCA_031372065.1 Abditibacteriaceae bacterium | reverse complement strand
AGTATGTACGGCAATTACTGGTCCCACTTGGGCGATGGAGGATTCCCCTGGTCGCACGATTGGCCGGGGGCAGGTCGCCATCTCAACAAAATCATTTCGGAGCTTTCCAAACTCGATACTAACCTGGATGTGAATGAGCCGATTTATGGCTTCACTGATCCTGACTTGCTCAAATATCCCATTTCTTATTTGTGCGAAGTCGGTTTTATGAATCTGACGGATCAAGAGTTGCAAGGGATGCGAGAGTATTGTTTACGCGGTGGTTTCTTACTGGTAGACGACTTTCGGCAGCCCCGCGAGTGGTATAACTTTGAGTCGCAAATCAAAAAAGCCTTTCCCGAATTCCAACTGAAAAAACTCGACATCTCGCATCCAATCTTTAATTGCTTTTTTGCCATCAAGACGCTGGATGTACCCGCACCCTACCAAAATTTCGGCCCGATGAAACCGGAGTTTTGGGGGATTGAAGACGACAAAGGCCGTCTGATGATGATCGTAAATTTCAACAACGACGTCAGCGATTACTGGCAATGGTCAGATAACCCCTTTGACCCGATTGGCACCAATGAAGCGTATAAGTTTGGCGTGAATTATGTGATGTATGCCTTAACGCATTAAAAGCAAAAGGCAAAAGGCAAATATCAAAAATTAAAAGGTCGGCACTTTATTTTTCTCGTATTTTGAAATGGCTCTCCCGCATTCCACTTTTGCCTTTTGATATTTGCCTTTTGATTTTTCCATGCTCCGAACCATTTTCAATTTCACTCTCATTGCCTCGACCTTACGCTTAGCCACGCCATTGATTTTAGCGGCGCTTGGCGGGCTATATTGCGAACGCTCCGGCGTCATCAACATCGCGCTGGAAGGCATCATGCTCGCGGGAGCATTCACGGCTGCACTGGTCACTTACTACGCGCAGAACCCGTGGGTCGGCATCCTTGCCGCCGTGACCGCAGGCATTCTTGTCGCTGCGATTCATGCGGTAGCGACGATTAACTTTCGTGCCAATCAAGTCGTCAGCGGAACCGCCATCAACATCCTGTTCTTAGGTGTACCTGCTTTGTTGTGTGGAGTATTTTTCGGCACAACCGGCAACACACCACAATTGCCGCGCGAGCAAACACTGCACGACTGGCAAATCTTTGATGCCACGTCGTCGCCGCTGCTGGCCTCAATCTTCAATCAAAACCCGCTCGTGTACTTTGCGTTGCTCGCCGTGTTCGTGACCTTCTTCGTGATTTATCGAATGCGGTTTGGGTTGCGCTTGCGCGCGGTCGGAGAAAACCCCGAAGCAGCCGATACAGCAGGCATCAGCGTCACGCGGATGCGCTATGCTGGCGTCTTGATTTCTGGCGCTTTGGCGGCCTTAGGCGGAGCATATTTATCCATTGGTCAGAATTCTCTCTTCACCCGTAATATGACCGCTGGGCGCGGGTTCATTGCGTTGGCGGCCTTAATTTTTGGCAAGTGGGACCCGGTAGGAACGATGCTGGCCTGTTTGCTGTTTGGTTTCGCCGAAGCCGTTGCGATTCGCATGCAAGGCACCGTCAACATTCCCAATCAATTCATCCAAATCGTGCCGTATGTCCTGACGATTGTGGTGCTGGCAGGATTCATTAGCCGCGCGCGCCCTCCGAAAGCCTTGGGACTTGCCTATACCAAAGAATAGCTGCCCTGCTTGCGAAATCACGCCAAGATCGTTAGTCTTGCAGCCTCGTAACAGATGCAAAACTAAAGCTTAATTACCTATGTCAATGAAAACACTTTTACTGAATCCTCCTTCGTTCGAAAAATTCGATGGTGGTGCGAGTTCGCGCTGGCCTGCGACACGCGAAATCGAAAGCTATTGGTATCCGGTTTGGCTC
>JANMKN010000048.1:0-6673 GCA_031372065.1 Abditibacteriaceae bacterium | reverse complement strand
CGGCTGAAACCAATCAAGTTGGCCGCCACGCCTTGGCGACGCCGTGCCGCGCGCGAAGCATCTCTTGTTTGTCGTGCCGCGATGGTTATCTCGGCGTCTTGAAAATTGCCGGAAGCGTTGCTCAATGCGATGGTCGCGTCGTTGCCGATAACCTGTGCAGCGACCATCATCGTCGCTTCGGGAATCACCGGATTAATTTTGCCCGGCATAATCGAAGAACCGGGTTGCAAACTGGGTAGCACAATTTCGCCCAGCCCCGCCTGCGGGCCAGAATTCATCCAACGCAAATCGTTGGCAATTTTAAAAAGGGCTGTGGCTAAAGTTTTCAGTTGACCGGACAATTCGACTGCCGCATCCATCGAAGATTGTGCCGCAAAATGATTGCGCGCTTCGCCAAACGGAATGTGCGTCAATTGCCCCAAATGATCGGCAACACGCCAGCCGAATTCAGGATGGGCATTGATTCCTGTGCCCACCGCCGTGCCGCCGACGGCTAATTCATGAATGCGCGGTGCTGTGTTCAACAATCGCTCAATGCAAGCTTCGATTTGTGCGGCCCAACCGCTGATTTCTTGGTTCAAACGCACCGGCATGGCATCCATCAAATGCGTGCGCCCGGTTTTCACAACGCCGCCGGTATCCGCCACGCGCATTCGCAAGCTATCCAACAAATGGCGCAAGGACGGCAAAAGGTTGTCATTCAGTTCCATCGCCGCAGCGACATGGATGGCCGATGGAATCACATCATTTGACGATTGGCCGTTGTTGACATCATCATTGGGATGCACTTTGACGCCTTCTTTTTCGCAAAGCGCCGCGATGACTTCGTTGGCATTCATGTTGGTCGAAGTGCCGCTGCCCGTTTGAAAAATATCAATGGGAAACTGATTGTAATAATGCCCTTCGGCGATTTTCAAGGCCGCTTTTTCGATGGCGACTGCTTTTTCGACTTCTAATAGTCCGAGGTCGCGATTGGCCCGCGCTGCCGCTGCTTTGATGAAAGCCAGCGCACGCACGAAACTTTTCGGCATCGGGATGCCAGAAATAGGGAAATTATCCACGGCGCGCTGCGTTTGAGCGCCGTAAAGAGCGCCAGAGGGCACCTTGACTTCGCCCATCGAATCTTTTTCTACACGAAATTCCATTGTCATTCTCCTGTGCGACTAAAGTCCCTGCCCTTCATTGGGATTGGGAAATGTCACTCTTTGAAAGTATTTAGGATCAGTTTGCCCGCCCGGTAGTCGTCGCGTCAGGTTTTCGACTTCCTGCATTTTCAAGATAGCTGCTGCCACTAAAAATGTTAGGCCACCCAATGCACCGCCTGCCATCAGAATCGCCAACTTAGCGACGAGTTGCATTAAATGTCCGCCCGCATGAGCCGTTAGCCAATTCTCACCGCCCCGAACGATAATTGACGCCACCAAATAAGCCACCACAGCCGCCACAGAGCCTTTGCGAAGCGCTACCGCCGTTTCTCCAAAATCCCAGCCGCCCAAGCGCCGATTTAGAGAAAATCCCATCCAAATCGCCACAAAAGTGATGGCAAAGGCGGCATTCAGCGCCAAAATCGCTGGCGCCGCTGCCAATAAAGGCTTGTCATTTTTGGCGATGTAAACCAACAAATAGCTGCTCGCGCAAAAGTAAATCATAGCCAACACGCCCGAAATAACAGGTGTTTTGGTTTCGCCCATCGCGTAAAAGCCGCGCGCCAAAAGACGCTGCAAACTCAGACCAACCACGCCGAAACAGTAGCATAACAAGATCGGCGCGGTAAATTGCGTGTCTTGCGCGTCGAATTTACCGTGTTCCAGCAAAACTTGAATTAGCGGCACACGAAGCGCCATCAGAAGCGCCGACGCGAGCAATGTCATCACTAAAATGCGCCGCAAAGTGCCGACTAATTGAAAGCGCAATTGATTATATTTGCCTTCTGCCGCTAAAAGCGCCAACGTTGGATAAAGCGCGATGGCCGGGCCGCTGGCTAAGACATCAATCGGCACTTGCATCAAGCGATTGGCGTTGTCCAAGCCGGAAATTGTGCCTTCGGCCAAACCAATTCCAAAAAATCGCGGCAAATTCATCGCGATGATTTGCCCGCTCGCCAAGCCAAACACAATCGGCAACAACGATTTCATCACGCGCCGCACACCCGGATCGTTAAAGTCCCACAAGGGTTTTAGCGACAAGTGATTGCGATAAATCGCGGGAATTTGAATCAGCGCCGAGCCTGCCACCGCGCCAAAAAGGGCGCCCCACGCTTGCGATTCGATGCCCGCGCCAAATAATTTCGGGCCGAGAATACCAAACAAAATAATGCCGCAATTCCAAAAAACGGGCTGCAACGCGGGATACCAAAACAAGCGCAAGGCATTCAACGTGCCGGTAAACATTCCGCCGATCACGAAAATAAATTGCGCCACCAGCAAAATACGCAGCGTGTGACGGAACAATTCCAGATTACGCGGATAATCCGCCATTGCTTGCCGGTAAATTTCCAACTGCTGCACAGTCGGCGATTTCGCTAAAACGGGCGTGGGACACAATGAAGCGCTCCACGCCGTAAAGGTAAAGGCGAACATCAGCACAGTCAAAGCGCCAAAACCCAATAATAACAGCGTAAACATGGCGCGAAAGGTGCGTTGCGCTGCTTCGGGCCGTCCTTGAGCCAAATATTCGGTAAAAACTGGCACAAATCCTGTTGCCAGTGCGCCGCCCGCAATAATAATGCTGATCGTATCAGGAATGTTAAACGCCGCGTTATAGGCATCGGTTGTGGCATTCAGTCCAAAAATCGTCGAAGTGACGACTAATCGCCCAAAACCCGTGATGCGCGCGATAGCAATCATCGCGGCCAGCATCAGTGAAGCCCTGCCCACCGTCATTTTGTCGGATATTTGCGGCACTCGCGAGGACGATTGAGCGCTTACGTTTGGTAATGGGGATAAAGTCGGCGAGGACATAAAGGGTGACAAAAGCCTTACCGATTTTAGCTTAAGTGGGTTTTACCGGCAAACCGAAGGTCTTAACATGATTATTGCACACGATTGTGACAGGTTAATTAGAGAATATTTTGTGTAATCAGGCCATTTTAGCGTCTGCAAACTCGCTTAACTGGCATTCATAAGCATCGAATATGAATATTGTGCTGATTAATGAACTATTCTCATGAATGGGTTATCTCACGCAGCCGCTGAACTCGATTATTTCGCAAAACAATAAGAATACGCACCTGATCAATGAACTATTCTTATGAATGGGTCTTCTAACGCACCGTTTGGGTTATCTAATGCATCGTTTTGGTTATCTAACGCATCGTTTTGGTTATCTGAGCGAGTGCGTCAAACTCTTGCACTTTTCAAACCCGCCACGTTACTTCTTTTTTCTGACCGTGCCAAGGATGCGCTTTATCGTGCGCGCTCAATTGGAATGACGCGCCGTTTGCTTGCAAAAAGCAGTCTGTCCAGCCCGTTGGTTGCTCTTTGGCGAAGGGATAAGCGATAGCGGGCAAATTGATGAGGTGAATGCCGTCTTTTTCGCCGAATTCCCAACGATGCGTGTGGCCGAAAATTAGCGCTTTCACTTGCTTGCGCGGCGAGAGAATTTCAAACAATTCTTTGGTGTCCAGCAAACTGTCAGGCACGGGGTTGTGATGCACCATTACAATCACCGGTTTATCTGTGTGTGCGTCTAAAATTTTCGCCAGCCATTCGCGTTGATCTTTGTCCAGCAGGCCGGGGGTGACATTGGTTTTATCCAGAGAATCCAGCAAAATCCAGTTGGCGCGACTGCTTTCGACCAGAGAAACGTGTTTGCTTTCCACGGGATGCGCGGCACCTTTGTCAAGCGCAGTCCAAAAGTGTTCGCGGTGATCGTGATTGCCAAGCGTCATGTGGAGTGGATATTTGCCGTCCATCAAAGGTTTAAGCAAATTCGTGACGGTTACATAATCGGCTTCTTGACCATCTTTTAGGGCACAATCGCCGTTGAGAAAAACTCCGGCAGGGCGCTTTTCCAAAGCCAAAACTTCGCCGATAACCGAGTGCAAATGCCCGGCTAAATCTACGTCACGAAAAATCAATTTTTCGTCGGCGGCGATGTGCGAGTCTGAAAGCAAAGCCCAATGAGTATCATCTTCGGCGGCGAACAATTCGCGTGGCAAAAGCAAAGCAGCGCCCGCCAAAGCAGCGCTACCTAAAAACTGGCGACGTGAAAACGAAGTGGGTGTTAAATGTAAGGGCATGATGAATCCTCAGGTTTCCAGAGAAAAGTTTCGCTTGTTTGACTGTCTGATGAATGCAATGTTACTCAAAACCATCAACAAAGACTTCAATTACGCCTTGCTGACAGCCGCATGCGCCATCGCCACGCAGTTTTTGGTTAGTTCGGCCCCGGCCAGCGCCAATTATGCGGTCAAAGCCGAAGAAACCATGAATTTCATACAAACCAATTTGTATGATTCAAAAGCCAAATTGTATTATCCCAACACACAAATGCGTCGCAAAGACTTGTCTTACGATTTTATGTGGGGCAATGGCGTGATGTTTTCGGCCTTGGTGGGCGCTACGAGACATAACCCTGAAAAATACAAACCACTGCTCTACTCTTTCGCCGACGGCTTGAAAAAATATTGGGATGAACAGGCGCCGATTCCCGGCTTTGATGCTTATTTTTCGTCTCCCGATGGCGATGACAAATACTACGACGACAACGCGTGGCTGGTGCTGGGTTTTGCCGAAGCCTATGACGTGACCAAAGACCCCAAATTTCTCGATTGGGCGCGGCGCACACAGAAATTTGTATTAAGCGGCTGGGACGAAAAACTCGGCGGCGGCATTTATTGGCGACCCGACAATAAATCGAAAAATACCTGCGTCAATGCCCCCGCTGCGGTTGCCGCTTTGCGGCTTTATGCTTTGGGTGACAAGGATCAATTGGTGTGGGCGCAACGGACTTGCGCATGGACGAACGCGAATTTACAAGATAAAGATGGCCTGTTTTGGGATAACATCAGCACCGAAAGCAAGATCGAAAAAACCAAGTGGACTTACAACACGGCGCTGATGATTCGCGCTAATGTGGGCTTGTTTGAAGTTACCAAAGACCAGAAATACTTGGCCGAAGCGCGCCGCGAAGCCGATGCAGGAATCGCAAAATGGGCCGACCCGCAAACCGGCGGCTTTGCCGATGATGCCAAGTTCAATCACCTTTTCAGCGAAGCGCTTTTGGAAGTTTACGAGGCCAGCAAAGACATCAAATATCTCAATGCTGTGCGGCGCGATGCCGATTTCGCATGGCGCTACGTCCATGACTCAAACAATGGTGGTTTTTGGAATCAATGGCACAAAGCTAATCACAGTGCCGATGATCGAAAAACCATGATCGAAAACGCCGCCGCCGCGCGCCTTTTCTGGCTGCTAACGCTTTATCAAGATGTCGAAGAACTGCGCATTGCGGGCGAAAAAGCACTACAAAATAAAGAAACCGCCAAAGCCGCCGAATTATTTTCGCAGGCGCTAAACAGCACTTCGGAAATTGGCGGCTAAAACTTAATTCCAAACACAGCAAAACAGCCCCTCGAAAAATTCGAGGGGCTGTTTTTATTTCGTCTTTTTACGAAGGATTGGTGGGCAGCTTTCTCTGCTTAAGTGGTTAGAGTGGCGTTCAACTCGAAAACTTAGGGTGAACTCCTGTTCAGCTTGCTCCTTCGTCTTTCAAAAGCTTAATAGCCTTTGCGTTTCCGAGTTGTCTCGCAATGGTCAACGCATTAGCACTACCGTTCCGACTATGCCAATTGACATCGGCACCATGCTTTATAAGAATCTGAATTAGGTCAGTATTGTCAGGCGTTATGGCACACATCAGCACCGAGACAGTGTTATTGTGTGCATTGATATTGGCTCCCTTTCGGATTAAATATAAAGCAACATCTTTATGTCCATTTTCTGCCGCTGACATTAAGGGAGTCTTGTAATGCAGACTTCTCCCTTCAATATCGACACCTTGTGCCAATAGCACTGTAACGCGATTAAGGTCACCTTTAGCGGCTGCCTCATTGAGATTATTGTTCAATATCCACCGGTAGAAAAGGAAACCGAACCAAACAAGCACCCCTATCAGGAGCGCACTGGCAACTACACCAAAAGAAGACTTCGAAGTCTTATTTTCCATGATTTTGAGGCTTGCACTTACATTACCAAACCGCCCACCGAATGTTTGATGGGCGCTTTGGCAATGCAAAGGATTGTTGCCCTATTTACGCCGTCAACGCGGCGCGTTTTTCGGCGATGAGTTTTAAAAGCGCTTTGTGCGGGTCGGCGAATTTGGCGGTGCCTTCGGACATCAAAGTGTCTTCCATTTTTTGCACGTCTACTTCGCGGTCAATTTCATCAAGCACTTCTTGCGATGGCATTTGGCCCAGTTGCTTGGTGTAATCTTTGCCCAAAGTCTCAACGGCGTCGTTGGTGGCGGGCGGATTGGTTTGAATATCGCTGCCTGCCAAAGCCGCGACGTATTTATCCTTCGGGTCTTCCGGCTTTTTGGTGCCGGTGCTGGCAAAAACGATTTCTTGCTGCAAAGGCAAGCCTTTATCGGCCCAGAACTCTTGATTCTGCTGCCACAAGCGCTTCACGTTGACGATGCCGACCATGCCTTGCGCGCCTGCGCTGAGTTGCGG